>JBPCJW010000124.1:0-12184 GCA_051004915.1 Ilumatobacteraceae bacterium
CGCGTGGTTGCGCGACCCGCAGTCGATCAAGCCCGGTACGTCGATGCCGTCGCCCGAGCTGACCGATGAACAGGTCACCGCGCTCGTCGCCTACCTCGAGGGCCTCGAGTAGGTACCCGTGAGCGAGCGAACCATCGTCACGGTCTTGTCGCTCATGGCAACGCAGCTGGTGGGCGCGGCCTTGGCGTCACCACTCATGGTGAGGTACGTACGTGAGCGAGCTGCGATGACCGACGAGATGAAGCCGAGCGCGGACACGCCGTCGGTGCACGAACCGCCCGCCACGTCAGAGCAGCTGGAGCGGCTGTGGAACGACCCGCCGGGCCTGCGCAGGAAGTTCATGGCGGTCCAGAACGACGCCATCGGCAAGCGCCTGCTGTACACCGGGTTCTTCTTCCTCCTCCTCGGCGGCAGTGTCGACTCGCTCGTCATGCGCCTGCAGCTGGCGTTCCCGGAGAACGATCTCGTCAGCCCCGAGCTGTACAACGAGATGTTCACGAACCACGGCTCGGTGACGATGTTCCTCGTCATCCTCCCGATCACCGAGGGTTTCACGATCCTGCTGCTGCCGTTCCTGCTTGGCACGCGGGAGATGCCGTTCCCGCGCCTCGGCGCCTACAGCTTCTTCACGTTCCTGATGGGCGGGCTCTTCTACTACAGCGCGACGCTGTTCAGCGCCGTGCCCAACGCCGGCTGGTTCGCCTACACACCGCTCAGCCTGTTGCGCTACTCGCCGGACCTCAACCTCGACTTCTGGGTCCTCGGTCTGAGCGTGGCCGAGGTGGCGGCGATCGCGGCGGGCATCGAGATCGTGATCAGCATCCTCAAGTTCCGGGCGCCGGGGATGACGCTGTCGCGGTTGCCGCTGTTCGCCTGGGCGATGCTCGTGACGGCGTTCATGATCATCTTCGCCTTCACGACGCTGGTCGTCGGCAGCCTGCTGCTGGAGCTGAGCCGCAGCTTCGACATGAAGTTCTTCGATCCGGAGACGGGCGGCAGCTCGCTGCTGTGGCAGCACCTGTTCTGGATCTTCGGCCACCCGGAGGTGTACATCCAGTTCCTCCCCGCCGCCGGCGCGGTGTCGATGATGCTGCCCGTCTTCGCCCGCCGCAAGATCGCCGGGTACGGCTGGCTGGTCGCGGCGTTCGTCTCGATCGGCTTCATGTCGTTCGCCCTCTGGGCCCACCACATGTTCGCCGTCGGCCTGTCGCCGGTCGTCGCCAGCTTCTTCTCCGCGGCGAGCATCGCCATCGGTATCCCGGCCGGCGTGCAGATCTTCGCCTGGCTGGCCACGATGTCGGTCGGGCGACCGGTGTGGAAGACGCCGATGCTGTTCATCGTCGGGTTCTTGATCACGTTCGTGATCGGCGGGATCACCGGGATCATGGTCGCCTCCGCGCCGTTCGACCTGCAGGCCCACGACTCGTACTTCGTCGTCGGGCACCTGCACTACGTGCTGATCGGCGGCGTCGCCCTCCCCTTCTTCGCCGCCGCCTACTACTGGCTGCCGAAGTTCAGCGGGCGCCTGCTCAACGAACGGCTCGGCCGGTGGAACTTCTGGCTGATGTTCGCCGGGCTCAACCTGGCGTTCTTCCCGATGCACATCGTCGGACTGCTCGGCATGCCGCGACGGGTATACACCTATGACGCCGACTCGGGGTGGTGGATCTACAACCTGCTCTCCACGATCGGGGCGTTCGTGCTGTTCAGCGGGATCCTCGTGTTCCTGGCCAACCTCGTGTACAGCAAGTACCGGGGCCGGCTGGCCGGCGACAACCCGTGGGAGGCGGACACCCTGGAATGGTCGGTCACGTCGCCGCCACCCAACCAGGGCTTTTCCATCCCGCCGATCGTGCGCAGCCGGCATCCGCTGTGGGATCAGGACGATCTGCACAGCGGTGAGCCACGGGTCGTCAACCTGTTGCAGGCCCTGTCCCGGTGGCCCTTGACGTGGCGGGCCGGCCTCGTCACGGGCATCAACGACGGTCAGCCGGAGGAGGTGATCCGCGTCTCGGGTCCCTCGATGTGGCCGTTCGTCGCGGCATGCGGGACGGTGCTGATGTTCATCGGGGAGATGGTCCACCGGGTCGAGGTGATCGGCCTCGCCGCGGCCGTGATCATCGGCGCCGTCATCATGTGGAACCGGCCGGAGCCCGTCGCCACGACGGAGGCCGAGGAGGACGAGTTCGAGCGGGAACACGGTGTCGCCGTGCGGACCGACGGCGGCCGGACGCTGGCGACGTGGGGGATGGGGATGTCACTGCTCGTCGTCGCCGTCGCCTTCTCGACGCTCCTGCTCAGCTACTTCTACTTGCGCATCGAGAACGCGCAGTGGCCACCGGACGGGGTGCCGCTGCCGGGCCTCTGGGTGGCCGCGCTTGCCGTGCTCGCGATCTGTGCCAGCGCAGTGTTGATGGCGCGCGCCCACCGCGGCATCAGCGCCGGGTCGGCGTCCCGTCTGCGCTCCGGCCTCGGCGGTGCCGGGTTGCTCACCCTGCTTGCCGGTGCGCTGCAGGTCTACGACCTCACGGGGCTCGAGTTCAGTGCGCAGGACCACGCCTACGGCTCGATCTTTTACGTGCTGGCGGGCTTCCTGGTCACCGTGACGCTGATCGGGCTGGTCCTCCTGGCCGTCGTGCTGGCCGCCGCCGTGCGCGGCCACTTCACCGCCCGCCGCCATGCCGCCGTGACGAACGCAGCGCGGTACTGGAGCGCGCTCACGGTGATGTGGCTGATCGGCTCGGCGACCCTCTACCTCGCGCCGCGGATGGGATAGGCGGTGAGCGAGCAGCTCGTCGAGCGGGCGGACGATCATCGCGGCTCGCTGTCGGGGCTGCCCCGCCGTCTCGGCTCGGCGTGGGCGCTCCTGCTCGTCGGGCCGGTCGTCGGCATGACGTACTTCTGGCTCGTCTACCTGCTGGGTGAGGCCAGCTGCGCCGACGAGTTGACGCTGCTCGGCACGGGCGCACTGCGCACGGTGATCTTCGCCGCAGCTGCGGCGACGGTGACGGTGTTCGCCCTGTACGCGTGGCGGGCCCGCCGACTGTGGATCTCGGCCGGCGTCGGCGACGACGCGGCCGGCGCCGACGACCGCCGGCAGAACCGCCAGTTCATGGTCGTCACCGGGCTGATGCTGCTCGGCATGTTCACGCTGCTCGTGCTGTTCCTGGCCGCTCCACTGCTCGGTGCCTCGCTGTGCTGAGCGTCGTCGCCCACCACGGACCGATCGACCCCGGCGAGCTGTGGACGGCGTGGAACTGGGATCCGTTGATCCTGGTCGGCCTCGTCGTCGCAGCAGTCGTGTACTGGACGGCGCTGGACCGGCAACCGCCCGGACGAGCACGGTCCCCGTGGCCGGCGCGCTCGTTCGGCGCAGGGCTCGCCGTCGTCGCCGTTGCGCTGGTGTCGCCGCTGGACGCGATGAGCGCCTCGCTCGGATCGGCGCACATGGTGCAGCACGTGCTGCTGACGACGATCGCTGCGCCGCTGCTCGTGCTCGGCCTGCCCGTGCGCACGTTGGCGGGTGGTCTGGCCATGACGGCGCGGCGCCGGCTCGGGCGCTGGCGGGCGACACCGTCGGCCAGGCTCGCCGCCCGGGCGGCCGCCGATCCGGTGCTCACGGCCGGCCTGTTCGTGGCCGCGCTGTGGATCTGGCACGCCAGGGGGCCGTACGAGGCGGTGCTCGGCAGCGACGCGCTCCACGGAGTGGAACACCTCACGTTCCTCGTCACCGCCCTGGCGTCGTGGGCGGCGATCGTGCACGCCAGGCGCCGACAGGGTCGGGCGGGATTGGGTGTACTCGTGCTGTTCGTCCTGTCGTTGCAGTGCGGTCTGCTCGGTGTGCTGTTGACGTTCGCCACGGAGCCGCGGTATCCGTCGTACGGGACCACCACGCAGGTGTGGGGCCTGACTCCTCTCGCCGACCAGCAGCTGGCGGGGGTGATCATGTGGGTGCCGGCCGGCGCCGTCTACCTCGTCGCCGCGCTGCTCTTGCTGCGGGCGTGGATCAATACGCCGAGCCGCGCGTGGGCAACGGCCGTCACCGCGACGCACCGAGTGGGACCAACGGCTGATTCTGGGTCATGCCGGGCACGGGAACTGGACCTGGAACGACTGGAGCCACGATGAGTGATGACATGGAACCCCGCACCAAGCCCGACGAGGGCGTCGACCTGACCGCGCCAGGCGTGGCGACCGACCCCGGCTCGGTGTCCGAAGTGGCCGCGGCGACTTCGAGCAACGCGGCCGACACCGTGATCGACTCCAGCTTGCAGGCCTACACCGACAAGTCGGATCGGACGGCACCGACCCGCACATGGAGGACGCGCCGGGCGCAGGCCGCGGCTCGAACGCCGACACCGCTGACGGCTGACGGCTGACGGCTGACGGCTGAGGACTGCACCTGACCGTTCTGACGAAGATTCGGACTGGAAATCCAGTCCGAATCTTCGGCAGAACCGATGGAATAGGACCATGACCGCAGATCTCGAGGAACGGCGGTTGGCGGTCGTGCGCGAACACATGGAATCGGAGAACGTGCAGGACTTCGATCGAACGATCGCCACGTTCGCCCGCCCGCGCTATGAGCTGATGGCGACAGGAGAGGCGTTCGACGGCGAGGCCGAGGTGCGCGAGTACTTCGCCCGCACGAGGGCTGACTTCCCCGACCAGCGCAACGAGAACGCTGTGTTGCGCAGTACGAGCGATGGCGTCGTCGTCGAGTTCGATCTGCTCGGCACCCACTCCAGCCTCGGCACCTCGTTCCGGTCGCGACTGCTGGCCCTGTTCCTGTTCGACGACGGCAGCGACCGCATCGTCACCGAGCGCGTGTACTTCGACACGGCGTCGATCCGCGAGCAGCTCCTGGCCTCGGCTCGCACCGCCGGCGACGCTGCGTCGAGCCGAGGGTGACAGATGCTCATGTCGACGACGCGGCGCTACCGCTGAGCTGAGAGCCAGACGCCGCGTCGCTCGTCGCGGTCTCATCGGCGCGCTGGCCGCCGCCCCATCTGGGCGCCGTCTTCGACGACACCTGGCAGGAAACACGCCCAGAACGAACCCGCTGCGGCTTGGCAGGATCAGACCCGGACTGGTTCGTCAACCGGCGTCCCGTCGGCCCACGAATCAGCGCACGGTCATGTGGGCTGCTCGGAGATCTCGATCGGCACCGACTCCGGTTGGGTCGAACCCGGGACCTCGCGGCGCCTCACGCCGGCGACCCGAAGAGCGTGGTGACGATTGCGGCTGCGTCCTCGGGGGCACTGACCTCCAATCCGACACCGCGCTGGTCGACGGTGAGTGCGAACGAGAAGAACGCGCAGCACTGTTGCTCGACGGCGACCAGCCGAGCCAGCTCAGCTGTGTCGAGCTCGGCGTCGAACTCGACGCGCACCCCGTCGGCGAGCGGCGTTCGTGCGGTGGCGTGATCGAGGGCGGTGCTCCAGACGGCGAGTCGGTCCGTCATCGCGCCAGCCTCGAGCGTGCAGGCGACCGGCACGTCGTTCGGCTTGGTGCTCCGCTCGACGCCCGACGTCGACGTGACGGCCGGGGTCGAGCTGACGCAGGCGCAGTCCTCGCCGCACGGGCCGTCGACCGGGGCGCTGCTGAGCTGTTCGGCGGCGCGCTGGAGCTGTGCGGCGAACGAGGCTGATTCGACGGCCTGACGTTGGGCGCGATGGATCTTGTCGGTGACGAGCTCGTGGAACCGCCGCTGCACCGGGCCGCATCGCTCGCCGTCCCAGATGCCGGCCAGCTCGGTGATCTCTTCGAGGGAACAGCCGAGCCGCTTGGCGCGAGCGATGAACGCCAACCGACCCAACGCCTTGTCGTCATAGACGCGGTAGCCCGAGTCGGTGCGGGTCGTCGGTTCAACCAGACCGATGCCGTCGTAGTAGCGGAGGGCGGACGCGCTGAACCCGGTGCGGGAGGCGACTTCACCGATCGTGTAGATGCTCATTCTGATAACGGTACGGGTTTGAGCCGGGTCGAAGGTCAAGGGTCAGCCGGCGGCATGGCATCACCGATCTGCCTACCAGCTCGTCCGACAGCTCGAGCTCGACCAAGCAGCCCGTCACGAACGGCGCACGGGCGAGCACGGAACCGGGTGGTCGAGTACCCATCCGAAGGGAGGTTGGTAGTGGACCACGAGGGCCATGCCGATCCGCTACGGCGAATGAACGAGAACCACGCCGACGACCTCGTGGTCATTGCTCGTGCGTTCGGTCATCCCGACGCGACCGCGGCGCGTGTCGAGCGCATCGCGACGTGGCCTCGATCTGGTGGTCGACACGCCGCACAGTTCGAGTGCGGCACGCGTCGACTTCTCCGAACCAATCTCTGAGGGCGACTATCCGGAGGGCGTGCGCGTGGCGTTCGTCCGGCTCGCACGCCGGGGACGGACTGTGCTGTCGCCTTGAGGACAACGCTCGGACGATCGGTGAGTGCGACGACGTGTTCGCACGGCCGTCAATGTCGAGACGCGTCCGGTTCGATGCGCCGGGTGGACTGCCGTGTCGAACGACCGCAGCGCACCGGCCAACGATCATCAGAGCGGTCGCCGCGTGGCCGCGTTGGCCGCCGTGAGTCCAGTCGTGCTGACAACCAGCTCCTCCAGGATGAAGATGGCAGCCAAGGCTCGGAGTAACGATGACCTCGCCGATCCGGACCTTGCTCGACACGTGGCAGGTTCGCGGCGGTGGCCGGCGCTGACGACCTCGAACGGTGCATTCGCGCCTGTTTCGAGTGCACTCAGGTGTTCTCGGCGTGCGCCGCCGCATGCTTGTTCGAACACGGTGTCGAGGAGCTTCGTCGCTGTGTCGCAACGGACCTCGCGTGCGCTGACATCTGCGCGCGACGGGCGCACTGCTCGCGGGTCCGGGACGAGATGGACAGATCGTCGATCTGCCCGTCGAGGCCTACCGCGCCGCATTCGAGACATGCGTTGAGGAGTTTGAGCGCCACGCTGGTCACCACGAGCACTGCCGGGTGGGCGTTGAGGCCCCCCGCGAGATCAGCCGTCGAGCAAGCTCTGCATCTCGGCGAGCTCCGCCTGCTGGGCGGCGATGATCTCCCCGGCGAGGGCGATGACATCGGGGTTGGTGCCCTCGTCCTCCTCCCTCTCGGCCGTGGCGATGGCGCCTTGGTGATGTTCAGACATCATCCCCAGCCAAAGGCGATCGAAGTCGGCGCCATTGGCCGCAGCGAGCGCTTCGATGTCCTCGTCGGACATCATGCCCTCCATCGTTGCCATGGCGCCGTCGGACATCTCCATGGGCTGACCCCAGTCCTCCAACCAGCCCGTCATCAGAGCGATCTCTGGGTCCTGTCCTGCCTTGACACGTGTTGCCAGGTCGATCACGGAAGCGCCGACTGCATGAACCGGGTCGAGGGCAAGGTCGGCCATCTCCACGGCTTGCTGATGATGGGGAATCATTCCCTGGGTGAACGACACGTCAGCCTCGTTGACCTTGGCCTGATCAGCGGACGCCGGTCCGTCGGCGGCGGAGCCGATCGCCGAGCCGGACGAACTGCCCATCCCGGAATGATCGCTGTCGCTGCAGGCAGCAACCGCCGGGACGGCACCGATGACCAAGATCGCCGCAAAGCGCTTCACCTCTCCACGTCCTTCCTGGGGGGTACTACTAAACACTGTAGTAGTACCGTGGCGCCCTGCGGGTGTCGGGTGCGCCATACCGGAACCAGTGACGTCGGTGTCGGGGACGGGCCGCACCGCAGGACGGGGCGCTACCGTCCGGTCGCAATCGACGACGAGGAGGACCCCCTTGTCACGACGACGTGACGGCGAACTGGAGCACGAGGTGCTCGCCGTGCTCTGGGGCGCCGCGGTCCCGGTGACGCCGGCGCAGGTGCGCGCCGAGATGGGCGGCGCGCTGGCCTACACCACCGTGATGACGGTGCTCGGCCGACTGGCCGTGAAGGGGATCGTGACTCGCAGCGCGCACGGGCGGGCGTACGCGTACAAGGCCGCAATGAGCGAGTCAGAGCTGACCGCTCGCCGCATGGGAGAGGCGCTGGCGGGCGCCAACGACCGCGCCGCGGCCTTGTCCGGTTTCATCAGTCACCTGTCCAAGCGGGACATCAGCGCCATCCGTCGGGCCGTGGAGGACGGGGTGACATGAGCTCGTTGCAGCTGATCGTGCCGTTGGCGCTTGCGTCGGCGATGGCCGCAGCGATCGCCGCCGCCCACCGCCGGCTCCCATGGCGTTTCGCCGCTCGGTTGCTGACGGCAACGATCGTGGCCGCTTCGCTCGCCGTGCTGCCGGCCGTGGCGATCCTGGCCATCGGGTATGTCGCCCACCTGTCGATGCTCGGCGGCGTCGTCGAGTGGTGCCAGGACGCCCTCGGCGCGCACAGTCCGGTTCCCCCATGGCTCGGGTTGTCGTCCGTGGCGATCATCGTGCTGGGGACGGTCCGCGTCCGTGCGGTGGTGCGGTCGTGGCGCTCCGTCCGCCGAACGGACGCTGGTCCGCCCGAAGTCATCTGCAGCAGGTCGTGGTTCGCCTTCACGCTGCCAGGGTCGGCCGGGCGCATCGTGCTGTCCTCGGCGCTCGTGGACGCACTCACGGCTGACGAACTGGCCGTCGTCGTCTCCCACGAACAGACCCATGCCCGCCACCGTCACGACCGCTATGTGCTCGTCGCCGACTTCGCCAACGCGCTCCTTCCGATCATGCGCCCGTTGCAACGCCGGCTCCTCTTTGCCCTGGAGCGCTGGGCCGATGAGTCATCGGTCACCGCAGCCTCCGGCGATCGCAACGTCGTTGCCCGGACGATCGCCCGGGTGGCGCTGGCCCACGCTCCAGTTCCCGCACCGGCGACTGGTCTGGCCGGACTCGGAGTGGCGGCAAGGGTCGACGCTCTCACCAACCCGAGAACATTGCTGCGTCCGAACGTCTGGAGCTCGGCCGTCGCCTTGGGGCCGGTCGCAGTGTTGATGGCGGCGATGGTCCAGGTCCACCACCTCGTTCCGTTGATCGGGGCACTCTGCTTGCGCTGAGCGTCTCTTTCAGGACTTGACGAGCCGGTCGATGGCGTTCGTCGCCTCGTCGATGAGGCGGTCCGCCTCCTCGGGCCGACCGGCATTCGCGGCGCCGGCGACACAGTGGCGGAGGTGTTCGTCGAGGAGGCCGACGGCGACGCTCTGAAGGGCCTTGGTCGCTGCACTGACCTGGGTGAGCACGTCGATGCAGTAGTCGTCGTTCGTGACCATGCGCTGCAGGCCGCGGATCTGTCCCTCGATCCGTCGCAGCCGCTTGAGGTAGTCGTCCTTCTGCATCGTGTAGCCGCGTGTTGCCATCCTCGGCCTCCTTGCCCGAGATGCATGATACACCACCGGGGTATCAGTGCGGCGCTTGACTTAATACCTCGGGGGGGTATAATCGAGTCGTCCACGAACGGAGCCACCATGAGCACGCACGACGTCCACCACCCCGCAGCAGCCCGGCATCTCCAGCACGGGGCGCACGGCGACCCCAAGGAAGACGCCACGTCTGGGGCGGCGATCCACGGCGACCGTGGTGGACACGACAAGCACGCCGGCCACGACCCGGAGATGTTCCGCCGCCGCTTCTGGCTGAGCCTCGTCTTGACGATCCCGCTGGTCGTGACGAGCCACATGGTGATGGAGTGGTTCGGCTACGACCTGTCGCTGCCGGCGATGGAGTGGTACGGGCCGGTGCTCGGCTCCGCCGTGTTCTGGTGGGGTGGCTGGCCGTTCCTCGCCGGCGGCGTCTTCGAGGTCCGCGATCGCCAGCCGGGGATGATGCTGCTGATCTCGATGGCCATCACGGTCGCCTACGTGGCGTCGATGGCGACCAGCCTCGACTGGTTGGACCTCGAGTTCTGGTGGGAGCTGGCGGCCCTGGTGACCATCATGCTGCTCGGCCACTGGCAGGAGATGAAGGCGATCGGCCAAGCGCGCGGCGCGCTCGCTGCGCTGGCCGAGTTGCTGCCGGACGATGCCGAGGTCGTCGATGGCGACGACGTCCGACGGGTCGGCGTGGACGACTTGCGTGTCGGCGACGTGGTCCTGGTGCGTGCCGGTGGCCGGGTCCCGGCGGACGGCGTGATCGCCGAGGGGGAGGCCGAGCTCGACGAGTCGATGATCACCGGCGAGTCCAAGCCGGTCGGCAAGGGCCCGGGTGACCGGGTCGTTGCCGGCACGGTGTCCACCGATTCGTCGGTCCGGGTGCGGGTCGATGCCGTCGGTGACGACACCGCGCTGGCCGGCATCCAGCGGCTGGTCGCGGACGCCCAGTCCAGCCAGGGTCGAGCCCAGGCGCTGGCCGACCGGTTTGCGGCGCTGTTGTTCTACGTCGCCGCCGGCGCCGGGGTCCTCACCTTCGTGGCGTGGTGGTCGCTCGGCAACGTCGACGACGCCGTGGTGCGGACCGTCACGGTGCTGGTCATCGCCTGCCCCCATGCGCTCGGCTTGGCCATCCCGCTGGTCATCTCCTTGTCGACGGCCGTCTCGGCGAAGGCGGGGATCCTGGTCAAGGACCGGTTGGCGCTGGAGCGGATGCGTTCGATCGACACCGTTCTGTTCGACAAGACGGGGACCCTCACGAAGGGCGCCCACATCGTCAGTGGCGTGGCTGCGGTCAACGGGCTGGACGACGCCGAGGTGCTGCGGCTGGCCGGAGGCGTGGAGTCCGACAGCGAACACCCGCTGGCCCGGGCGATCGTCACGGCGGCCCGTGGTCGCGGCGACATCGCCCGGGCGACGGACTTCCGGGCACTGACCGGGCGCGGCGTAAAGGCGACGATCGACGGGATCGAGTACGCCGTCGGCGGCCCTGCGCTGCTCCGGGAGCGCAGCATCGTCGTCCCGGACGAGCTACAGCGCGAGATCGGGGGCTGGCAGCAGCGCGGTGCGGCCGTGCTCCACCTCGTGCGCAGCGACGAGATCGTCGGGGTCTTCGCGCTCGAGGACGAGGTGCGTCCGGAGGCACGGGAGGCGGTCGCCGACCTCAAGGGCATGGGGGTGAAGGTGGCGATGATCACCGGTGACGCCCGCCAGGTGGCGGAGGCGGTCGGCCGGGACCTGGGCATCGACGAGGTGTTCGCCGAGGTGTTGCCGGAGGACAAGGACCAGGCGGTGACGGATCTGCAGCAGCGCGGCGCGACCGTGGCGATGGTCGGCGACGGCGTGAACGACGCCCCGGCCCTGGCGCGAGCCGATGTCGGCTTGGCCATCGGGGCCGGCACCGACGTCGCCATCGAATCGGCCGGTGTCGTGTTGGCCTCCAGCGATCCGCGCAGCGTGGGCGGCGTCATCCGCCTGTCGCGGGCGAGCTACAGCAAGATGGTCCAGAACCTCGCCTGGGCGGCCGGGTACAACGTCGTGGCGATCCCGCTGGCCGCCGGTGTGCTGGCCTGGGCCGGTTTCACCCTCTCGCCGGCCGTGGGGGCGATCTTGATGAGCCTGTCGACGATCGTCGTCGCCTTCAACGCCCAGTTGCTGCGCCGGGTCCGGCTCACCCCGGACGCCGACGCCACATGAGGGTGGACCGTGTAAACTGGTACCCCCTAGAGGTATAGTGCGACACATGTCGAACTTGCGAACGACACTCCGGTCTCCGGGCGCCAAGCTCGGCGCCTTCGGCGTCGTGCTCGCCGTGGCGCTCGGCGGCGGGGCCCTGGTCGGCGCCACACTTGGACCGGACGCTTCGACCACCACCGGGATGGCCGACCACGAGGGCGACGTCGAGGACACGCCGACGGCGCCGGCCGACGAGCAACTGCCGGCCGGCTTGGCCATCAGCCAAGGTGGCTACATTCTCGATCTGCGCACCCCCGTCGTCGACGGCGGCGCGCCCGCCGACCTGGCGCTCGTCATCGAAGGCCCCGATGGTCGTGCGGTGACCGACTTCGACGTCGAGCACGACAAAGAGCTGCACCTCATCGTCGTCAGTCGTGATCTGGCCTGGTACGCCCACGTCCACCCGACACGGGATGACGCCGGGGTGTGGACGGTCACGGCGCCGGCGTTGGACCCCGGCTCGTACCGGGTGTTCGCCGACTTCACCCCGGCCGGCGATGACGGGCTCACGCTCGGCGCTGACCTCACCGTCCCGGGCGATCACGACCCGGTGGCCGTGCCGGCGCCGTCGACCGAGGCCGTCGTCGACGGTTTCGACGTGTCGTTCGACGGCCAACTGATCGC
>JBPCJW010000125.1:0-30900 GCA_051004915.1 Ilumatobacteraceae bacterium
TAGGGGGTACTTACACCACGGTCGGTCCGACGACCGCGTCAGCGTCCCGTCAGGTGCTGCGGGCAGACTGGCGGCGAGGTGCGCCGTTGACCAAGCTGCTGCTGATCGAGGACGACGCCAGGATCGCCGCCGCGATCACTCGCGGACTGGAGGCGGAGGGCTTCACCGTGCAGGTCTCGTCCGACGGTGACGACGGCTTCTGGCGGGCGACCGAAGGTTCCTACGACCTGGTCCTGCTCGACCTCATGCTGCCCCGGCGCAACGGGTTCCGGGTCTGCGCCGACCTGCGCGCCGCCGGCGTGTCGACACCGGTGCTCGTGCTCACCGCAAAGGACGGCGACCTCGACGAGGCGGAGGCGCTGGACACGGGCGCCGACGACTACCTCGTCAAGCCGTTCTCCTTCCCCGTCCTCGTCGCGCGCGTTCGCGCCCTACTCCGGCCGGCGGGCGGGCGACCGCCGACCCCCGTGCGCGTCGGGGCATTGCGTGTCGAGCCGGCGATGCGACGCGTGTGGTTCGGAGACGTGGAGGTCGAACTGACCGCACGCGAGTTCCAGGTCTTCGAGTTCCTCGTGCGTCGCCGTCGCCCAGCTGCAACGGCCCGTCGACGACCTGCTCCACCTCGCCCGTTCCGACGCCCCCACCGAGCGGCTGCGCCACCAACCCGTCGACCTCGACGATCTGGCGCTCGCCGAGGCGGCCCGGCTGCGCGCCACGACGGGCCTGTCGATCGACACCTCGGGCGTGACTGCGGTGCAGACCCTTGGTGACGCCGCCCAGCTCGCCCGCGCCGTCCGCAACCTCGGCGACAACGCAGCCCGGCACGCCGCCAGCCGCATCGCGTTCACGACGAACGGTGAGGCCGCGACGGCCCGCCTCACGATCGCCGACGACGGCCCAGGCATCCCCGTCGACCAACGGGAGCGGGTGTTCGAACGGTTCACCCGCCTCGACGACGCACGCGCCGCGGCCGACGGTGGCGCAGGGCTGGGGCTGGCGATCACCCGCGACATCGTCGAGCGCCACGACGGGACGGTCACCGTCGCCACGACCAACGGTGGCGCGACGTTCGTCATCTGTCTGCCGGCACATCGGGATCTGGGCGCGGACCGTCGCAGATCTGCAACGAATCGCGCCCAGAAGCGTCGATGACACGATCCGAGGACTCCCCCGCCGGACACGCACGGCGCCGCACCCCCCAACTTCAAGAGCTGCTTCGACCCACCCAGCGATCAAGCGGGCGAAGTCGTCCATCAATCAGCGCAGGTCCTAGGTTGGTCCAACCGACTTCGAGGGGTGATGCGTGCACGAGTTGGCCGTCGGCCAAGCGATCATTGACACGGTCGAGCGCCGCGCCGGCGATCGGCCCGTCAGGCGAGTCATCGTGCGCATCGGGCACCTCCGCCAGGTCGTGCCCGACTCCCTGCAGTTCTCGTGGCAGCTGCTCGTCGACGGCACCGACCTCGAAGGTTGTGAGTTGGCGATCGAGCACGTGCCAGCGGTCGTCGAGTGCACGACGTGTGGGGCTCAGACCACGCTGCAGCTCCCGGTGCTGGCGTGCGCGGCGTGCGGCAGCTTCGACGTCGAGCTGCGCAGCGGCGAGGAGTTCATGATCGTGGGGATGGACATCGCCCAGCCGGCGTTGCGAGACAAGGAGGCGCCCTGAATGGGACGGTTCCACCGCCACACCGACGGCACTGCGCACGACCACGCGCACGGTGATCACGAACACGAACACGAACACGAACACGAACACGAGCACGAGCACCGTGACGTGGGCGACCACTCCGGTTACGCCCTGACGGGCACGGTGCGCGTCGACGTGCTGGAGCGCATCCTCGACGAGAACGATCGCATCGCCGATGCCAACCGGGCCGACTTCGCCGCCGCCGGCGTGCGCACCGTCAACCTCATGTCGTCACCCGGGGCCGGGAAGACGACGCTCCTGCGACGCACGATCACCGAGCTCGGCGAGCAGGTCCGCATCGGCGTGCTCGAGGGCGACATCACGACCAGCCTGGACGCCGACCAACTGCAAGGGCTCGGTGCGCCGGTCTCGCTCGTCAACACGGCGGCGGGGTTCGGCGGCGAATGCCACCTCGACGCGGTGATGGTCCGCTCCGGACTTGGCCGGCTGCCGCTCGACCGCCTCGACCTGCTCGTCATCGAGAACGTCGGCAACCTCGTGTGCCCGGCCGAGTTCGACGTCGGCCAGCACGCCAGAGCGATGGTCGCCGCCGTCACGGAGGGCGAGGAGAAGCCACTCAAGTACCCGGTCATGTTCCGCACCGCCGACGTGGTGGTGGTCAACAAGGTCGACCTCCTGCCCCACCTCGACTTCGACCTCGACCTGTTCCTGCGCAACGTCGCCGCCGTGAACCCCACGGCGACCGTGATCCAGCTCAGCGCGCGGACCGGCGAGGGCGTCGACCAGTGGTGCGATTGGCTGCGCTCGGTCGTCGCCGCACCCACCCCATGACCTGACGAGTCATCGCCAGCCGGTACCGAGATCGCCATGCTGGGGGCATGTCCGCCTACGCCATCGCCCACCTCCGCACGCCGCAGATCAACGGGGACGTGCTCGACTACCTCGACCGCATCCAGGACACGCTCGACCCGTTCCAGGGCCGCTTCCTCGTGCACGGCGCGAACGTCGAGGTCAAGGAAGGACCGTGGCCCGGCACGATCGTGATCATCGAGTTCCCGGGCATCGAAGACGCCCGTGGCTGGTACGACTCACCCGAGTACCAGGAGATCCTCCACCTGCGCACCGATCACATCGACGGTGAGGCGATCCTCGTCAAGGGCGTCGCACCCGACTACGACCCCGCCAACCTCGTCACCGCCCGACGCGCCAGTTCCTGAGGTCAGGCGCGCCGAGCTGACGGCCGGAGACGGCCACGCGTGGCGATTCGCTACTCCGCCACTGGGCGCAGCAGGCCCTCGCGGATGAGGCGCCTGGCGAGCACGGCGCGTGACGGTTCGTCGAGACCCGGCAGGTCGGCGACGGCCAGTTCGTCTGACTGGAGGATCGCGGCGAGCGCCGGCCGGGCGGCCGCCGGCAGTGCCAGGCGGCGGCCAGCGAACTGCACCGCCACGCCGTCGTGCTGGCGGTCGATCAGCTCGGCATCCATCCGGCGCGCCAGCCGCGTGCCGTCGGCGATGCTCGCCGGGTCGAGGGTCGCCCGCAGTCGACCGCTCGGCATCGACCGACGAGCGCGTTCGGCGCGCACCGCCTCGCCGGTCGCGACGGCAGCGACGTCGACGGTCGCCAGGTGACGCCCGACGGCGTCGAACGTCGCAGAGAGCGCACGCGCCAGCTGCTCGGGCCGATCGGCGTAGCCCAGCGGCAATGGTGCGTCGAGGTCGTCCGGCCCGTCGGCGAGCACCCTGCGCACGACGTCCCGCCAAGTCACGGCAAGCACCCCGATCGTCAGGTGCAGGCTGAACACGTCGAGCGATCGGGCGTCGTGGGCAGTGCCGGCCGGGAGGTACAGGACATCACCCGGCTCCATCACGACCTCGTCGAGCCCCTCGACCGTCCACCGCTTGCGGCCGGCCACCTGCAGCGCGAACACGGCGTGCGTGTCGGTGTGCCGAGCAAGGGCCGCCGCCTGCCGCGGGCTGAGGTATGCGTTGGCCTGCACCGGATGGCTGATCTCCGCCTGCAGCTGGTCGCAGAAGTCGGCAAGCGGGAGCCACGTGCGCTGCAGCCCCTGCAGCACGACCGTGGCCCCGTCAGCGACCAGCTCGACCATGCGGTCGACGTCGGCAACTCCGTCGATGGTCGCGCCGCCGACTCGGGCCGTCGTCGTGTACGAGTCGATCGGCAAGGTCGCTCCGTCCTTGACCAGCCGGAAGTGCGGGCGACGGGCGAGCAGAGCGAGCAGCTGCTCGACGTCGTCGACATCGAGCAGGTCGGTGAACCCTTTCTCGGCGCGTCGATGCAACGGCGCGCGACCCCAGTGGATCGAAGCAAACCGATCGACGTCACCGACACAGCGGGCAAGCGCTCGATCCTCGGTCAACACGGCGGCGGAAATCTCCTCATCGAGAGTTGCGAAATGACGCGAACTGGGCAAATGTGCCGGCATGAGCAACCTCAGCGATGACGACATCACCCGCCAGCCGACGGAAGCCGACGAAGATCGGGACGCCGGCGGTTCGGGGGACGCCGACACCGGTGACGAGCCGACTGAGCGCGACGACGATCGCGACCAGGGCGGCGAGGGTTCGCTCGACACCGGCGACGACGCCTGAGCACGACAGGAAAACAAACATGAACGCAACCGTCCTTTGGATCATTGCCGCGATCCTCGTCATCGTCGGCATCGTCATGCTCTTTCAGAGCCGCTGGATCCTCGGCATCATCTTGATCATCGTCGGCCTGCTGGTCGGCCCGGGCGGGGTGAGCATCTTCCGCGGCCGATCCAGGGTCTGAGCATCTTCCTTCGTCACTGACCTGTCGCGTCCCACGCGGCGCGCAGGTCGGTGACGACGGCGGCGCTGATCTCGGCCGCCTGGCCGTCTGCCCGGCGCGACGGCGCTCGGAGGCAAGGCATCGCCCGACGGTACTTCTGGCGCGGGCCGAACAGGCCGAGCGGCCGGGACCAACCTGCTAGCAACAGTGGGCGATGAGCGACTCGGGCGGTCCCGACGACGACTGGGACGACGATCGCGACCTCCACGAACTGGACGACCACACCGACCGCAAGGTGCTGCGCCAGCGCTACTACGGGTTGCTCCAGGAGCTGCGCGTCGTCCTGCCAGGCGTGCAGGTCCTCGTTGGGTTCCTGCTCACCGTGCCCTTCGCGCAACGCTTCCCCGAGCTCGACGAGCTGGGCCGAGTCGCCTACGGCGTCTCGCTGATCTCGTCACTGGTGTCGGTCATCTGCCTGCTCGCGCCGACCGTGTACCACCGTGTTGCCAGCCGGACAGAGCGCACGGCTCGGCTGCGCTGGGGCATCCGAATGACGGTCGTCGGCCTCGTACTGCTGGCCATCGCACTCGTCTCTGGGCTGTGGTGCGTCAGCCGCCTCGTCTTCGGGGCGACGTCGGCCTGGCTGATGACGACGCCCGTCGCGGCGTTCATCATCGCGCTGTGGTTCGTCCTTCCCAAGGTGTCCGGGAGCCAACCGGACGGACCTGCAGAACAGCACGGGCCCTCCCGACCACCGAGCTCATGACGCCGTCAGCCGGGCGCGCAGCCACGCTGCGTCCGTCACGGCGTGTCCGTCGAAGTCGTTGTTGAAGTAGGCGTACACGTCCGTGCCATCGTCGAGCCACTCCCGCAGCCGGCCAGCCGGCCGGCGCAGGCGACGCCCGGTGTACCGGCCCCGGTAGGGGTGGGCGAGGGCGTCGGGTCCGTGGAACCGGACGTAGGTGAAGTCCGCCGTGCGCAGCCACGGGTGGTCGGGAAGGAGGTCGTGCACGCACAGTGCCGCGCCGTGGCGGGCCAGCAGGTCGAACACGTCGTCGTGCAGCCAGCTCGCGTCGCGCAGCTCGACGGCCCAGCGATGCCGCGCCGGGGCGGCGGCCAGGAACTCGTCGAGCCGCCCGACATCACGCCGCCAGCGCGGCGGCAGCTGCAGCAGCTGCGGGCCGAGTGCCGGACCGAGGTGTTCGACGCGGTCAAGGTGGTGCGGCAACCAAGTCGCGGCGTCGCGCAGCTTCATCCGGTGCGAGCCGAACTGACCGACCTTGGCGGCGTACAGGAAGCCCGGCGGCGCCTGACTCGCCCACGCCTCGACAGTGGTCGCCTTGGGCAGCCGGTAGAAGGTGGTGTTCAGCTCGACCGTGTCGAAGCGTTCGGCGTACGCCTCGAACCACTGCCGGGCTGGGAGGTTCTGCGGGTACACGACGCCGCGCCAGTCGCGGTACGACCAGCCCGAGCACCCGACGCGCGCCGTGCCCGCAGGCAACGCCAACGCTGGCGTGCTACCAGTCCACTTCGGTGCAGCCGGTGTGGTTCGACGGCTCGACCTGGAACGTGCCGTGAGCGATGAGGTACCGATCGGCGAGCAGTGCCCGCGCATCGTCCAGCACACCGTGGGCATCGATCCCGTCGGCCGTGACGAGGTGCGCCGAGGCGGCATCCATGTCGGACGTCAACGTCCACACGTGAAGGTCGTGCACGCCGACGACCCCGGGGATCGCCTCCAGCTCGTCGTGGAGCCGGGCGAGGTCGACGCGCGCCGGCGCCGACTGCATGAGGATGTGGACGGCCTGGCGGCCGAGCCGCCACGTGCGGGGCAGGATCCACAGGCCGATCGCGGCACCGACCACCGGGTCGATCCACGACCAGCCGAACAGCTGCAGGGCGACGGCGGCGACGATCACGCCGACCGACCCGACGGCGTCGCTGAGCACCTCCAGGTAGGCGCCCTGCACGTTGAGCGATTCCTTGGCGCCCTGGCGAAGGAGGGCGAACGAGACGAGGTTGGCGACGAGGCCGATCACGGCGACGACCAGCATCGGCCAGCCCTCCACGTCCGACTCCGAGCGCAGGCGGTCGACCGCCTCGACGAGGACGAAGATGGCGACGCCGAACAGGAGGACGGCGTTGACGAGCGCGGCGAGGATCTCCAGGCGGTAGAGGCCGAACGTGTGCTGGCTCGGCGTGGCGCGTTTGGTGCGAGCGTGGCGATCGGCGAGCTGGATGGCGGCGAGCGCCATGCCGAGCCCGATGACGTCGGTGAGCATGTGGCCGGCGTCCGAGAGCAGTGCGAGCGAGTTGGTCAAGAAGGCCGTGACCGCCTCGACCACCAGCACCACCGCGCCAAGGGCGAAGGCGACGAGCAGTCGGGAGCGGTGGCGGGTGCCCGACCGGGCGAGGCCCGCACCGTGTTGGTGGGCGTGAGCGTCGCCGTGCTGGTGGGCGTGGCCGTGCTCGTCGGTCACAGCGGCGATCGTAACGTTCGGCGTGGAAGTGCGACCGGCCGGCAACGTAGCGTTGGGCCGTGGTTCACCAGTCCGATCCCACGTTCCAAACGCTGCACGCCATCAAGTTGCGTGGTCGCGCCACGAGCGAGTCTGTCGGCCACTCGCTCGGGGACCCAGCGCTCGATGTGGAGGCGATGCTCCAAGCGGCAGCCGACGCCGGACACCTCAAGTACCGCGAGGGTAGAGCGGCCGGGTGGTCCCTCACGCCGGAGGGGCGCGACGCCCACGCCACGCTCGTCGCGGCCGACCGCAAAAGCTGCGGTGCCATCGACACCATCGGCGACGCGTACCAGCAGTTCCTCACCGTCAACCACGACCTGATCGCGGTGTGCACCAACTGGCAGGTCAAGTCCGACGGCGAGATGAACGATCACGCCGACGCGGACTACGACGCCACGGTCGTCGGCGCGCTCGGCTCGATCGACGATCGGGTCCAGCCGGTGTGCACACAGCTGGCGGCGACGATGGCGCGCTTCGCCGTGTACGGCCCGCGCCTCGGTCGTGCCCTCGCCCTGGTGCGGTCGGGCGACACGAAGTGGTTCACCAGCCCGATGTGCGACTCGTACCACACGGTGTGGTTCGAGCTGCACGAAGACCTCCTGCAGACCCTCGCCATCGAACGGGCGACGGAGGAACCGCACTGATCGAACGCGACCGCTTGCGGTTCTTCTCGTAGTTTTGGGTCGCGGGCGACCCCTGAAAACGCTTGAGAACCGTTAGGAGCGCTGCTTGTACTTGGACGGGAGGCGGCCGTGTTCGTCGCGGACGTCGAACTCTTCGCCGAGGTCCTCGATCCACTGGATCGAGCCGGTGCGCTGCAGCAGGTCCGGGGCGGTGACCAGCGCCACGATCGCCCGGCCGACGCCGAGCGGGGTCTGCGCATCGTCGACGTTGGAGCCCCGCTGGCCGGCCCACTCCTTGATGAACTCGGTGGCGACCGTGCCCGGGTAGACCGTGCAGCAGGCGACGCCCTTCGGTTCCAGCTCGATGGCCATGTCCGCCCCGAGCCGATCGAGGCCCGCCTTGCCGGCCCCGTACGACGAGCTGAAGTGGTACGACTGACCGCCCGGTGACGACACGTTGACGATCGCCCCGCCCGGCCCGGCGGAGAACAGCAGCGGCGCAGCGTGCCACGACGCCACGTAGTGGGCGCGCAGACCGATGCCCACCTGATCGTCCCAGATCGACACGGGGTGGTCCCAGAAGCCGCCACCCCACGCCGGCGGATCGGGGATCTTGTACACGTTGTTGACGAGGAGGTCGATCTTCCCCTGCTCCTCGCTGACCCGCTCGAACAGCGCGGCGATCTGGGCATCGTCCCCATGGTCGGTCCGCACCGGGATGCCCGAGCCGCCGGCCTCGTCGACGAGTCGAGCCGTCGTGTCGATCGTCAGGTCACCGTCGCCCGTCGAGCGCCCCGTGATGTAGACGGTGGCGCCCTGCTCGCCGAGCGCGATCGCCGTGCCGCGGCCGATCCCGCGGGACGAGCCGGTGACGACGGCGACCTTGCCGGCAAGGTCGCTCATGTCGCCGACCGTGCCGTGAAGTCAAGGTCGAGGCTGGTCAGCCCGCGCAACATGAAGCTCGGGAAGTACTCGTAGCGATTGGAGTCCGGCAGCGAGATGGTGTCCATCCGGCGGGCCAGCTCCTGCAACGCGATTCGGCCTTCCAGCCGAGACAACGCGGCACCGAGGCAGAAGTGGATGCCCTTGCCGAAGGCCAGGTGCTCCTTGAGGTTGACCCGGTCCGGGTCGAACTCGTCCGGATCGCTGAACAGCGCCTCGTCGCGGTTGGCCGACGAGTAGATCACCACGATCCTCCCGCCGGCCGGGATGTCGACGCCGCCAAGCGTCACCTCGCGAGTGGCGATGCGGAACATCCCCTGCGTCGGCGTCGACAGGCGCAGCGTCTCCTCCACCACCTTGTCCACGCGCGACGGGTCCTCCTGCACCTGGCGCCACTGGTCCGGGTGCTCGGCCAAGAGGCGGATCATCTCCGTCATCATCTTGGTCGTGGTCTCGTTGCCGGCCACGAGCAGCTGCTGGAGGATGCTGAGCATCTCGGGGACGTTGAGCGGCCGGGTGTCGGCCACCGTCGCGCCGTCAATGGGCGGATCGTCGCCGCTGACCCGGGCGTTGAGCAGGTCGGTCAGCAGGTCGTCCTGTGGCTTGCTCCGGCGCTCCTCGAGCTGCGCGGCGAAGTAGTGCTGGAAGTCGTTGACGCCCCGCTCGGCCTCGAGCCGCCCCTCGACGCCGAGGTCGGTGCCGATGCCGGCGATCGAGTCGTCCGACCACTGCTTGAAGTCGGCCAGCCGCTCGTCGGGCACGTTGAGCGCCTTGGCGATCACCTCGACGGGCAGCGGAACGGCGAACTCCTCGACGAACTCGATGGACCCGCGATCGATCCACGAGTCGATCAGCCGGGTGGTGATGGCCCGGATCGTCGGCTCCAGCGACGAGATCACCTTCGGCGTGAACGCCTTCGTGACCAGGCGCCGGTAGCGCGTGTGGTCCGGCGGATCGGCCGTCAACATCGTCGGCACACGCGGGTAGCCGTCGGCGATCACGTCCATCATCCGCTGGCGAACGTCTTCGGGGAGGGGCATCGAGGTCTGCCCGAACTGGTTGGAGTACGTCTCCGGGTCACGCACCACTTCGAGCACCAGGTCGTGGCGGGTGACGAGGTAGAAGCCGAGCCCGCCGACCTCGTGGACGGGATCGTTGGCCCGCATCGCGGCGTAGTGCGGGAACGGGCACTGCAGCGTCTGCGGGTCGAACGGGTTGAACCCCTGCAGCTCGGTCACCTTGCTGAACACCTCTGGGGGCGTCGTCGTCATATCGTCTCCTCTACAGGTCGGCCAGCGCGGCCTTCAGCTTCGGCATGTCCATCGCCCTCGCCATGATCTCGTCCATCCCGCCGACGCTGCCCGTCAGGTTGGCCATCACCACGTGCTCCAAGCCGTTGCGGGCGTACGCCTCGAACTTCTCGGCCAGCTCGTCGGCGTTGCCGATGAACAGCACCTGCTGGACCATCTCGAACGGGATCGTCGGTGCGAGCTCGCGCAGCATGTCGGTGTCCAGCTCGTGGATGATCACGTCGATGAAGCCCTGCGAGTCGTTGCCGAGCGGATGGGACATCCCGTTGGCCGCCCACATCTCGCCGGTGGCGAACAAGCCGAACAGCTTGCCGAGCGGCTCCTGCTCGAACATCTCCGCCGCCCGGTCGATGCTCTCGGCGAAGAGCAGGAACGGCAGCAGCGAGCACACCGGGGCCGGCCGGCCGGCGGCCTCGGCGGCGGCCAGCACCGCCTCCCGCTTGGCGCCGTACTCCTCCGGCGTCATCCACCAAGCCGGCAGCCACCCATCGCCGTACTGGCCGGTCAGGCGCAGCATGCGCGGTCCGTGGCCGGCGACCCACACCGGCGGGCTGCCCTTCCCTGGCGCCTCCAGCGGCAGACCCATCCGACCAGGCCCGCCGTCGGCCATGCGACCCGTGTCGAGCAGCGAGCGGAGGTCGCGCAGCACGTCCTCCAGCACGCCCACCGGTCGGTCGAACGGGTACTTGAAGGGCGTCAGGCTCTCGGCCTCGCCGGACCCGATGCCGAGGATGAACCCGCCGGGCAAGAGGTCGTTCAGGGTCAGCGACAGTCGGGCGAGATCGGCCGCGCCACGCCTCGTGCCGTCGGTGACCGAGATGCCGTACGGCAGGTCGGTCATCGTGCCGACCTTCATCCCGTACACGAACGGGTCGTAGAAGGCGTCGGGGTCGGCGGCCATCGACGAGAGCGGGGTGTCGGCCCACAGACCGGGATGGAACACGCCGAGGATGTGATCCGGTGCCCAGTACGAGTCGAACCCGACCTGCTCGTACAGCGGCAGCACCTGCTCGGTGCTAGCGAAAGGAAACTGCGTCGGCAGTGTCATCCCGACCCTCATGACGTCACGTGCCCGTCATCCGTTCTACAACCGGGGCGAACGCCGCGGCGTTGGTCGACCCGATGCTGACGTAGCTGATCCCGTAGTCGGCGCGCCGCTCCTCCAACTGCTCGCAGATGCCGTCGACCGAGCCGATCAGCGCGTGGGGATAGGCAGCCAGCTCGTCGACGGAGAGACCGAGCACCGGCGCCATCTTGGCCAGCGTGCCCTGCCGGTCGTCGGTGACGACGCTGAAGTACCCGCCGATCTCCAGCTCGAGGTCCTCGAAGCGATCGCCGGCACCGTCGCGGACCCACTCGATCTTCTGCTTTGTCAGGTCGGCGGTGCTGCTGCCGACGCCGGCCGGCCCGATCTTGCCGGACGAGTTGTCGAAGTTGATGCTGACGATGTCCGCTTCCCGCCCGGCGATGCCGAGCACGCGCTTGGAGCCGCCACCGATCATGAACGGTGGCGCCGGGCGCTGCACCGGCTTCGGCACGCCTTCGAACCCAACGGCGTGGACGTGCTCACCCGTCACGTCGACCTCGCCGTCACCGAAGCAGGCCCGCAGCACGGCGATCGTCTCGAGCATCCGGTCGATGCGCCTGCCGGGCGGGTCGAATTGCACGCCGATCGCCTGGTACTCGCCCTGCAGCCACCCGGCTCCGATGCCCACCTCGAGGCGGCCGCCGGAGAACCAGTCGAGCGTCGCCAGCTCTTTGGCCAGGATCACCGGGTTGTGGAAGTCGGCGCAGAACACTCGGCAGCCGATCTTGATCGTGTCGGTGACCTCGGCCGCAACGGCCATCGCCGGCAGCGACGCCACGTCCTGCACCGGGTGGTTGGTGGCTGCGAGCGCCGGGCCGGGTCCGATGATGTGGTCGGCCAAGTGGAACGACGAGTAGCCCATCGCCTCGGCGCTACGGGCCTGTTCCCGCCAGTCGTCAGGCGACGAGGCCTTGTAGCTCTGCACACCGAACCGGAATTGTTTGGTCATGGCACCTCCAGGATGGTGACCTTGCCGGTGTCGGCGTCCAGCTCGATCAGCGCGCCGTCGGGGATGCGCTCGGTGGCGCCGGTCGCCGACACGACGCACGGCAGGCCGAGCTCGCGGCTGACGATGATGGCGTGGCTGATCTGCCCGCCGACGTCGACGACCACGCCGCCGACGGCCATGAACAGTGGCGTCCAGGCTGGGTCCGTCAGCGGGGCGACGAGGATGTCGCCTGGTCCGAGGTCGCCGGGATCGCTCGGGTCGGTCACGACCCTGGCCCGTCCCGTGATCTGGCCGGGGCAGCCGGGGACCGCCTGCAGCACCTCGCCGGCGACCATCGGCTCCTCGGTGGACTCGCCTCGTTTGCGCCACGACGAGATCGGCGGCACGACGCCGTGCTTGATGAAGTACGGCGGCACCAGGCCCCACAGCTCCTGCCACTGCTCGAACCGATCGGCCAACGTCTGGCGAAACGACCCCGGGTCGGCGACGAACGGCTCCACCTCCGCGTCGAGCAGCATGAACACGTGCCGGGCGTCGTCGAGATCACCGGCCTCGGCGCGGCGGCGGCCGAGCTCGCGGAACGCCATCCGACCCTCGTGCACGGCGCGCACGATGTTCGTCTTCGTGCGCTCCCGGAAGGCCAGCTGGTTGGACGCTACCAGCGCGGCCTCGAACTGCCCGGCGAGCTCCTCCCCGAGCGGCGCCACCTTGGCCCGCACGGCGGCGATCATGTGCTCGCGCTCGTCGGCCTTGCGCCGGTTGCGGATGCGCGGCGCCTCCTGGTCGGACTGCATGCGGATGCGATCGAGTGCGGCGAGGGCGATCTCCGGACGTGTCTCCCACGTCTCGGAGCTGATCTCCCATTCGTTCGGACCACGCGACCCGTAGTTGTCGACGAACTCGGCGAACCCGTCGAGGAACGACTTCGCCGCCGGGTCGTCCGACTGGCGCAACCGGTCGAGCAACCCCTCCACCCCATCGTCGAACGCTCTCGTCAGCTCCTCGGACGTGCCGATCTGACGTGACAGCTCCCACAGCGCGTAGCTCGGCTCGGCCGAGTCGACGTCGCCCAGTCCGGCGACCAGCTTCATCGGGATCGTCGGGTCGCCGATCGCCTGGCCAACGGCGAACAAGATGCCGGGCGCGATGCCGGAGCTGCTGGACGTGACGGTGTGGCTCTCGAACAACTTCTGCAGCATCGGCTGCGTGCTGCGGGCGTAGGCGACGAGCTCGTCGTCGGAGATCGACGAGAGGTCAGGCCGCTTCGCCCGCAGCTCGATCGTCTGGCGCTTCTCGTCGTCGAACTCGGGCCACGACGTGGTGGACATGACCCAGCCGAGGTGGGCCATGATCCCGGGCACGAGGTCCGGTCGGTCGTCGAGCGGGTGCCCCTCGTACGGCGGCACCTCCGGATGGTCGCCGAAGAAGGCCAGGTCGAGTTGCTCGACGGTCACCGCCGGGTTGCGCACACCCTGCATGCGCACGTTGGAGAGGTTGATGTACATGTACCCGCCGAAGAACCCCGTGGCCTCCGGGAAGTGCGGGTCGAACTCGTCGAAGTCGTACACGCCCTGGCGGATGTAGCCGTCACGCCAGCCGGGCACGATGCCGTTGTCCCACGTGAACTGCTGGCCGAGCGGCGAGGCCGGTGTCGGCAACACCTCGCCGGCGTTGGCGCGGGTGAAGTGGTTCCAGCGCGCGCCGATCGGCCAGTCCGTGATCCAGCGATCCTCCATCGTGTCCCCTGCCCCCTGTGCGAGGTCGTCCGTCCCAATCGATCCGGTCCGTCCCCCGGCTGCCCGGGTCGGTCGTAAACTAACTGATGGATTAGTTTCCAGTGGCAGGAGGCGCCCATGATCCCCGAGACGAGGCCGAACGACTGGGATGAACTGGCTTTTCGCCTGCTCGCCCACCTGGACGCAGGGACGACGGACTCGGCTGACGGAGTGCGCGCCGTCCCCGTCACCGACTACCTCGACGAAGTTCGCTGGGCGCGCGAGGTCGACCGCATCTTTCATCGCTCCCCCGTCGTCGTCGCGCTCACCGCGCACATCCCGACACCGGGCGCCTACCGCTCGGTCGAGCTGGCCGGCATCGCCGTGCTCACGGTCCGCCAGGCCGACGGCGGCGTGAAGGCGTTCATCAACGCCTGCCGCCACCGGGGCGCGCAGATCGTCGCCCACGGCTGCGGCTCGGCCCGCAGGTTCACGTGCCCGTACCACGCCTGGACGTATGACGGTTCAGGGGCGCTGGTCGGGGTGTCGGGCCGATCGACGTTCGGTGAGATCGACACCGAGACGCGCGGCTTGACCGAGCTGCCGTGCGCGGAGCGTTCCGGCATCGTGTTCGCCGTGCTCGACCCGGCGGCCACGCTCGATGTCGACGGCTGGCTGGCGGGCTACGGCGACACGCTCGACTCGCTCGGGCTCGACGCCGTCGAGCTGATCGACGAACGCGAGGTGGTCGGGCCGAACTGGAAGGTCGCCTACGACGGGTACGTCGACGGATACCACCTCGACATCCTGCACAAGGACACGTTGGGCAAGGACGTGATGGGCAACATCATGACCGTCGACGCGTGGGGTCCGCACCAGCGCGTCGCCTTCGCCCGGCGCAACCTCGTCGAGCTGCGCGACGTGCCGCGGGCGCGATGGCAGCCGGGTCAGCACATCGGACTCGTGCACACGGTGTTCCCGCACGTGTCGGTCGCCGGCAACGGTGGCTCGGGGATGATGGTCAGCCAGCTCGTCCCCGGCCCCACGCCGGACCGCTCTCGGACCATCCAGACGCACGTGATCACGCCCAGCGCCACCGCCCTGCAGCGCGAGCAGACGATCCTGCGCGCCGACTTCCTCGAGTACGTCGTCACCGAGGAGGACTACAAGACCGGCCTCGGCATCCAGGCCGGCCTGGCCTCGGGAGCCAACACCGAGTTCCTGTTCGGCCGCAACGAGCCCGGCAACCAACGCTTCCACGCCTGGGTCGACCGCCTGCTGGAGGACGAACCCGTCCGCGTCACCGCCGCGCCCCGCGCCGGCGCAGCCGCCGACTGACGACCTCCGGTCCGAGGCTTTCAGGTCATCCGGGGGTTTCCGGCACCCCGTCCGGTACGCAAACCCTCCGGTGACGCGAAAGCCTCGGATCAGGGGGTCAGGTCATCGAGGACGCGGCCCAGGCGGGTCGGGCTGACGGGCTGGCGGGTGCCGAGGGGTTGGGCGAACAGGCTGACCCGCAGCTCTTCCAGCAGCCAGCCGATGTCGGCCACGTCCTGCGGCAGGGCGTGACCCTCGTACGTCCCGACGAGGGCGGCGTGGCGCTGCTCGAGCGGGACGACGTCGGCCCTGCGCCGGGCGTCGCGCGCCGGGTCGAGTCGTTCCAGCCGATGCTCGATCCCGCGAACGTATCGCAGGACATCCGGGAGCCGACCGGTGCCTGCTGCGAGGACGAACCCCGGCCGGAGCAGACGCCCGAGGTGGGCCTCGGCGTCCTCGATGATCGGCTGGGCCGACGGCGCGGTCAACGCGGCAAGGCGATCGCGGACGCGGGTCTCAGCGGCCAGCACGTCGGCTGCGGTGACCATCGCCGCTTGAGCGATGTTCGGGGCCTCGCGACGGACCGCGCGCTGCAGCGCGCCGAACGTCTCGGCGTCCCAGGGCAGCGCGGTCGGGGTGTCGAGCAGGGCGTCGACAGCGGCCAGCGCGCAATCGCCAGCCAATTCGTCGAGCGGGATGCCCGCCGTCGCCACGGCGGCTCGGCGTCCGCCGTCGAGGTCGCGGCGCACACTCGCTGCGGACGGTCCAGCCGTCAGCGCGAGGAGTCGGCGTACACCGCCGCGCATCACCCGCTGCTGCAGCTGCGGGGTGGTCAGCACGCGCAGCGACACGCTGTCGCCATCGTCGAGCAGCGCTGGATATCCGTACGTCGCATGGCTGCCGATCCGCGTCGTGATGACGGGTGGCAGCGAGTCGAGGTCCCAGTCGACGATGCCCGCGCGCTCGTCGATCAGGGACGCCGCAGCGATCGCCGCTCGCGTCGTGGCGGCGAGGCGTCGGCGGATCGCGTCGAGGTCGATGTCGGCGTCGACAACGGCGTCTTCGGCGTCGGCCACGACGTAGTTGACGCGCAGGTGCGCCGCCACCTCGCTCGACCGGAACGCGCTCGGCGCGACCCGCACGCCGGTGACGTCGGCGACGGCTGAGGCGAGTGCGTCGACCAGCCGCCCGTTTGGCGGACCGAGCCGATCGAACACCGCCGCCGCCGTGTCGGCCATCGGGATCAGCGCCCGGCGCTGTTCCTTGGGCAATGTGCGCAGCAGCTCGCCGACCAGCTCGCGCCGGTAGCCGGGAACCTGCCAGTCGAACCCGTCGGCCGACACCTGGTTGAGCGCCGTCTGCGGTACGTGGACCGTCACGCCGTCGAGCGGCTCGCCGGGTGCATAGCGGTACGTCAGCGGCAGCACGAGGTCGCCCTGCGACCACGTGCTCGGGACGTCCGCCCAGCGCACCGTGCCACCGGCGACCAGGTCCTCTGTCAGGTCCAGCCGATCCGCCCCGGCCGGGCCGGCGTCGCGCCACCACCGATCGAACCGTCGGCCCGACGTGACGTCGGCCGGCACCCGCTCGTCGTAGAACCGCTCCACCGCGTCATCGTCGAGCAAACCGGAACGGCGCACTCGCGCCTCCAGGTCGGTGACGCGGGCCCGGAACGTGGCGTTGCGCTCGACGAACGAGTGGTGCGTGCCCCAGTCGCCGTCGACAAGGGCGTGGCGCACGAACATCTCCCTCGCCTCCGCCGGTGCGATGCGATCGAGCGGCACGACCCTGCCGGTCACGATCGGCAGGCCGTACAGCGTGACGGACTCGGTGGTCGACGCCGTCCCCCGCTTCCGATCCCACCACGGCTCGCCGTACGAGCGCTTGACGAGGTGGCCGGCCGAGCGCTCGACCCACTCCGGCGTGATCGTCGCGACGCGACGGGCCCGCAGCCGGTCGGTCTCGACCAGCTCGGCGGCCATCACCCAGCGCGGGGGCTTGCGCGCCAGCACCGATCCGGGGGCGATGACGAACGAGGCGTTTCGTGCGCCGCGGAACTGGCGCTCGTCTCGGTCGCGCATGCCGATGTGCGAGAGCAACCCGCTGAGCACGGCACGGTGTACGTCGTCAGGTGCAGCCGCCTCCGCATTGACGCGCAGGTCCAGCTCGCCGGCGACGCGGCGCAGTTGACTGAAGAGATCGTGCCATTCCCGGACCCGCACGTAGTTGAGGAACTCGGTCCGGCACAGCTTGCGGAACTGGTTCCCGGACAGCCGGCGCTGCTCCTCGCGCAGGTGGTCCCACAGGCGCACGATCGACAGCAGATCGCTGCCGGGGACGTCGAACGCCCGGTGCGCCTCGTCCGCTGCAGCCTGGTGCTCGAGCGGCCGCTCCCGCGGGTCGCGGATGGACAGCGCAGCAGCGATCACGAGGACCTCGCGCCCACATCCGTGTCGCCCGGCGGCGAGGATCATCCGGCCGAGCCGTGGATCGACCGGAAGGCGGGCCAGCCGTCGGCCGACCTCCGTCAGGGCGATGCCGTGCGCGGTTTCGCTGATCGCGCCGAGCTCCTCCAGCAGGAGATGCCCGTCGCGCACGGCGGCGGTGTCGGGAGGTTCGACGAACGGGAACGACACGACGTCGCCGAGGTCGAGGGCGAGCATCTGCAGGATGACCGAGGCGAGGTTGGTGCGCAGCAGTTCCGGCTCGGTGAACTCGGGACGGGCGGCGTAGTCGTCCTCGGCGTAGAGGCGGACGCACACGCCCGGCCCGACGCGGCCGCAGCGTCCGGCCCGCTGGTCGGCCGACGCCCGGGAGATCGGCTCGATCGGCAGCCGCTGGACCTTTAGCCGGCGGCTGTAGCGGGAGATGCGGGCGACGCCGGTGTCGATGACGAAGCGCACGCCGGGCACGGTGATCGACGTCTCGGCGACGTTCGTGCTGAGCACGACGCGGCGCCCGGCGTGCGGCTCGAAGATGCGGTGCTGCTCGGCCGCCGAAAGCCGGGCGTACATCGGCAGGACGTCGGTGCCGGGACCGAGCCGGCGGTGCAGCGCGTCCGCCGCGTCGCGTATCTCGCGCTCGCCGCTGAGGAACACGAGGATGTCGCCCGGGCCTTCGTGACCGAGCTCGGTGACGGCGTCTCCGATCGCCTGGACCTGATCGCGCTGGTCGTCACTGTCGGCGTCACCGAGCGGGCGGTAGCGCGGCTCGACCGGGTACGTGCGGCCGGTGACCTCGATGACCGGCGCGTCCACTCCATCGGGTTGGGCGAAGGCCTCGGCGAAGCGGGCGGTGTCGATGGTCGCCGACGTCACGATGACCTTGAGGTCCGGGCGCTGCGGCAGCAGCCGGCGCAGATAGCCGAGGAGGAAGTCGACGTTCAGGCTGCGCTCGTGCGCCTCGTCGACGATCAGGGTGTCGTACCGGCGCAGTTGCCGGTCGCGCCGCAGCTCGGCAAGGAGGATCCCGTCCGTCATCACCCGCACGAGGGTTGCGTCGCGAACGCGGTCGTCGAAGCGGACGGAGTAGCCGACGGCGTCACCAAGCGGCGTCCCGAGCTCCTCGGCGACGCGCTCGGCGATGGTCCGAGCGGCCACCCGGCGGGGCTGGGTGTGGCCGATCATGCCGTCGACGCCGCGACCGAGCTCGAGGCACAGCTTGGGCAGCTGCGTGCTCTTGCCCGAGCCCGTCTCGCCGGCGACGATGACGACCTGGTGGTCGCGGATCGCCGCCAGCAGCTCGTCGTGTCGCGCCGTGATCGGCAGCTCGGCCGGGTAGCGCAACCTCCCGCCTTCGACGATCGAAGTCCGCACGGCGAGCCGGGCGGCCCGCCGCCGCTCGACGGCGTCGGACTCGGACATCACCTCGCCACGGTACGACCCGTCCGCTCAGGCGACGTTGCTTCGACAACGTGAGCCGGGCCGGTTCCCGAGCGTTCGTGACGCAGCGTGGTGGTGGGTCAGGTCGAGCGTCAGCGAGACACGGCGGCGGAGCCGCCCACTTGCACGGGCACGTCGACGATGGTCACGATGCCGGTCGAGCCGTCGAGGGTGATCATGGCCCCGTCGGGGATGCGCTCGGTGGCGTTGACGACCGACGTCGCACACGGCACGCCGAGCTCGCGACAGACGATCGCGGCGTGACTGCCGACTGCGCCGACGTTGACGACCACGCCGGCCACGGTGAGGAAGAGCGAGGCCCACGACGGGTCGGTGGTCGGCGCGACGAGGATGTCGTCGGGTTCGAGATCCGGGGCGTCGATCGGGTCGAGCACGACGCGCGCTGTGCCGGTCACAGTGCCCGCTGATCCTGGGCCGCCCTGCAGGACGTCGCCGGCCTCCGCCAGCGGCGTGCCAGTGCCGTGGCGCGGCGGCCACGTGTCGATCGGCGGAGCGGGGCGGTCAAGGCCGACGATGTACGGCGGCTGCCGATCGTGCAACGCCTGGAAGTGGGCTTCCCGCTCAGCGAGGGTGGTCGAGAACGAGTGCGGGTCGGCAAGGAACGCATCGAGCTCGTCGTCGAGCAGGTTGAAGACCTCCTGCGGCTGGGCGATCACACCCCGCTCGGTCATCCGCCGGCCCAGCTCGAACAGCGCCAGCTTGGCCTCGTGGATGACTCGGATGCAGGCGTTCTTGCCCGTCTCCCGCATGGCCAGGAACACCCCTGCCGACTTGACCCCGGCGGCGAACGTACCGGCCGCCTCGGCGTCGCCGGCCAGCGTCTCGCCGATCTCCGCCGCGACGCGCTGGCGCTCGCCGGCCGCCCTCGCCCGGGCGTCGTGGGGCGACTTGCCATCGTCCTGGTGGCGCAGCCGATCGACGAGCCCGAGTGCCAGCTGGGGCCTGGTGGTCCACGAGTGCGAGCGGGCGTCCCACTCGTTCGGGCCACGGTGGCCGCTGACAGCGAGCACCCTCGCCCAGGCTTCGTGGAACGCCCGGCCGTCGCCCGTCGTCGCTTCGATGCGTGGCACGACCCCGTCGACACCGGCGTCGAACGCCGCCGTCAGCTCGGCCGAGCGGCGCACCATGCGGCCCAGATCCCACAGGGCGAACGACGAGTCGGCCGACTCGACGTTGCCGAGCCCGGCCATCGCCTTCACGGCGTCCTCGGGCCGACCGATCGCCGCGCACACGGCCTGCACCGCGCCTGGGCCGAGCGAGGCCGCGAGGCAGACGACGCAGTACGGCATCCACACCCCGTCGAGGACGGCGGCCATCGCCCTGGCCCGTTCGACAAGTCCGATGTCGGTGAGGGCCCTGAGGTCGGGGCGCTCGGCGACGACGCGCCGGGCCGTCTCAGCGGCCGCCTCCTGCAGCGGGTACGAGTCGGTCGACATGACCCACGCCATAGACGCACCGAGCTTCTCGGTCGCCGCGGCGTCCTCGTCATCCGGGTGCGGCATGTGCGGCGGGACACCGGGGTGGTCGCCGAAGTAGGCCTCGTCGATGGCGGCGGCGGTGACGCCAGGCATCCGCTCCCCCATCAGCCGGCTGAGCGAGAGCGGGTTGTAGAAGTAGCCGCCCCAGTTGCCGAACACCTGCAGCGGATCGAGGTCGTACTCGTCGAACGACACGACCCCGAACTCGACGAAGCCCTTCGCCACGCCGGGCTGGCACCCCTGCATCCAGATCAAGCTCCACCCGAGCGGACTGACCGGATCGGGACCGACCTCGTCGGCGTTGGCTCGGGTGTAGTACGGGAACCGGGCGCTCGGCCGCGTGTCCGTGATCCACTTGTCCATTGGCATTCCCCTCCGTGCACCGTCCCCCGATGGAGCCACCGACGCTAGGCCACCGGACGAGCAACATCGACGCTCCTGCCGGGGCGCGAAGCTGGGCGACATGACGATCGAGGGTGAATACGAGCCGAGCACGTGGGCGTGGGTGCGTGACCAGGTCGAGACGTACGAGCGAACGGGCGGACGGGAGGGCAACACGTTGCTCGATACCGGCCTTCCCGTGATCATCCTCACCACTCGCGGCAAGCAGTCCGGCAAGGTCCGCAAGTCGCCACTGATGCGCGTCGAGCACGCCGGCGAGTACGCCCTCGTCGCCTCCAAGGGCGGCCGGCCGGAGAACCCGGACTGGTACCTCAACCTGACCGCCGACCCGACGCAAGCGGCCGTGCAGGACGGCCCCGAGCCGTTCGACATCGACGTGCGCGAGCTCGAGGGCGACGAACGCGCCACGTGGTGGACGCGAGCCGTCGAGGCGTACGCGCCATACGCCGAATACCAGACGAAGACGGACCGCGTCATCCCCGTGCTCGTGGCGAGTCGACGACCCGAATGACGCCACGACGGGTCGTCCAGTGGACGACCGGCAACGTCGGGCGAGCCGCGCTGAGAGCGATCATCGAGCGGCCCGACCTCGAGCTGATCGGCGTCTACGTCACCTCACCCAACAAGGACGGCCGCGACGCCGGCGAGCTGGCCGGCGGCGAGGCGATCGGCGTCGCGGCGACCTCCGACCGCGATGCCGTCATTGCGCTCGGCGCCGACGTCGTCGTGCACACCCCGCTGCCCTCGCTGGTACACGGCGACGACCCCGGCCGCGACGTCGACGACTTCGCCGCCCTGCTGGCCGGCGGCGCCGACGTCATCACCACGGTCGGCTACATGTACCCGCCGGCCCACGGCGCCGAGCTGGTGGCGCGACTCGACGCCGCCTGCCAGGCGGGTCGGTCGTCCTTCCACGGCACCGGCGCCAACCCCGGCTGGTTCGGCGACGTCCTGCCCCTCGTGATGTCGGGGCTGTCGCTGCGCATCGACCGGATCGTGGTGCAGGAGATCAGCAACTTCCAGCACTACCCGTCGCCCGAGATCATGTTCGAGATGATGGGCTTCGGCCGCACGCCCGACGAGTTCGCGGCCCGCGCCGCACGCCATCGGCACTGGCTCGACGGCCTGTTCCGCGAGGCCGTCCTGATGGTCGCCACCGGGCTCGGCTCCGACGTCGACGACGTGACCTCCGAGATGTCGACGTGGCTGGCCGAGCGGGACTACGAGACAGCCTCGGGCAACGTCGCCGAAGGCACGGTGGCCGGGCAACGGTGGCGGTGGGCGGCGCTGACCGACGGCCACCCGCTCGTCGAGCAGGAGACCGTCTGGCGCATGCACGCCGACACCGCGCCCGAGTGGCCGGTCGGCGACTGGTCGGTGGAGGTCCTCGGGCAGCCGAAGATGCGCATCTCGCTCCCCCACGGCTGGAACCGGGACGTCCTCGGGTCGACAGCAGCGCACGCCGTCAACGCCATCCCGTACGTCGCCGCTGCGCCGCCCGGCATCGTGACGTTCCTCGACCTGCCGATGATCGCCGGTCGAGGCGCCGTGACGCGCTGACCCGACCACGCACGCAACGTGGTGCTGGCACCCCGACGGGGCGGTGACAGCACGGTTCACGCCGCGAGACGACCTGCTTACGCTCGACCGTGATGACGGACGAGCGCGCCGAGCGGGCCGGGGCGTGGTCGGGCGCGTGGTGGCTGAGCACGCGATGGCTGCGTCGGCGCGCCCTGGCGACGGTGCCGATCCTGCTGATCGTCGCCGCCGGCACCGCCGGTGCCTCGATTGCGCTGTCCACGGCTGACCGCACCGCCAACACCTACGGCGACTACCTGCGCCGCGCCGATGTCGGCGACGTGGTGATCAACCCGTCGGTCAGCACGCGCGAGATCGACCAGGTCATTCGCACCCTGCCCGGCGTCGAGCAGGTGACCTCGGACACCGTGTTCGTGACCACCCTCGACGACGGTCGACCTCGGACGCGCGAGGACATCGAGTCGACAGGCCTCGACCTCTTCGTCCACGGTTCGACGGACGGCCGCTTCACCGAGATGGACCGGCCGGCCGTGCAGGCGGGCCGCATGCCGACCGGTGACGGCGAGGCCGTGCTGAACGTTGACGGCGCAGCGGCGCAACAACTCGCGATCGGAGATCGAGTCTCGATCGCCTTCTGGCAGCCCGGGCTCTCCGACGAGGGTCCCGGGCCGGCGCAGACCGAGTACGCCAGGGAAGTCATCGACCCGATCGGCGTCGAAGAGGTGGAGATCGTCGGCATCGTCACCCTGCCGGGACAAGTGCTTCCCGACGAGCTGTTCCCGCGCGGCGACATGATCCTGTCGCCCGAGCTGGCGGACCGCTACGACTGCCTGCCGGCGATGCCGGCGCCGGGCGGTACGTTCGCCGTGGCGCTGGCCACGTTGCTGCCGGACGACTGCGCGCTGTCCTACCGGTACTACTCCGTCGGGTTCAGCGACGGCGCCGCCGGGGTCAAGCCTGCGCTGGACGACTTCGTCACGAGAGCTGCGCCGCTGAACGAGATCCTCGTCCAGATCAGCGACCTCGACGAGCTCGCGATCGACCCACCGAGCCACTTCTTGATCCCGACCGAATCGGCGCTCGAGGCCAAACGCGTCGACCGGGCGGTCCAACCGATGGTCGCCGCGCTGGTCGTGCTTGGGCTGGCTGCCGGGATCGTGGCGCTGGTCCTCGTCGGTCTGGCTGTCGCCCGTGAGCTGCGCGGGACCCAGACAGACCAGCAGCAGTGGCGCGAGCTGGCCGTCGGGCGAAGCGCGCGGGCGCTCGTCGTCGGACTCCCCGCCGTGGTCGCCATCGTGATCGGCGTGCTCGTCGGTGCAGTCGCCGCCTTCCTCCTCGCCCCCGGGCCGATCGGTCAGGTCGACGTGGTCGATCGAGGGACCGGCCGACGGATCGACCTCCTCGCGCTCGTCGCCGCGGGTGCGCTGGGAACGCTCGCCATCGCCGCGGTCGCCGTGCTCGCCGCTCGCTCCACCGGGAGCACGGGCTCGAAGCAGGCTGGACCGACGACGACTCGCGCCGGCCGTTCGGTGCCGGCGACGGTGGGGTCACCAGCGGTCGCCGACGGGGTGCGGGCGGCGATCGGTCCGCGTGCCGCGATTCCCGTGATCGCCGGCAGTGCGCTGGTCGGCGGGGCGCTCGTGGCCGCCGTGATCTTCGGCAGCAGCCTCGCTGCGCTGGTGTCGACGCCGAGCTCGTACGGCTGGCCCTGGGACGTGGCGGCGATGACCGGGTTCGGCTACGGCGACCTCAACACCGACGGCGTCCGCCAGCTCCTCGACGACGATGCCGACGTCGACGGCTGGCTGGTGCTTGGCTTCCTCAACGAGGCCTCACTCGACGACCAACCGACGTTGGCCGTCCTCGCCCTCGGTGGGGCGGGTGACGACCTCGGCCTGACCCTGCTGTCGGGTTCTATACCCGGCTTCGACGAGATCGCGCTCGGCGCGTCGACGGCCGCCGAGCAGGGGCTGGAGGTCGGCGACACCGTCGAGCTGGGAGTCGTGTTCTCGACGACGACCGTCACCGTGAGTGGGATCGTGGTCTTTCCCTCACTCGGGCCGTACGCCGCCGACCGCGTCGGTGCCGGTACGGGCCTGCTGCTACCGGAGGCGCTGGTGCGCGACATCGCCGAGCGGGAACCAGATCAGGGAGACCCGCTCGGCCTGGCCACGTTCGTCGGCGTCGGGCTGCGCGACGACGCCTCGAGCGACGCGGTCACCCGCCTGAGCGCACAGCTCGGTCCGCTCGACCGCTACGGCAACCCCGCCCTCCGCTACGAGGACCCCGTCCGGCCACCCGAGTTGGTGGATCTCTCGACGACGAGGGCGGTGCCGGTGATCGTCGCCATCGTGCTGGGGGTGATGGCGACCGTCGGCTTGCTGTTCGCTTCCTGGGCGTCGGCCCGCTCGCGCCGCCGGGACCTGGCCGTCCTGCGCACCCTCGGGTTCACCGGGACGCAGGTGCGACGGTCCGTGCGCGCCCAGTCGGCGGCGACCGCCGCACTCGCCATCGTCATCGCGCTGCCGTTCGGGGTGGTGCTGGGACGGCTGCTGTGGCGCCAGTTCGCCGGGCAGCTCGGCGTCATCCCTGACCCGGCAGGTGCATGGGTTCCACTCGTCCTGGTGGTGGTCGGCGGGCTGGTCGCCGCCGTGCTGGCCGCCCAGGTGCCGGCGTTCCTGGCCACCCGCGGCCGTCCGGCCGAGGGCCTACGCGCCGAGTGATCGTCTCGCCGAGCGGCTCGCCGACAGGGTCCACGTGAGGCGGTAGCTTCCACCGTGCAGGCGGTGGCGTTGATGGGTGTCGGGGCCACAGGCGAACATGCCGAGCCCGCGATGGGCGAGGTCGAGGTGGACGCAGGTCTCGTCACGCCGGGGCATCAGGTGGGCGTGCGTTGCTGCCGCCAGGTCGGCGGCCGTGTGGTGCAGCGCGGAGAACGCGAACGGGCGGTCGGCAGCGATCAGCAGGCGCTGATCCGTCGCGGCCAGCTCCAGCCAGTCGGTGGCGAGGTGCAGACCGTGTTCCTGGGGCATGACGAACGACAGCTCCTGCTCGTCGACGGTCGACTGCCAGACGCCTCGCCCGACGGCGGCTTGACGGTCCGGGTACGACGACCCCGGACCCAGGCCCGACCACCGCACGCCCTCGTAGCCAGGCGACAGCATGAACGCCACGCCGACGCGGGGCAGGTCGCGCAGCGCCGGATCGATCCCGATGTCCTCGGCCACCTCGATCGCGTCGTCGACGACGCGCGCCCGCTGGCGATGCTCGATCGGCGCGCCGGTCGCCGTCTCGTAGCGCACCGTCCGGTGCCACGTTCCAGCGCGCCGGCTGACCTGCACGTCGTCGGCCCGCAAGCAATCGAGGCCGAGCTCGCGCCACGTCGCCGCCGGCGCCGGGCCGGGTCGCCATGCGCCCGGTGGGTCGTCGTTGTCCGTCGGCGCGCGCCACAGCGACAGTGCCGGCCAGTCGAGCTGCACATCGCCGACGGTGAGACCGTCCTCGTCGACGCGACACATCCTGCGCCGTCGCACCGGCGGGGCCACGACGTCGCCGGCGTCGAGCTGGCACGTTGCTGCGACCCACGTGCGATCCGTCCACGTCGGCTGGCGGCGGGGCCGGAACGTCACCGTCAGCGTGCGCGGCCCCAAGGCGGAGGACGGGTCGTCGATCTCGACCGCCTGCTGCGGTTCGACGGGGGCCACGTCGAGCACGCCGGACCCGATCCTCCGGCCACCTCGCGTCGCCCGCCAGCGGGCGCCGAGGTCGTCGAGGCCACGGAACCACCGCCGGTTGCGGATGCGCAACTGGCCCTCACCGGTCCACTCGACCGTGACGGGCTGGGTCAACGCAGCGAGCTCGGCGAGCAGCGGGTGCCGCTGGCGGTCCGCCGACACCAAGCCGTCGCACACGAAGTTCCCGTCGTGGTCGACCTCGCCGAAGTCACCGCCGTAGGCCAGCCATGCCGACCCGTCGGCGTGACGCCGGCGCAGCGCATGATCCGCCCACTCCCAGACGAAGCCGCCCTGCAGACCCGGCTCGACGCCGAACACGGCCCAGTAGTCGTCCAGCCCTCCCGCTTGACCCATGGCGTGGCCGTACTCGCAGAGGATCAGCGGCCGTCGCTCGTCACGGGCCTCGCGAGACCAGCGCGCGATCCGCTCCACCGGCGCGTACATCGGGCACACCACGTCGCTGACCGGGTTCGGCGCGTCAAGGTCGAACGCCACCCCGCCCTCGTAGTGCAGCGGTCGAGAAGGATCGGTGCGCCGGATCCACGCCGCCATCGCGTCGTGGCTCGCGCCGTATCCGGACTCGTTGCCGAGCGACCACGCGATGACGCACGGATGTGATCGGTCTCGAAGGACCATCCGCTGCGCGCGCTCGAGGAACGCGGAGGCGTATGCCGGGTCGTCGGCGAGCGAACCCCAGCGGGCATGCGTCTCGATGCTCGCCTCGTCGACGACGTACAGGCCGAGCTCGTCGCACATGTCGTAGAACGACTCGGCGTCCGGGTAGTGCGCGGTGCGCACGGCGTTGACGTGGTGGCGCTTCATCAACTCCAGGTCACGCCGCGTGTCGTCGGCGGTGACGGTGCGCCCGCGATCCGGGTGGTTCTCGTGGCGGTTGACGCCGTTGATCACGACCGGTCGCCCGTTGATCAAGAGCTGGCGGTCGGCGACCTCGACACGCCGGAACCCGACGAGCCGGGTACGGACGTCGAGGACGTGGCCGTGCTCGTCGCGCAGCACGATGAGCACCCGGTACCGGGCCGGCGCCTCGTGGTGCCACGGCTCGATGCCCGGAACCTTGAGTCGTTGCCGCACGCGCCTGCCGTGCCACAGGTAGCCGAGCACGGTCTCCTCGCCCGCGTCGGCGGGTGCCCAGGCCGGCACCCCGAGCGGAGCGGTCCGCAGCAACGTGCGGCGGCGACCGATGATCGACTCGATGGTCACCCCGACCGACGATGGTCCGGCTCCCTCGATGCGCACGTCGAGGTCGATGGTGCCCGCCGTCCCGTCGACCTCGAGCCCTGGGACGAGAGCGACGTCGGCGAGGTGGGTCACCGGGACCGACACGAGTTCGATGCTGCGGTGCAGGCCGGGCAGCCACCACTGGTCCTGATCTTCCAGCCACGTCGACGCGCTCCAGCGGGGCAGGACGACGCAGACCTCGTTGGCACCCCGCACCAGCGCGTCGGTGACGTCGTAGGTCGACGCCAGGTGGCTGTCCGTGCCGAGCCCCACGAACGTGCCGTTGACCCACACCCACCCCATCGAGTCAGCCGCACCAACCCGCAGGTGCGTGCGCCGCTGATGCCACGATGCCGGCACGGTGAAGGTGCGGCGGTAGACGGCAGTCGGGTTGTCGTCGGGTACCGCCGGTGGCTGGCCGGCGAACGGCATGCGGATGTTGAGGTAGATCGGGCTGCCGTGGCCGTCTCCTGCCGGCTGCAGCGCCCAGGTCCCGGGCACATCGACCTCGTCCCACCCCTCGGTGTCGCCGCCGATGTCGTGCGGCCCGACGTCGTCGACCCGCGGCACGATGCGGATGCGCCAGCGGCCATCGAGGATCCGCACCCATGGTGACGGCGCGCCGGACCTGGCCGAGTCGACATCGTCGTACGGCGCCAGCGCCGAGGCCATCGCCAACCGCCCCACCCCCGTCACGCCAGGCGACGCGACCCACCTCGACAACGGAAACACCGGGCAAGACGTAGCAGACGAGGTCGACCACACACCGCCCCGCCTGGGGTTCTGCGTGAGCGAAGAGGTCACATTCGACCTGTTCGCTCACGCCGAGCTCGGCCCGGCCGGCATCGGTGCGTGCACGGATCAGTGGCGGGCTGCCGAGCCGACGGGGATGGCCTCGACGTCGATCTCCTCGTGGTCGGTGGCTGGGGGGTCGCGTCGCGAGTCGGCCTCGAGGCGCAGTTGGCGGCGCACCCACGGACCGGCCCCGGCCAGGCCGCGCGGGAAGCGCACCGTGACGAGCAGCAGCCCGAGGCCCGACAGCAGCAGCTGCTGACCGGCCGCCGGCGGCGAGCCGATGGCGACGAGCAACAGACCCGATGGTGCGAGCACGCCGGCGATCAACGCACCGGACACCGATGTCACTCCACCGAGGTAGGCCAACGCCAGCAGCTGCAGCCCCCGCGACGCCTCCAGCCCGGACCACGAGAAGTCGACGTTCTTGTAGGCGAACACCAAGCCACCGAGGCCGGCAACGAAGGACGACAGCGCCGCCGCCTGCATCTTCACGCTGGCCACCTTGATCCCGCTCGCCGCGGCGGCCCGTTCGTTGGCCCGCACGGCGAGCATTCGTCGCCCGACCCGTCCCCGCCGCACCGCCAGCACGATCGCCGCGGCGCCAACCAGCAGGGCGAGCACGAAGAACCCGAACGGGCGGTACGGGTAGTCGCCGGGACCCATGATCCCGAACTGCTGGCCGGCCACCTCGGGAGTGTCGACGTGGGCCAGGCCGCCACTGCCTGTGAACGACGGGTTGCGGAACAGCAGCTGCTCGATGGCGACCGCCGCGGCCAGCGTGACGATGGCGATCTGGATCCCTCGGATCCGCAACGCCGGCAGGCTGATCAGCAGTCCGAGGGCGGTGGTCGCAGCGAGCGCCAGCACAGGTGCGAGCGGGAACGGCAGGCCCCACTCGCCCGACGCGCGGGCGAGCACGAAGGCGCAGAAGCCGACGAGCGTCAGCTGAGCCAGCGACACCTGTCCGAGGTAGCCCGTCAGCAACACGAACGACAGGCAGATGATCGCCACCATCATCGAGGTGATCGCGGCGAGCCGCATCGACGCGTCGCCGAACGCCATCAGTGCGACGCCACCGGCGAGCAGGATGCCGACGGCCACCGGCCGGCGCGGTGGCATCGGCGCCTCCGGGAAGCGGCGGTCGAGGATCGTGCCACGGTCGGGGACACTGCGTCCGAACACGACGAGGATGACGACGATGGCCAGGAACGGCACGACGCTCTCGATCCCGCCGAGCAGGAAGTCCGGCACCTGGCGGCGCGACACGAGGTGCACGGCAAGCCCCTCGAACATCCCGATGGCAATGCCGACGGCCATCGCCACGGCGAACGAGCGCAGGCGGGCAGCGAGCGCGGCGGCCAGCGCGGGCACCACGAACAAGCTGTAGTTGAACGGGTTGACGCCGCTGATCGGGCTCATCAGCACGCCGGCGACGGACGCGACCACCGCCGCCAGGACCCAGTTGCCGAGCCCGAGGCGAGCTGGCGACTGGCCCATGAGGATGGCGCCCTTGGCGTTCTCGGCCGCTGCCCGCGTGGCCAGACCGAAGCGGGTGAAGCGGTACAGCGCGGCGATCGCCGAGCCGAGGACGACGACGACGCCGACCAGCCACAGCCGGTCGGTCGGCAGGATGCTGCCCTGGATGTCGACCAACCGGTCGGGCAGGATCGGATCGGCCCGCACGGTGCCCGCGCCGACCTGGGTCACGGCCGCTCCCTGCAGCAAGATCGTCAAGCCGACCGACGCGACGAGCCGGGTCACCGGCGGCGAGTCACGCAGGGAGCGGAAGATCAGCAGGTAGCTGAGCGCTCCGATCAGCGCGCCGACGGCGATCGCCGCGATGAACGCCGGAACGACCGGCCACGGGTCACCGAGCGAGATGCGGCCGGGAAGGCCGACGACCGGGAGCACCAGCTCGCCCGTCGTGCGCAGGCGTACGAACACGACGGCCGGGAACATCGCCATCGCCCCTGCGGCCAGGTTCACGACACCCGAGCCGCGGTGGACGAGGATGACCCCGACGGCGATGGCCGCGTAGACCGCGCCGGCCGCCAGACCGAGCAACGGGAACAGCAGCCACGCCGACACCTTCGGCGAACCCGCTCAGTGCACGGGAGCGCCGGCGGGACCGATCCCGTCGGCGTCGGCCTGCTCGTCGGACAGCGCGACGTCGCCGAGGTAGCTCGATTCGAGCAGGTCGCGGTTGCTCGCCAGCTCGGTCGCCGAGCCCTGCATCACCAGCGCGCCGTGGTTGAGGACGTACGCCCGGTCGGCGACCTCCAGCGCCATGTTGACGTGCTGCTCGACGATCAGCACGCCGCACCCGGTCTCGTCCGCGATGCGCCGCACGATCGGCAGCAGTCGCTCGACGATGATCGGCGCCAGCCCGAGGCTCATCTCGTCGACGAGCAGGCACTTCGGCTGCGACACGAGCGCCCTGGCCATGGCCAGCATCTGCTGCTCGCCCCCCGACAGCAGCCCGGCGGCCCGCTTGCCGAGCGGCGCCAACGCCGGGAGCAGCGCCATCGCCCGCTCGTACGCCACGGCGCGCGCCTTGCGATCACCCGCCAGGCCGAGGCGGATGTTCTCGTCGACGGTGAGATCGAAGAACAGCGAACGGTCCTCGGCGACGTGCGCCAAGCCGCGGCGCGCGATGCGATACGGCGCAACGCCATCGATCGATGACCCGAGCACGTCGATGGTGCCGGCGACGGGCTTGAGCAGACCCGAGATGGTCAGCAGCGTTGTGGTCTTGCCTGCGCCGTTCGGCCCGAGCAGGGCGACGACCTCGCCTGCGCCGATGTAGAGGTCGAGATCCCGGACGACGGCGATCTCGTCGTAGCCGGCGTGCAGTCCCTGCACGTCGATGACGGCACCCTCAGGCATCTCGGCCACCTCCGTCTCGCGGCCCATCTTCGGCGGCAAC
>JBPCJW010000126.1:0-9096 GCA_051004915.1 Ilumatobacteraceae bacterium
GGCCGCCGACGTCGATCGCCTCGCCCGCTCGCGTGTCGTGGTCTGGCGACTCGCCGGGCCACACCACGTCCCACAGCATCCGGTCGGCGCCGTGCAACCAGATCGGAGCATCCACCGCATCGCGCAGAGGCACGGCGGCGTTGATGTGGTCGTTGTGGCCGTGCGTCAGCACGATCGCCCGCACCCGTCGGCCGCTCACGGCCTCGACGATCACGTGGTGGTCGTGAGCGGCATCGAGCACCACGACATCGCGATCGTCGCCGACGATCCAGATGTTGTTGGTGACCTCCCACTCGCCGCCGTCGAGGGCGAAGATGCCGTCGGTCGTGACGATCTCGATGGGCATGCCGCGTCAGAGCACCACGACGGAGCGCAGCACGTCGCCCCGCTCCATCTTGTGGAACGCCTCTTCGATGCCGTCGAGACCGATCTGCTCGCTGACGAAGCGGTCGAGGTCGAGACGACCTTGGCGGTACAGGTCGATCAGCATCGGGAAGTCGCGTGAGGGCAGGCAGTCGCCGTACCAGCTGGACTTGAGGGCGCCGCCCCTGCCGAACAGCTCGATGAACGGCAGCTCGATGACGTCGGTCGGGCGGGGCACGCCGACGAGCACCACCGTCCCGGCAAGATCCCGGGCCTCGAACGCCTGGCGATAGACGGTCGGGTTGCCAATCGCCTCGATGCACACGTCGGCGCCGAAGCCGCCGGTCACCGACTTGACGAACTCGACCGGGTCGGTCGTGTTGGAGTTGCATGTGTGCGTTGCCCCGAACTCCTTCGCCCACGCCAGCTTGCGGTCGTCGATGTCGACGCCGACGATCGTCGTCGCGCCAGCCAGCGCAGCGCCGGCGATCGCTGCGTCGCCGACACCGCCGCAGCCGAACACGGCAACCGACTGCCCGCGGGTCACGCCGCCGGTGTTCATCGCCGCACCGAGCCCCGCCATCACGCCGCAGCCCAGCAGCCCGGCGACGGTCGGCGGCGCGGCGTCGTCGACCTTCGTGCACTGCCCGGCGGCGACGAGGGTCTTGTCGGCGAAGGCGCCGATCCCAAGGGCGGGTGACAGCTCGGTGCCGTCCTCGAGGGTCATCTTCTGCGTGGCGTTGTGCGTCGAGAAGCAGTACCACGGTTGACCGCGACGGCACGCCCGGCACTCGCCACACACTGCGCGCCAGTTGAGGATCACGTAGTCACCGGCCGCCACGTCCGTGACGCCCTCGGCGACCGATTCCACGACGCCTGCCGCCTCGTGGCCGAGAAGGAACGGGAAGTCGTCGTTGATCCCGCCCTCCCGGTAGTGCAGGTCCGTGTGGCACACGCCGCAGGCCTGGATCTTGACCACCGCCTCTCCGGGCCCGGGGTCGGGGATGACGACCGTCTCGATGGTCACTGCCTCGCCCTTGGCCCGGGCGATCACTCCGCGTACGTGCTGGGGCATGGTGCTGGAAGGTAGCCGCAGCCGATCGGCGTGAGGGAACAGTGCGGCGGTCCTGGCTCGCGCCGATCAACGAACAGTCGTCGCCGTTGATCGTCTCGGTCGGTGGTCAGCTCCATCTGGGCGCGCATCGTCGCAGATCTGCGACGTATCGCGCCCAGAAGTCGAAACGCTAGAACAGCCGGAGATCGGTCGGCGCGAGGCCGCGCAGGGTGTCGTAGTCGACCTCGACCCAGCGGAACCCTCGAGCTTCGGCGAGCACTCGTGCCTGCGGCTTGACGACCTGGGCGACGAACACACCGCGCACCGAGCCGAGGGTCGAGTCGAGGTGAAGGCGCTCGATGTACCGGCCGAGCTGCTCCACGCCGTCGATCTCGCCACGCCGTTTGACCTCGATGGCGACGACCCGGCCGTCGGCGTCACGGCAGACGAGGTCGATGGGACCGATCGCCGTCGGGTACTCCCGGCGCACCAGCGTGAAGCCATCCTCGATGGCGTGCGGCGTGGCCGCCAGCAGCTCTTGCAAGTGGGCCTCGACGCCGTCCTTACGCAGGCCGGGGTCGACGCCGAGGTCGTGCTCGGAATCGGCGAGCAGCTCGTGCATCGTGATCGCCAGCCGCTCGCCTTTGACGTTCGTCACGACCCACTGCTCGGGTGATGTGAAGAGCACGTTTGGCGCGTTCATCCAGTTCAGCGGCTTGTACGCGCCGCCGTCGGCGTGGATCGCCACGCACCCGTCGGCCTTGACCATGATCAGTCGCACCGCCTCGGGGAGGTGGGCCGACAGCCGCCCGTCGTAGTCGACCGAGCACCTGGCGATGACGAGCCGCACGCGGCCGACCATACCGGGACGTTCGAACGCCGTCCGGGCCTAGGGTGCCCGTCCCGTGGGTGCCGGTCCCGAGCAGGAACCTCGACCGTGACGGGTGACGACGGCACGCTGGCCCGCCACGACCTGCGCCACCCGGACGGCCGCGACTTCCACGTCTACGGAACGCGCTCGGGCGACCTCAGCGGCCAGCCGCTCGCGCTCGACATCGGCGACATCCACCTTCGCCACGACGCTCTGACGGACACCTGGGTGGTCGTGTCGCCGTCCCGCAACACACGCCCCGGGGGTGAGGTCACGGCGCGGCGCGACGACACCGGCTGTCCTCTGTGTCCGGGAGGCGTCGAGCTGCCGTTTGCCTACGAGGCGGCCGTCTTCGACAACCGCTTCCCGGCGCTCTCGCCGCTCGCTCCGGCGGCACGCGAACCTGGCGCCGAACGGGCGCTGGGGAGATGCCAGGTGGTGGTGTACACGAGCGAGCATGCCGGGTCGCTGGCCACGCTGGCGCCGGCCCGAATCGCTACCGTCGTGGCTCTGTGGCGCGACCAGTGCACGGCGCGCTGGGCCGACGGCTACCGGTACGTGATGGCCTTCGAGAACCACGGGCCGGAGGTCGGCGCCACGTTGGCTCACCCGCACGGTCAGCTGTACGCCCTGTCGTTCCTGCCGCCCGTCATCGTCGCCAAGGTGGCGGCCCACGAGGCGCACCGGCGTGCAGTCGGGCGGTGTCTCGGGTGCGATCTGGCCGATGGCCATGAGGGCACGGGCGGCGCCGACGAGCGCACGATCGTCGACAACGACTCGTTCGCGGTCGTGGTGCCGTTCGCCGCCCGCTGGCCGTTCGAGGTGCACGTGCGGGCGCGGCGCCACGGTTGTCGCCGGCTCGCCGATCTGACCGACGTCGAGGCGCTCGACCTCGTCCGTGCCGTCCGTGACGTCACCGCCCGCTACGACGGGGTGTTCGGGCGCGACCTGCCGTACCTGCTGTGCGTGCAGGAGGCGCCGGAGGGCGCGGACGACTGGCACCTCCACGTGGAGCTGCTGCCGCCTCACCGAGATGCCGACCGCTTGAAGGTGCGGGCGTCGGTCGAGACCGCGCTCGGGGTGTTCCTCAACGACACCCGGCCCGAGCAGTCCGCCGCCCGCCTTCGCGCAGTGACCGTGCCGCCGGTGTCATGGGAGGGCGTCACCGTCCGCCACGTCGTCCCGACGCCCACCCGCTTCGGCGCCCGTTAGTGCGAGCGGGGGAGGCCGAGGACGTGTTGGGCGACGTAGGCCAGCACGAGTTCCTGGCTGATCGGGGCGATGCGCGGCAGGCGGGCCTCGCGGAAGTAGCGCTCGACGTGGTACTCCCGGGCGTAGCCGAACCCGCCGAGCGTCTGCACTGCCCGATCGGCGGCGAAGAACCCGGCTTCCGCGGCCAGGTACTTCGCCAGGTTGGCCTCCTCCCCGCACGGTTGTCCGGCATCGATCAGCCGGCCCGCCTCGCCGACCATCAGCGCCGCCGCCCGCAGCTTGGCGTGGGCCTCCGCAAGCGGGAAGGCGATGCCCTCGTTCTGCCCGATCGGCCGGTCGAACACAACCCGCTGCTTGGCGTACTCGACGGCCCGTCGCAGTGCCGCCCGTCCGATGCCCAGCGCCTCGGCGGCGACGAGGATGCGCTCGGCGTTGAGCCCGTCGAGCAGGTAGCGGAAGCCGTCGCCCTCGTCACCCACCCGATCCTCGATCGGCACGACGACGTCGTCATAGGTCGTCTCGCACGACGCCACCGCGTTGCGGCCGAGCTTGTCGATCGGCCGGGCATGGACGCCCGGCGCGTGGCGATCGACGAGGAACAGCGTCATCCCATCGGTTGGCCGGGCGCAGTCCTCGCGCCTGCTCGTGCGTGTCAGCAGCAGGATGCGGTCGGCCTCGAGCGCCTTGGAGGTCCATACCTTGCGCCCGTTGACGAGGTAGTGGTTGCCGTCGAGCACGGCGCGCGTCGTGATCCTCGAGGTGTCCGTCCCGGCATCCGGCTCGGTGACGCCGAAGGCGACGTGCAGCGAGCCGTCGGCGACGGCGGGCAGAAAGCGCTCGCGCATCGCGTCGCTGCCGTGCACCACCACCGGGTGCATGCCGAAGATCGACAGGTGGATCGCCGACGCGCCGTTCATGCACGCGCCGGACGCGGCGACCTCTTCGAGCACGGCCGCGGCGTGGCGGATGCCTCGCCCGCCGCCCCCGTAGCGCTCGGGAATGGCGATGCCGATCCATCCACCGGCGGCCATCGCACCGTAGAAGTCCCACGGGAACCGGTGCTCGGCGTCGCAGGCCGCCCAGTACTCGTCGTCGAAGTTGGCACACACGGCGACGATCGCCTCGCGGACCGCCACCAGCTCATCTGCGTCGGATGCCGCACGGTCCACGGTCACCGAGACGAGTTTGCCTGACGCCGCGCTGGCGGGTCGAGCCCGCACAGAACGGGGTCTCAGCGGTTGCGCATGCGGTGCTGGATCAAGCGCCGTCGGGCTTGCAGCTCGCGATGGGTCAGTCGATCGACGCTCTGGTCGACACCGAACCCGGCCTTGACGCCGGTCAGGTCGACCTCGACGCCGTTGATCCCCAGCTCTCGCCCGAGCTGCTCGCCGTGGCGCTGGGCGAAGAGCATCGAGATGCTGGCGATCTCGGCGAGCAGGTCGAGGTCCGGCGCCAAGCGGGCGATGGCGCCGTCGAGGAACACGAGGTTCTTGACGTAGAGCATGAGCTCCTTGGGCATTCGCGCGCCGTAGCCGAGCAGGGCCTTGACGACTCGCTGGACCTCCTGCACGAGTTGCTCGCCGGTGAGCGTCGTCGGGTCGACCGGCACCTGGTCGAGGCCGAGGTCACGGATCACCGCTCGCAGGTCCGTGTCGCGAGGCAGGGCGCCGAGGTCGCGCAGCGCGGCCAGCTGGCCCTTCAGATCGTTGGTCGTCGCCGACAGCATGAGGCGCAGGAAGGCGACGCGTCGTTCGTCGGACAACCGGCCGACGATCCCGAAGTCGAGCAGTGCGGTGCGCCCGTCAGGCATCACGAAGAGGTTCCCCCCGTGCAGATCGCCGTGGAAGATGCCGGCGATCATGGCCCCCTCCATCAGGGCGATCATCGCCGTGCGCACCACACCCTCGGTGTCGACGCCGGCGTCACGCATGCCGGCCACGTCGTCGAACTTGAACCCGTCGAGGCGCTGCATGACGAGCACGCGCCGGGTGACGAGCCATGGATGCGGCCGCGGCACGACGTACCCGGTCTGGCCGAGGTCGCGCAGCATCGTCGCGACATCGAGCATGTTGGCGGCCTCGATGCGGAAGTCGAGCTCTTCCACGATGGTGTCGGCGAACAGCTCAACGAGCGCCGGAGGGTTGGCCAGCGCGGCGACGGGGATGCGTCCGACGAGGTGCGGCGCGAGCCACGACATCGCCCGCAGGTCGGTGTGCACGAGCCGCGTCACGTCCGGACGCTGCACCTTGACGACGACCTCCTCACCGGTGTGCAGGCGGGCGGCGTGGACCTGGGCGATCGACGCGGCGGCGAGAGGGATTTCGTCGAACCAGCTGAACACGTCGCCAATGCGCCTACCGAGGTCCTCCTCGACGGTGCGCCGGACGTCCTCGAACGACTCGGCCGGGACCTGGTCGCGGCAGCGCTTGAACTCGTCGACCAGCTCCGGCGGGAAAACGCCGTCGCCTGAGGAGATGATCTGGCCGAGTTTGATGAACGTCGGTCCGAGCGCCTCTGCCGCCAGCCGCAGGCGGCGGGAGATGTCGGCGATGCTGCCAGCCCCGTCTTGATGGCTCGCTTCGCGCGCCGGATCGGGCAAGCCCGACCTGACCCTCCATGGTCGTTGCAGCACAAACGCTCGGGAACCGCCGCGCATCGCGGCGGCTCGGGATCGGCGCCGCCGCCAGAGCCATGGCAGCACGGCCGCACCGAGCCTGGCGGTGACCACCAGTCCGCGTCGTCCGGGCGGCAAGCGGCTCGGAGTCGTGAGCTCCGGAACTCGGCGGCGGGGGGGGGCCCGCTCCTGGGCGGAGGCGGCGCGCCACGTCAGCGACTCCCGCTCGAGCACCCATGGCGCCGTCTCGCTGAACGCCCCCCACCCCATGTCGGTCGGCGGCCCGTCGAGACCCGTCATCGCCATGGGCGCCCATCATGGCGGCGAACTACTGCCGTGCCACGCCGTCTCAGTCCGGTTGGTCGAGGCCGGAGACGAGGACCGACAGGCGTTTGCGGCTGCCGGACCAGGCGAACACGAGGTGTGTGCCGCGCTCGTCCGTCGAGCAGGACCCCGGCCACACCGACCGTTCCCGGATCAGCTTGGCGAGCATCCCGGCGTCACCGGCGGCGTCGCCGCGACCCATCACCGCCGTGCCGTCGGCGAAGCGGATGCGCAGCGTGCCGAGCTGCGGAACCGGTTCGACCATGCGCACCGGCACGCGCTTGTCGATGAGCGGGCGCAGGCGAGAGGCGAGCAGCTCGCCTCGTCGGCGGGCGACGTCCGACTCGACAGCATCGAAGCGGGCTGCCACGTCGGCGAGGTCGCGAGGGTCGAGCGCCGTGCGCGGTCCCGTCGCCGCCGGCTCCCAACGCTGATCTCGCTTCCGCCGGTGGACCATCAGCGCAAGCGCGCCTCCGCTCGCCGCTGCGACACCCAGGACGACGAGCCACACGGTCGCGGCGCCCTATCCCGCCTGGGGTCGCATCGTCAACGCCGCCGCGCTAGCCATGGGCTTGGTCGCACCAGCGCTCCTCGCCGGTCTGGACCGTGCCGGCGCCGACGCCTTCCAGGGCGGCGAACGGCCCGCACTTGTTGGGCGCGATCCACACGTGGATCATCGGTGCCTGGGCGCGGACCACGAGCGGTGCGCCGCAGGCACCGTTTGCCGGCCGCAGACCACCGACCTGCGGCGCAACAGGATCGTCCGTGAAGCACAGGTCGTCGTGGATGTGCCACTGCATGAGCTGGCCGCCGTAGTCCGGCACGTCCTTCAGCGCCATCGTCGTTGGCAGCATGTACATCGCGGACACCAGCTTCTTCGAGCCGTCGGGCTGTGGCTCGAAGACCAGGCTCTCTGGCGCGTCGGGGTCGAGCCAGACGTCGTCGTCGATCCAGGCCCAGTTGATGTAGTGCTCGTGACCGGTCCCCGCGTCGCCGATCGAGCGGAAACCCGCCGCTTCGGCGACGGCTGGATCCGACCACTGCGGCAGCTGGACGACGTTGACGGCGACGATGTTCTCCGCAAACGCCTGTTGCTCGGGGGTCACCCCATCCACCCCTGAGAGATCGATCGGTTTCGTCGGGTCGTAGGGCACGGGATTGGCGGCCGCGGCCTCGTGTTCGCCATGATCGGTGCCTTCGGCGGCGCTCGCGCCGTCCGTGCACTGATCGGTGCGCTCGCCCGCTCCGGCCTGGCCGGCGCCATGTCCTTCGAGCGCCGCGAACGGACCGCACTCGTGCGGGGCGATCCACACGTGGACCATCGGGTTGTCCCCGCCGGCGTTGACTGACCCGGCGGCACAGTTGCCGGCGGCGTCGGTGACGCCGACGACCTTCGGCTTGCCCGCCTCGTCGAGCGCCCAACACAGGTTCTCGTGGTTGTGCCAGGTCATCAGCGGTCCGCCGTAGTCGAGCAGCGCCGGGTCGTCGACGGCGGTCTTCCTGGCCATGAACATCGCCGACACGAGCGTCCGCTTGTCGCCGTCGACGGCGTAGACCAGGGACTCGGGCTTCGTCGGGTCGAGGAAGGACTCGTCCTGGATGTAGGCGATGTTGATGTAGTGCTCGACGCCCGTCGCGGCGTCGCCGATCGACTGGAAGCCGAGCGCGGGGATCGTCGCAACGTCGGCGAACTGCGGCAGCTTCTCCAGCGTGGACGCGGCGAGTGCTTCGGCCCTGGCTTCCTGCTCCGGGGTGACGCCTTCGACGCCGGAGAAGTCGATCGACTGCTGCGGATCCCAGGGCCTGGGCCACGCCACGGTGGCGGGCTCGGCGACGGGCTCGGCGACGGGCTCGGCTGCCGGCTCGGCGCCGTGGCCGCCGGCGGCGCTGTGGCCGGCATCGTCGCCAAGCGCTGCGCTGCCTGTCTCAGCCGGCGGTTCGCTGATCGAGGTGGCGGAGCCGTCCTCGTGGTCATCCTCGTGGGCCGTCGTGGTGGTCTCGTCGCCGGCGACTGCGGCGACCTCCTCGCCACTCTCGGCGGCCTCACCCTCGCCGTCACCGTGCACTTCGCCTGCCCCGGCCGCGCCGTGGCCCCCTGCCGCCTCGGCACTGCTGTGGCCGTGGGCGGCCGTCGTGAGCATGGCCGCGACGGCGATCGCTCCGACCGCCAGCGACGGCACCGCAAGGCCCAGCCCCCGCCCCGCTGGCGACGAGGCGCGACGCAGCGCGAGCACGGCGCCGACGACGGCGACCACACCGAGCGTGGCGCACACGATGTCAGCGAACTGCGGGTCCTCTGACTGCTCCAGCCCGCCGATCCAAGAGATGCCCGTCAGCCTCGTCACGACCCAAACCGAGACTGCGCAGAGGTTGACGAGGGCCACGACGCCGGCGACGAGTCGCCCTGGACGCAGCAGCAGCACCAGGCCGACGGCGAGCTGGGCGGCGGCGACGGCGACGAAGAGACGCGCCAGCGTCGGGTGCTCGGCGTGGATGCCCGCTGCCGCGGCGTGCACCGCACCTGCGCCGACCGACGCCAGACCACCGATCTGCGTCGCGCCGAGCCGTCCGCGGATCGGCTCGCCCGTGACGAGGTCACCTTCGAGATGCATCTCCATCTGGGGTGCCCTCCATTCTAGGGGTGGCGTCCGTGTGAGA
>JBPCJW010000127.1:0-22095 GCA_051004915.1 Ilumatobacteraceae bacterium
CTGGCCGCGGCGGCCTTGGGCATCGTCGCCTACGGCCGCTTCGTGCGCGGCGAGATCGACGCCGCCATCGAGCTCGGCGAGCGATCAGTGGATCTGGCCCGATCACAAGGCACCGACGGTCTGGGAATGGCTGACCGGGCGCTCGGGAACGCGTACGTGTTCCGCGGTGACAGGCGGCGTTTCACCGACGCGCTCGAGCGACTGATCGACGGCGCGACGGCATCGGGCGATGAGGCGCGGATCGCGCACGCGTACTACATGCGCTCGCTGTCGGAGACAAGGACCGCCGGCACCGTGCCAGGCATGATGTATGCCGAGCGAGCCACCGTGGCTGCAACCAAGTGCGACAACCCGACCGCCCGAGCCCAAGCTGCATACGCCACAGGGATCTGGCTGGCGACCTCGGAACCCGAGCGGGCCAGGGAGCACCTGCAGCGCAGCGAGTCACTGGCCCGTGACGTCGGGAACGTCTGGTTCGAGCTGTTCGCCCGCACCGAGACCCTCTGGTTGCACGCACTCGAGGGGGCGCCACGCGACGCCCTCGCGGCCTTCGCCGACGTGATCTCGTCATGGCACCGCGCCGGCGACTGGGCCAACCAATGGCTCTCCCTGCGCCACGTGCTGGGGATCTGCCACCTGCTCGGCGCCGACGAGCTCGCCGCCGTCATCCACGGGGCCCTCGACCGGGCTGGAGCAGTCGATGCGTTCCCGTTCGAACCGCACGCTGCAGCCAACGTGGGGAACCTCGTGGTCGAGTTGCGCCGACGCCTCGGCGACGAACGTTTCACCGGTGCGGAGCAGCAAGGTCGGACCGCTTCGACCTCGGTCCTGATCGACCTCATCGTCTCCCAGCTTCGGGCCGTGCATCCCGCCCCGTGAACCGTTCCCATCTTTGGCATCTGCTCGGTCCGCTCACACCTCGCTGACCGCCCGCACGATCAACAACCCGAGCAACGCGGCAAGGACCAGCCAGCCAATCCACGACCACGGTGGCCCGGGCTCGAGGCGGGCGCCAACCGTGGCCACGGCGTCGATCCAGCGCACCCCGATGCCGACCGGCATCATGACGACTGCCGCCACTGGTGGGATGGCGCCGGCGACGAGACAGGCCGGCAACCCGTACAGCATCACCAGCCCAGCGACCGGCACGGCGACGAGGTTGGCGACCGTGCCCACGGCCGACAACCGCCCGAACACGACCAGGCTCGGCAGCGCCACGCCGATCTGGGCGCCGACCGTGATCGCCACGGGCAGGGCGAGCGGGCCGAGGCGAGCCAGCCGCGGCTCGAGCAACGGTCCGATCGCCGTGACGCCGAACGTCGCGCCGACCGACAGCCAGAAACCGACCGACCAGGTGAGCAGCGGATCGAGCAGGACGAGGGCGATGACGGCGAGCGCGAGCAGTCGCACAGGCTGGCGCTGGCGACCGAGCAGGAAGGCCGTCGCGCTCAAACCTGCCATCGTGGCCGCCCGGAGGACGGACGGTTCGGCCCGCGTCAGCACCACGAACCAGCCGATCAACGTCAACGTGGCCAGCCACCGCGGGACGGGTCGCGCTCGGCGCAGCAGCGGACCCGCGGCGGCGATCACGAACGCGACGTTCTGGCCGGAAACGGCAGTCAAGTGCGCCAGGCCGCTGGCCCGAAACCGCTCGATCATCTCCGGCGGCTGATCACGATCGTCACCGACGACGAGTCCCCTCGTCAGCGCCGCCTGGTCGGCCGGCAGCTGGGCGGCACCTCGTTTGATCACCTCGCGAACCCTGTTCGAGGATTCCGCCAGGCGGTCGCCCGGGCGAACGTCACCGAGCCAATCGGCCTCCAGCTCGCCGACGACGTGCTGCCAGGCGACCCGGCGGACGCGGTCGTCGTCGAGCGGGACGAGCCGTCCTGACACCTCGGCGAGGTCGCCGCTGCGCCATCGCTCGACACGCTGTTGGCCGGCGCGGCCGCGGACCCACAGCTCATAGCGCTCGGTGCCGATCTCCATCACGACGCGAGTCGCCCGGTCGTAACGCTGTGGCTCACCGACCAGCTCGCCCCAGCCGCGCACCTGACCCAGCCGATCCGGTGTCAGGGCGTTCCACGCGTCGGCGGCACGTGATCCCGACAGCGTGGCCAGCACGACCAGCGCGACCGAGAGCACGGGACGGCGGGCGAGCATCGCGACCAGCGCCGGGACGATGGCCGTCCAGAGCGGAGCGCCCGCCGCGACGATCGACACGTGCACAGCGGCGAGCACCACCCACGGCGTCCCGAGGGGGCGCGCGAGGTCGGGCCGTAGGATGCCGCGGTCGTCGGCGCCCGATCCCGTACCGTCGGGGGATCGTCGTCTCAACCATGCCTCGCTACACCCACGAAGGACCGCGCTATTACAGAGGCAAGATCCGCACGCGCGGGCCGTGGGTCGCTCTCGTCCCCCCGCTCGTCGTGGGTGCCGTTGCGCTGCTCTTGCTCAACCTCGGCAGCAGCTCCAGCACGGGGATCGCCGGCCTGGTGCTCGGGGTGTTCGCGGCGCCCGGGTTGCTGGCGGTGGGCGCGCCGTTCTCGAGCAGCTCGCTGTACCCGATCGGCATCGGTGTCAGCGTCCTGCTGTGGCTCGGCATCGGCTTCATCGCCGCCCGCCGGGCGACGCGCAACCCCATGGCGCGCTGGGCAGACTTCTGGCGGGACTACGTCACGATGGCGATCGGCATCTGCGCCGGGGCCGGTGCGGCGCTCGCCATCGCCCGTTGGGTGATCGGCGAGGCGCTGATCTAGCGAGCCCATCTCTCAGACCCGGACGAGGTCGCGCAGGGCGTCGAGCTTGGCCGGGCCGATGCCGCGAACCGCCTCCAAGTCCTCGACGGACGCGAAGGGACCGTTCTGGGCGCGATGGTCGACGATCGCCGTCGCCGTCGACGGTCCCACGCCGGGGAGCACGTCGAGCTCCTCCGCCGTCGCCCGGTTGAGATCGAGCGGAGCAGACGGTGTCGGGCTCGCCCCGCTGGGCGCGGCGGGAGGAGGCACCGCCTCGCCGACGACCGGCACGTAGACCCGCTCGCCGTCGGCCAGGGCGGCGGCGAGGTTGAGCGACCCCGGATCGGCCTGCGGGACCGGACCGCCGGCCGCGGCGATCGCCGCCCCGACGCGCGCTTCGGCTGGCAGCTCGTACACGCCCGGCGCGGCGACGGCGCCGGCCACGTGCACGAGGATCGGTCCGGAGGCCGTCGTCGTCGGCGCGGGGCTCGGCGCGACCCCACCGGCGACGATGGTCGGCGGCGCCGCGGCCAACGGCAGACCGGCCTCGGTCGAAGCGGGTGGCGAGCGCAGCAGCCACCAGCCTCCGAGCACCAGGACGACGATGGTGATCCCGCCCGCCACGAGCCGGCCCGATCCGTACCAGTCGATCCATGGTCGGAGACGACCGAGCGGACCCGGCAACGGTCGCTGGTCGGGGCGCGCCAGTTCGGCGTGCACCTCTTCGCTGATGTCCTCTACGGGCATCGAACCTCCTCGCTCGGTGCGCCAGGGGCGCGACGGGAGCGGGGGATGTCGGTGGAGCGAACGCTACCGGCCGCAGGTCACCAAGGCGCTGACGCCGAGCAGATCCGAGTGTCTGGTGGGGGGAGGGGCCCTCACCACACACTCGAAGTTCAGAACAGTTGCGCCGTCAGCCGCCGCCGGAAGTCGGCCGTGCGCGGGTCGGTGGGACCCATCAGCTCCAGGATGTCCACGAACTCCTGGCGGGCGGAATCCTCGTCACGCACCAGCGGGAGGAGGTCCTCGAGCTTGGTGTCGTAGTCGTCGGTCGGTTCGGTGCCGACACGGGCAGCAGCGGCGATCTTGCGGGTGCGCTCGGTCTCCGGGATGCGCCCGAGCAGGGTCAGCGCCTCCTCGCCAGCGCCGCGCCCGACGAGGATCTCGGCGAGCGCCACGATGACGTCCTCGTTGGCGGGCTCGGTGTCCAGCACCCGTTGCAGGCCCTTCTCGTCACCGGCGGCGATGAGGCGCGTCACCTCCGACTCCTCGTCGGTCGGCAGCAGACCCTGCACGAACCGGGTCACCTCGTGCTCGGGGTAGGCACCGACGAACCCGTCGACGACCTCGCCGTCACGCAGGGCGAACACAGCCGGGATCGACTGCACGTGGAAGGCCTGGCTGATCGCCGGGTTCTCGTCGATGTTGACCTTCGCCAGCACGACCTTGCCATCGGTGGCATCGACGACCTTCTCGATGATCGGACCCAGCGTCGTGCACGGACCGCACCACGGCGCCCACATGTCGACGATGACGGCAGCCGACTTGGAACGCTCCACGACCTCAGCCTCGAACGTTGCATCGGTGACATCGATCGCCATCCCTCGGAGGCTACCGGTGCCTCCTCCGAGGGCCAGTTGGTCCGGTCGCGCCAGTTGGTACCGTCGCGACGATGACCGCCGGACCCCTGGCCGCTTCGGGTGGGGCCGCTTCGGGTGGGGCCACTGCGCAGGGGTCCGTCCACGGTCTGGACAACGAACGGGTCACTGCCTGGTTGACCGAGCACGTCGAGGGCGCCGTCGCCCCGTTCCGCTTCCGGATCATCGCCGGCGGGCACTCCAACCTGACCTATCGGGTGGACGACGCCGGTGGCCGTCGGATGGTGCTGCGGCGGCCCCCGCTCGGCCACGTGCTGGCGAGCGCCCACGACATGGGTCGGGAACACCGCATCGTCTCGAGCCTGCACGACACCGCCGTGCCGGTGCCGACGGCGCTTGGGTACTGCCCCGATGACGACGTGATCGGGGCGCCGTTCTACGTGATGGACTTCGTCGACGGTCATGTCGTGCGCGACCTGGCGATCGCCGAAGCGATGCTCACCCCCGTGGCGCGCGCCAACGCCAGCCAGTCTGTCGCCGACACGTTGGCTGCGCTCCACACAGTCGACGTCGACGCCGTGGGGTTGGGTGACCTGGCACGTCACGACGGGTACATCGCCCGGCAGTTGAAGCGGTGGCATGGCCAGTGGGAGCAGCAGCGAACGCGCGAGCTCCCGCTCGTCGACGAGGTCCACGCCGAACTGCTCGCCCGGATCCCCGAGCAGGGACCGGCGACGATCGTCCACGGCGACTACCGCTTGGACAACGCCATCGTGTCGGATGACGGCTCGCTGGTGGCGGTGCTCGACTGGGAGATCTGCACGCTCGGCGATCCGCTCGCCGACCTCGGGTTGCTGCACGTCTACTGGACGGGACCCGGCGACGAGCCGAGCGCGTGGGGCGGCCGTTCGACCACGGCGTCCGGGTTCTGGGACCGCCGCCAGTTGATCGATCGCTACGCCGAGGTGTCCGGACGCAACATCTCACAGCTCGGCTTCTACGTCGCGTTCGGATACTGGAAGCTGGCCTGCATCCTGGAAGGCGTGTACGCCCGCTACCTGGGCGGCGCGCTTGGCGACCGGGACGCGAGTGAGCTGCAGCCGTTCGTCGACCAGGTCGACGCGGCGGCCGTCAAAGCGGCCGAGCACGTCGACGGGCTGGACGGCCGTGGCTGACCATCGCTTCGTCGGTGACGGCGCCGACCTCGACGCGCCCGTGCTCGTCGTCATGCTCACCGGTTGGATCGACGCCAGCGGTGCTGCTGCGGCGGCGATGGCAGCGCTGGAACTGGAGTGCGATGCCGCGCCGCTCGTCGAGTTCGACGACGACACCTACATCGACTACCGCGCCCGGCGGCCGATCCTCGAGCTGCGCGACGGCGTCAACCACCGTCTGGTGTGGTCCTCGCCGGCGCTGCAGCGCGGGCGTTCTCCAGACGGCAAGGATGTGCTGCTGCTCGGCGGTCCCGAGCCCGACATGGCGTGGCACCGCTTCGCGCGGACCGTCGCCGACCTCGCCGAACAGCTCGGCGTGGTGCGCATGGCGGCGCTCGGCGCGTACCCGTTTGCCACCCCGCACACCCGGCCCTCGCACCTGTCGGCGACCTCGCCGTCGCGCGCAGTGCTGATCGACCTGCCGTTCCGGACCAGCTCGGTCGACGTGCCGGCGGGGATGGCCGCCGCCCTCGAGCAGACGGTGCACGAGCGCGGCATCCCGGCCGTCGGCATCTGGGCGCAGGTGCCGCACTACGTCGCCACGATGTCGTACCCGGCGGCGTCCGTCGCCCTCCTCGAGGGGCTGGCCACGGCCACGGGGATACGTGTCCAAGCGGTCGAGCTACGGCGCGAGTCGGTGGTGCAGCGTGAGCGCCTCGACCAGCTCGTCGACGGCAACGACGAGCACCAGGCGATGATCGCCCAGTTCGAGCGGCTGTACGACGCCGCAGAGGAGGAACCCGGGCCGGGTGCGGGTGGCCTCGAGCTGCGCACCGGCGACGAGCTGGCCGACGAGGTCGAACGCTTCCTGCGCGAGCACGGCAAGAACTGACGACCACGACCGATCCGAGGGTTTGCTGCATCGGAGGGTTTGCTGCGGGGCTTCCCCGCACGTGGCCCTCGCGTGCAGCAAAACCTCGGATGGGAAGGGACCTGCGACGGGGTTCTACGGTCGTTCGACATGAAGGTCGACGGAGGCATCCCCACGCAGTTGGACAAGGCGGCCGCGCAGGCCGTGGAGCTGGAGCGGGCTGGCTACTCCGGCGCGTGGACGGCAGAGACGAGCCACGATCCGTTCTTGCCGCTGCTGCTGGCCGCCGAGCACACCGACTCCATCGAGCTGGGCACGTCCATCGCCGTGGCCTTCGCCCGCAGCCCCATGACGTTGGCCAACACGGCGTGGGACCTGCAGGCCTACTCGCGCGGCCGCTTCATCCTCGGCCTCGGCAGCCAGATCAAGCCGCACATCACGAAGCGCTTCTCGATGCCGTGGAGCCACCCGGCGCCCCGGATGCGCGAGCTGATCCTGGCGATCCGGGCGATCTGGGACACGTGGCTGACGGGCGACAAGCTGGAGTTCCGCGGCGAGTTCTACACGCACACGCTGATGACGCCGTTCTTCACGCCGGACGCCAAGGACCTCGACGGCTGCGGCGTGCCGAAGGTCTTCCTCGCCGGCGTCGGCGCGCTGATGACCGAGGTCGCTGGCGAGGTGTGCGACGGCTTCCTGTGCCACGGGTTCACGACCGAGCGCTACCTGCGCGAGGTCACCATCCCCGCCCTCGAGCGTGGCCGGGCCAAGGCCGGCAAGACGATGGACGGCTTCCAGATCGTCGGGCCGAGCTTCGTCGTGACCGGCAATGGGGACGAGGAGATGGAGGCTGCCGACGCCGGCACTCGCCAGCAGATCGCGTTCTACGGCTCGACGCCTGCGTACCGCGGCGTGCTCGACCTGCACGGGTGGGGCGGGCTACAGGAGGAGCTGAACGGCCTGTCGAAGCAGGGCGAGTGGGTGCAGATGGGCAAGCTGATCGACGACGAGATCCTCAACACGTTCGCGGTGGTCGGCCCGCCCGAGCAAGTCGGCCCCGAGCTGCACCGCCGCTACGGCGACGTCGTCGACCGCATCTCGTTCTACGCCCCGTACAAGTCGGACCCTGACCGCTGGTCGCAGGTCCTCGCCGACATCAAGGCCGGCTGAGGTCCGCGCCGGCCGCGGCGAGGAGCCACGACGCGACATTGGCGCCGAGGGCCTCGTCGGCGTAGCCACCTTCCTGCAACACGACCAGCGGGCGCCCGAGCGCAGCGACCGCCGCGCCGCAGCGGGCGAGCCCCTCCGTCGTGAGGGCGAGGTCGCACATCGGGTCGTCGACGAACGTGTCGACGCCGAGCGACACGACGACCAGCGACGGGTCGAACGCATCCACGGCCGCCAGCCCCCGCTCCAGCGCCATGAGGTACGCGTCGTCGCCCGTGCCGGCGGCGAGCGGGACGTTGCAGTTGGCGCCGCGCCCCCGCCCGCCGCCCGTCTCGTCGGCGAACCCCGTGTGGTACGGGTAGGCCCGGGTCGGGTCGCCGTGGAGCGAGACGAACAGCACGTCGTCGTGGTCGTAGAAGATCTGCTGCGTGCCGTTGCCGTGGTGGTAGTCGACATCGAGCACGGCCACCCGACCGGCCCCCGCGGCCACGGCGTGCGTGGCGGCGATGGCAGCGTTGTTGAAGAAGCAGTAGCCGCCATACAGCGAGGTCGTGGCATGGTGGCCGGGCGGACGGCACAGCCCGTACGCCACCGGCGCTCCGCCGAGCACGGCGTCCGTTGCCGCCAGCGCGCAGTCGACGGCCGAGCGGGCGGCGTCGTAGCTGCCCACCGTCAACGGTGTCGTTGTCTCGAAGCACCACCACCCGAGTTGTGACTGGACGCCCGCCGGCTCCCGCCCCGCCCCCATCCCCGCCCGCAGTCCTGGCATCGCGAACACGTCCGGTACGACGTCGTGGCACGATTTCACCTCGCGCTGGTACTCGTCCCATGCCGACGAGAGGAAGCGCACGAGTCCGGGTTCGTGCACCCTTTCGATCGCCGCTGTGCCGACCGCCGGCGGCTCGGCGATGGAGAACCGATCGTCCGCGGCCAGCGCGCGCCGGATGGCCTCCGCCCGGCCGGGGTGCTCGAACGGCGCCTGCAGCGCCGACGCCTCGATCTCGTGGTTCGGGTCGTGCGCCCGGTGCCGATCCGAGGCGAAGACCGGGACGCGCTCGATCACGCGAGGTCCAGCTGCTCCTCGAGGTACTGCTCGCGACAGCGTGAGCGCTGCAGCTTGCCCGACGAAGTCTTCGGCAACGTGCCGGCGCGCACGAGCATCACGTCGCGCGGGGGCAAGCCGCACACCTCCAGCGTGCGGTGGTGGATCGCCTCGCGGACCACGGCCGGATCGGTGTCGCCACCCCGCACCGTGCCAGTGGTCGTGCTCCGCACTTCTGCGACGACGACGACGCTCTCCTTGCCCTTGTACCCCTCCATGCCGAAGGCGATGACGTTGCCGGTGCGCACACCGTCGAGACCACCGACGGCACGCTCGATGTCCTCCGGGAACACGTTGCGCCCGCCGACGATGATGACGTCCTTGATCCGCCCGCACAGCACCAACTCGCCGTCGAGCAAGTAGGCGAGGTCACCGGTGCGCAACCAGCCGTCATGGAACAGCTCGGCGGTCGCCTCCGGACGGCGGTAGTACCCGGGCGTCACGGACGTGCCGCGGATCAGCAGCTCGCCGACGTGCCGCTCGGGACGATCCTCGTAGGTCTCCGGATCGACGACCCGCATCTCCAAGCCGGGCAGGGGCCGACCGAGCAGCGGCAGGCGGCGAGCAGCGAGCGCAAGGTCATCCGGGTCCTCGATCTCGATCGGCTTGGCCACCCGATCACGCTCGAGCACGACACGATCGACCGTGTCGCACACCAAGCCGCGGTTGCGCGGTGGGAACGAACCGCCGATCGCCAGCTCGGCCATGCCGAACGCCGGGAACACGCCACCCGGCTGGAAGCCGAACCGTGCGGCGGCGACGACGAACGCCTCGACGGCGTCGGGGTCGACGGGCTCGGCGCCCGACAGCGCGAGGTTGAGCGTCGACAGGTCGAGGTCGTGCATCCGCTTCAGCGCCCTCGTGGCGAGCACCCACGAGAAGTTCGGGCCGGCGGTGGCCGTGCCTCCCCAATCGGAGATCCACCGCATCCAGTTGCCCGGGTGGGCCAGGAAGTCCTGCGGCGCCGCTTGCACGAGGTCGCAACCCCGCGTCATCGGGATGGCGAGGAACCCGACCAGACCCATGTCGTGGTACAGCGGAAGCCACGACACCATCACCTCGGAAGGGGTCATCTCGGCCGCCTCGCACACCGCGTCGACGTTCGCCGTGAGCACCCGATCGGGCAGCATCACGCCCTTCGGCTCACTCGTCGAACCGCTGGTGTACTGCAGGATGACGGTCCGTTCGGGGTCGGGCGGCGGCACGTCCAACCGATCGCCGGACGGCACGCCGGGCGCGCCGGGCAGCATGGCCGACATCGACTCGATCGGCGGGTCGCCCGCGGCCGCCTCGTAGAATGGCGCCAGCTGCTCGTCGATCAGCACGAGCTTGGCGTCGCCGTGGCGGATGCGGGCGCGGGTCGACGAGACGAACGCTTCGAGCGAACCCATGCGCATCGGCAGCGGCAGCACCATCGACGCCATGCCGGCCATCCAGCACGCCCTGACGATGGTGATCAGCTCGCGGCTGGTCGGGCCGAGGATGGCAACGTGGTCACCCGGCCCCAGTCCGCGCGCCTGCAGCGCGGCGCCGACGCAGCGCGCCTCGTCGTGGATCTGGCGCCACGACACGTACACCGGCTGACCGTCGGGTGTCACGGACGAGCCGACGAAGCGGACGCCATACCCGGCGTCGGCTGCCACCTCCAACCGTGCGATGGTCGACGACGGGCGAGCCATGTGTGCCGACGCTACCGGCCGTCCAGATCACCGGGCTCACGGCTGGCGGCCCGAACGTAAGCTGGATCCTCGCTATGTCCGGCACGCCGACCCCGCCAATCGCGCCGACACCGGCTCCCGACGACGACGCGCCTGCCCACCGTTACACGTCGGCGCTGGCCCAGGAGATCGAGCAGCGCTGGCAGGATCGCTGGGACGCCGACGGAACGTTCGAGACGCCCAACCCGACCGGTCCGCTCGCCGACCCGGACGCGATCGCACCACGCGGCGCGAAGCTGTTCATCCTCGACATGTTCCCGTACCCCTCGGGGACGGGACTGCACGTCGGTCACCCGCTCGGGTTCACCGGCACCGACGTCTACGCCCGCTACCAGCGGATGGCGGGCCGCAACGTGCTGTACACCATGGGCTTCGACGCCTTCGGCCTGCCCGCCGAGCAGTTCGCCGTGCAGACCGGCACGCATCCCGCGGTCACCACCGCCGACAACATCGTGAACTACCGCCGCCAGATCCGTCGCCTCGGCCTGAGCCACGACCGCCGCCGATCCATCGACACGACCGACCCCGGCTACTTCCGGTGGACGCAGTGGATCTTCACCCAGACCTTCGAGTCGTGGTTCGACCCGGACGCGACGCGCCCCGACGGAGGGCTGGGCCGGGCGCGGCCGATCGCCGAGCTGCGCGCCGAGTTGGACAGCGGCGCGAGGTCGCTCGACGACGGTCGGCGGTGGGCGGCCCTCAGCGCGTCCGAGCAAGCCGACGTGATCGACGGCGAGCGGCTGGCCTACGTCGCCAACGCGCCCGTCAACTGGTGCCCGGGTCTCGGGACGGTGGTGGCCAACGAGGAGGTCACGGCCGACGGGCGCAGTGACCGCGGCAACTTTCCCGTCTTCCAGCGCGCTATGCGCCAGTGGATGATGCGCATCACGGCGTACGCCGACCGTCTGATCGACGACCTCGACGTCCTCGACTGGTCCGACTCGCTGAAGTCGATGCAGCGCAACTGGATCGGCCGCTCGCCGGGCGCCCGCGTCGACTTCGCCTCGCCGGCCGGCCCGATCACCGTCTTCACCACGCGCCCCGACACGCTGTTCGGCGCCACGTTCATGGTGCTCGCGCCCGAGCACCCGCTGGTCCCCGACCTGACGGCCGGCGACGAGGCGGTTGCCGTGCTGGAGTACCGCCGCCAGGCCGCCGCCCGCAAGGACGTCGATCGGATGGATGAGGGGCGAGTCAAGACGGGGGCGTTCACCGGCAGCTACGCCACGAACCCGGTCACCGGGCAGGACGTCCCGATCTGGATCGCCGACTACGTGCTGATGGGCTACGGCACGGGGGCGATCATGGCCGTGCCGTGCGGCGACCAGCGCGACTTCGAGTTCGCAGACTCGTTCGGGCTCGACGTGCCGGCGATCCAACGACCGCCCGACGAGTGGTTCGCCGCCCGCCGCATCGAACCGACGCTTGACACCTCTCGCTGGCCGGAGGCGTTCATCGGCGACGCGCCGTACGTCAACTCCTCCAACGGCGATCTCGATCTCGACGGGTTGTCGTCCGTCGCCGAAGGTGTGGCTGCCACCAACACGTGGTTGGAGGCCAATGGCTACGGCGAGGCGACGATCACCTACAAGCTGCGCGACTGGCTGTTCAGCCGTCAGCGCTATTGGGGTGAGCCGTTCCCGATCGTCTACGACGTCGACGGGCACGCCCACACCCTGCCCGACGACCAGCTGCCGTTGACCCTGCCGGAGACGGACAGCTTCGCCCCTCGCACCTTCGATCCCGATGACGAGTTCTCCGAGCCCGAGAGCCCGCTCGACCGGCTGGACTGGTGGACCGAGGTCGAACTGGACCTCGGCGACGGCGTGCAGCTGTATCGCCGGGACAGCAACGTCATGCCGCAGTGGGCCGGCTCGTGCTGGTACGAGCTGCGCTACTGCGACCCGACCAACGAGCTGGCGTTCGTCGACCCGGAGGTCGAGCGGTACTGGATGGGTCCGCGTCCAGAGATCCGTCCCGACCACCCCGGCGGCGTCGACCTCTACGTCGGCGGCGTCGAGCACGCCGTGCTGCACCTGCTGTACGCCAGGTTCTGGCACAAGGTGCTGTACGACCTCGGACACCTGACCTCGCACGAGCCGTACGCCCGGCTGTTCAACCAGGGGTACGTCCTCGCCGCCGCGTACACGGACGAGCGCGGCATGTACGTCGACGCCGACGAGGTGGTCGCCGTCGACGACGGGTTCTCCTCCGCCGGCCGGCCGGTGACGCGCGAGTGGGGCAAGATGGGCAAGAGCCTCAAGAACGCAGTGTCGCCCGAGGTGATCTACGAGGCGTACGGCAGCGACACCTTGCGCCTGCACCTGATGGCCACCGGTCCGCTGGACGCGTCACGGCCATGGGAGACGCGCGACGTCGTCGGCATGTACCGCTTCTTGCAGCGGCTGTGGCGCAACATCGTCGACGAGCACACCGGCATGGTCGACGTCGTCGATCATCCGCCCGACGACGAGACACGGCGCCGATTGCACCGGACGATCGACGTGGTGCGCGCAGAGGTCGAAGCGCTGCGCTTCAACACGGCCATCGCCAAGCTGATCGAGCTGAACAACCACCTGACGAAGTCGGCCGGCCCGATGTCGCGCCAGGTCGCCGAGGCGTTGACGCTGATGCTCGCACCGTTCGCCCCGCACGTCGGCGAGGAGCTGTGGCACCGACTTGGCCACGACGAGACGGTGACCTACGTGCCGTTCCCGCTCGCCGATCCGGCGCTGCTGGTCGAGGCGTCGGTCGAGTACCCCGTGCAGGTCAACGGCAAGGTGCGCAGCCATATCGTCATCGCCGCCGACGCCACGGCGCAGGATGTCGAGGCCGCCGCCCTGGCCGACGCCAGGGTCATCGCCGCCGTCGACGGCAGCGTCCCGAAGAAGGTCATCGTCGTCCCCGGCCGCATGGTCAGCATCGTCGTGTAAGTGGCTCGCTTCGTTCGCTGGGCCGGGCAGGGCCGGCCTGACCAGACACGCCCACTGCGCTCGGGGCCAAAGCGCGACCGAAGCTGGAGTTCTCATGGTGGATTTGGGTCACCTGTGACCCCTGAAAACGCTTGAGAACCGGATGGGGGGCAGACTCTGCGGCGTGGCGCACTGGTTGATGAAGAGCGAGCCGAGCACGTTCGGGTACGAGGATCTCGAGCGGGTCGGGCGTGAGGGGTGGGACGGTGTGCGCAACTACCAGGCCCGCATCCACCTGCGGGCGATGGCCGTCGGCGACTGGGCGATCTTCTACCACTCCAGCGCGACACCACCCGGGGCGGCAGGGATCTGTGAGATCGTCGGCGCGGCGGAGGCCGACCCGACGCAGTTCGATCCGGCCAGCCCGTACTACGACCCGACGTCGCCGCTCGACGATCCGCGCTGGGTCTGGGTGACGGTCGCGCCGGTGCGGCGCCTGAACTTCGTCTCGCTCGCCGAGCTGCGCACGATCCCCGAGCTCGTCGACTCACAGCTGCTGGCAAGGGGCAATCGGCTCTCCGTCCTGCCGCTCACCGACGAGCAGTTCGCGGCGATCGTCAGCTTTGCGCACACTCCGCCCGACTAGCGGTTCCGCCAATCAGCGCCGGCCGACGGCCCGACGCCGCTGTGCGGCGGCGTAGAGAAAGGCGACGACGGCGATGACGATGCCGACGAAGAGCAGCCACAGCAGCGCCTTCACCAGCACTCCGAGCACGACCAGCACGAGGGCGATGACCAACAGGGCGATGACAATGTTCACGGCGGCTCCTGACCAAGGGTTCGACGGGGCGTCGGTCGCGGACAGTACCCCGTTGCGAGGTCGCGCAACGGCGAGACTGCGACGGTGCTCCTCAGCCCCGCCGAAGCCCGCGTGCTCGCTTGCCTGATCGAGAAGGAGACGTCCGTCCCCGACTCCTACCCGCTGACCCTCAACGCGCTCCGCCTGGCCTGCAACCAGGCGACCAACCGCCACCCCGTCGTCGCGTACGACGACCGGACGGTGGAGGCGGCTCTCCTCTCGCTCAAGTCCATGGGGCTTGTGCGGTTCGTCCACCCAGCCCATGGCGGACGAACGATCCGGTACCGCCACGTCGCCGACGATCGCTGGCGGCTCTCGCCCGCCGAGCTCGGCGTCCTGGCTGTGCTCGTGCTGCGCGGCGCGCAGACCGGCGGCGAGGTGCGGGCGCGGTCCGAACGGCACTTCGCTGGCGATACCGCCACGGTCGAGGAGGTGCTCGACACGTTGGCCGCCCGCAGCCCCGAACCCTTCGCCACTCGTGTCGGCCGGCGGGCCGGCGAGCGCGAATCGCGCTGGACCCACGCCATCAGCGAGCCGGCGGAGGACCAAGCCACACTGGACGGGGACGACAGCGACCTCGGCGACGGTGACGACGTCGGCGACGGTGACGGTGACGACGAGCTCGACGACCGTGCCGCCGCGCCGGCTCACCGCACGGCGACAGGCGACAACGGCGACCTGGGGAGAGATGTCGCCGAGCTGTGGGCTCGCGTCGAACGCCTCGAGCGACTGCTCGGGCTGGACGAGGACGTCAGCTCTGGTTCGACGCCTCTCGCTCGCCGTCCGCCGTGACGAGATCGAGCGAGGTGCCGTTCATGCAGTACCGCTGACCGGTCGGCCCTGGCCCGTCCGGGAACACGTGGCCGAGGTGCGAGCCACAGCGCCGGCAGCGGACCTCGGTCCGGGTCATGAAAAGGCTGCGGTCCTTGACCAGCTCGACGGCCTCCGCCACCTTCGGTGCGGTGAAGCTCGGCCAGCCGCTCCCCGATTCGAACTTCGTCGAGGAGTCGAACAGCTCGGCGCCGCACGCCGCGCAGCGGTACGTCCCATCGGCGTGCTCGTCGACATGGGGGCCGCTCCACGGTCGTTCCGTTCCCGCCTCGCGCAGGACGTGGTACTGCTCGGGGGTCAACAGCTCTCGCCACTCGTTCTCGGTGCGTTCGATCTCGGGCATGGGTCCAAGGTACCCAGCCGTCGCCTCGACTACTCGACGAGCGGGCCCCGTCGGGGACCGAACACGAACAGCTCGTCGACGACGTCGCCGGGCGGCGATGACCACTCGAGCGCCAGCACCTGGTCCCTGCTGCGCCGGCCGAGCCGCAGCCGCAGCACCTCGAACGCCGTCGTGCGCACCGTGAGCTGCGGTCCATCCACGGGCGGGCTGCTGACCGAGGCGTGCTCCAGGTCGGCGTGCACGACGGCCGCCACGTCGAGCCCTTCGATCAGGAGCTGCGCCGCCAGCTGCACCGACACGTCGCTGCGGGATCCCGGGCGACCGAGAGCGCCCCGGATGTCGTGCTCGTGCGACAGGGCGTCGAACGCCGCCGGCCACACCTCCCGCTCGGTGACCACCGCTTCGAACAGTGGGGCCAGCTCCTGCCACCGGGCAAGCAGCTCGGCCGGGGCATCGTCGCGATGGCGCAGCACCTCCTCCGCGGTGACCGAGTCGTCCGGCGGTCCGTCCAGCTTGCCGGCCATGCCGTCTTCGATGACGCCGACGAGGTGGGCCACGACGTCGTGCACCCGCCAACCCGGGCAAGCCGGCACCGGCTGCGACCAATCGCCGGCATCCAGGTCGGCGAGCAGGTCGGTGAGCCGCTCCCGGCTCGCCCGGTAGTGCGCGCCGACGCCGTCCATCACGGACCAGCCTCGCTCATCTGCACGCAGCTGCGCTTCTCGGCGGGCGATACTTTCTTCGGTGATGTCAACCCGGTGGTCGGTGGCGCTCCTCGGCGGGTGTTGTCTCGCCGTCGCCGCCTGCGGCGGGTCCGGCGGCGACGACGATGCGGTCGCTCCGGCGACGACGGCCGCGGCCGCAGAGGCGCCCATCGCTGAGGTGACGGTCGCCGAGGCCACCACCGCTGAATTGCCGAGCGACGAGACCCCCGCGCCCGACCCGTCGGACCCCAATGCACCCACGGCCACCGAGCCGTTCTGCCCGCTCACCGAGGGCGACATGGAGGGCTGCTACGCGTACGAGGACATGCAGGCGTTCTACGACGAGGCGATCGGCCTCCTCGACGCGTTCCTCGCCGACACCTTTGCCGATCCGGCGCCGGTGCAGCCGTCCGAGTACATCTACGTCGAAGAGGGCGCGACCGGCGTCGAGCCGTGTACGGACCCGGCAGGCGGGTTCGCCTCGTACACGGACGTGTCGTTCGAGTACTGCCCGACCGACCAGGTGGTGTACGTCGGGCAGGCCCAGCTCTGGCAGTTCTACACGGACGCCGGTGACGCCGGTGCCGTCATCGGGATCGCCCACGAGGTCGGCCACCACATCCAGACCGTCGCCGGTGTCCTCGTCAGCACAGCCGAGGACATCATCGCCACCGAGAACCAGGCCGACTGCGTCGCCGGGGTCTTCACTGCGTGGGCCGACTCCCAGGAAATGCTCGTCTACCCGGACGACCTCGAGGACATCGACGTCCTGCTGGCGCTGGTCGCATCGGTCGAGGACGAGCCCAACCGCGACCACGGAACACTGGAAGAGCGAACCGACGCGTTCATCGGGGGGTTCGAACGGGGGATGGAGGGCTGCAGCGAGTTCTTCCCGGCAACCCCCCTCATCCCGCCAGGATGATCTCGACGCATGAGCGAGGGAGTCTTCGACTGAGTGAATCATCAGCACGGTCTTTTCGCTCATGGCCGAGCTCTTGTCGCGCTCCTGCTCGGCGTCACCGGCCACGGTGCGGTGCCTTGCATGAGCCGCCTGGGTCGTCGCGGCGCTCGAACGGCTCCGCGTGGCCTCGTCAAGTTGCGCGGCACCGTCACGGTCCGGCTGCAGGAGCGCCTCGATCGCTGACGACGGTCTCCATCGCACCGTGAGCGCTGCACGGGCCGGACGATTGGCGGGCAAGGTCGCGCTCGTCGCCGGGGGGACGCGCGCGGCGGGGCGCGGAATCGCCGTCGAGCTCGGCGCGGCCGGCGCGACGGTGTACGTCACGGGGCGCACGACCCGCCAGCAGCGCTCGGAGATGGACCGGCCCGAGACGATCGAGGAGACGGCCGAGCTGGTCGACGAGGCCGGCGGCCATGGCATCGCCGTGCGGGTCGATCATCTCGTGCCCGAGGAGGTGGCTGCCCTCATTGCTCGCATCGAACAGGAGCAGGGCGCGCTGCACGTCCTCGTCAACGACATCTGGGGCGCCACGGTGATGGAGTGGGACAAGACCGTCTGGGAGTCGTCGTTGGAAGTCGGGCTGCGCACGATGCGCCTCGGCGTCGACACCCATGCCATCACGAGCCATTTCGCCCTACCGCTGCTGATCGGGTCACCGGGCGGGCCGGTCGTCGAGGTGACGGACGGGACGGACGAGTACAACGCCACGAACTACCGGGTCTCGTTCTTCTACGACCTCGCCAAGGCCGCCGTGGGGCGGATGGCGTTTGCGCTGGCCCACGAGCTGGCGCCGTACGGGTCGACGGCGGTGTCGCTGACCCCGGGTTGGTTGCGCTCCGAGGCGATGCTCGACGCCTACGGCGTGACCGAGTCGAACTGGCGGGATGCCACGAAGGTCTCCCCGCACTTCGCCATCTCCGAGACCCCGTCGTTCGTCGGTCGCGCCGTCGCGGCGTTGGCCGCCGATCCCGAGGTGTCGCGCTGGAACGGGGAGTCAGTGTCGAGCGGGCAGCTGGCCAAGGTCTACGGGTTCACCGACCTCGACGGCAGCCAGCCGGATGCCTGGCCGTACGTCGTCGAGGTGCAGGATGCCGGTCGTCGGCTGACACGACCGGCTACCGGTAGCGCACGGCGCCGACCAACGCGCCGAACAGGAGGTGGTCCGCCACCTGCGGCAGGCGGGGCAGGGCGGCGATCGCCGGGAAGCGACGGTCGGCGATGGCGAGGTCGAGCGCAGCGATGGTGCCGCCAGCGACAGCGCCCCACATGACGGCGTTGCGGCCTGGCAGGACGGTGACGAGCACGCACGTCCAGCCGACCGTCAGGAGGCCATGGGCGACGATTCCACGGACGATGGTGGGCCGGCCGAGCAGTTCACCCGCCGCCCTGACCGTGGTCAAGACGGTCCGGCCGGTCACGATGGCGTGCAACGTCGAGGGCGCGCCGCTGAGAACGCCGGCGACGAGCGCCGCCGGGAGCAGCCGTCGCCGCAAGCTACGACTCAGGCGACTCGGGTGACGCGGGTGACGCGGCATCCTCGGCGCCCGACCCCGCAGCGACGGCGAGGATGTCCAGCGCGTCCGGTGCGTCGACGGCCCGCACCTCCACCACCACGCCCGGCTCGCCGTCGATCGGCACGGCGCCACCTTCGATCTGGTCGTCGAGCGCACCTTCGATGCCGTACGCCCGCAGCTTGGCCTGCGCCACCTCGGCCTCGCCCTCGGTGGCGAACGACGCAACGGCGACCGGTTCGGCGTGGTCGCCGGCATCAGAGGTGGACATCCGCGCAGTGTAAGGACGGACGGTCGCTCAGATGGTCTGCAGCTTCACTGCGATGCCGAGCTGGCGTGCGGTCGGCCACCGACGATCCGTCGTCAGGAGTCGGTCGGCGGCGAGCACCGAGGCGGTCGCGATGACAAGTGCGTCTGGCAACTTCAGCGCCTTCTGTTTGGCGCGGAGCGCCGCTGCCGCTACGGCGATCGGTTGATCCAGCGCGACGACTCGCAGGGGCACGCGCTCGATCAGCGCCAGCACCACCCCGACGGCGCCGGCTCCCCGCCGCGATGGCGCGACGAGCACCTCGGCCAGTGCGGACGCCGGGAGGACGAGGCGATCCGTTCCCGCAACGAGTTCGTGCAACGCGCGGCTCGCCGCAAGGTGGTTCGGATCCCGTTCATCGAGCAGCCCGATGATGACACCCGCATCGACGACCGTCAGTCCCATTCTTGGCGAAGTCGCTCGACCGCATCCGGCTCGAACGTACCGGTCAGCGCTCCGACGTAGTCGGCCAGGAGGTCGGTTTCCCGCTCGAGGATGACCCGCCCGGACCCATCGGCGCGTGCGACGAGCCGTTCGCCCACCTCCAACCCAGCCGCACGCATGGCGTCGATCGGGATCGTCACCTGGTGCTTCGAGCTGATCCGAGACGCTCCTCGTCGGCGATCCTTTACGTCGGACATGCGTGTAAAGGATAACGCGACAGAACCTCAGGTGTCGCTGCGGCGGCGGGCGCGGGCTCGCCGCTTGCCCTCGTGCATCGCGGCGACACGAGCGACGGGGATCTCGTGACCCTCGGCGACCAGGTCACCGGGCAACTCTTGCGCCGCCGGCAGGGCGTCGGCCCACGGGTTCTCGTCGCCGAGCTGATCCACCGCCGTGGTGATCGTGAATTCGGCGGGTGCCACCTCATCGAGTCGCTCCCACGCCACGGGGAACGACACCGGAACGCCGGGCCTTGCCCGTGGGCTGTAGGCGGCGACCACGGTCGCTCCGCCGGTGCGGGTTGCGTCGACGAACACCTTGCCCTCGCGCTCGTCCTTGACGAACGCCGTCGTCGCGACCTGCGGGTCGAGAAGCTCGGCCCGCCTGGCGATGGCGCGCGTCGCCGCGGCCGTGTCCTCCGCGGTGGTAGTCGCCGTAATCGGCACGAACACGTGCACGCCCTTTGCGCCGCTCGTCTTGGCGGCGCCGGTCAGCCCGACGTCGGCCAGCGCCTGGCGCACCAGGAGGGCGGCGGCGACGGCCTGCTCGAAACGGGCGGCGGCGGGTGGGTCGAGGTCGAGGACCAGGTGGGTCGCGTGGTGCAGCTGTTCGGCCGTGCCCAGCGTCGGGTGGTACTCGACGGCCCGCTGGTTGGCGAACCACAGCAGCGTCCGCCGGTCGTTGCACAGCGCGTAGTTGACGGTGCGCTTCGAGGCCCCCGCCCACAGCGGGACCCTGGCGACCCATTCGGGCGTGTACTTCGGTAGGTTCTTTTGCATGAAGGGGGCCTGGCCGCCGGTCACCCGGATCACCGAGAGGGGGCGATCCCGCAGCTCGGGCAGGATGCGCTCGGCGACGGCATCGAGGTAGTCGACGAGCTGGCGCTTGGTGACACCCGCGTCTCGGAACAGAGGCTGGTCGAGGTTCGTCAACTCGAGCCCGTGCCGGGTCTCGACCGCCCGTGCGCCGGCCATCGCCAAAGGCTACGTCAGTGCATCCGCCCCCGAGGTGAGCCGAGCCCATGGGAAGCTGGCGCGATGGGCCGACCGGACAAAGCCGCGCTCAGCCGCCGCGATCTGGTCCGCTGGATGGCGCTCGGCGCCGGCGCAGGACCCCTCGCAGCATGGCTCGCCGGATGCGCCACGTCGGATCGTCCGGCCGCCGGCCCGTCCACCACCGGGACAGCCACGAGCGCGACGAACGGGCCGATCCGGTCGACGACGACGACCGCCGCGCCCCGGACGGTCGCGCCGGCGACCACTGCCGCTTCGGCGACGACTGCCGCTGTGCCAACCACGGCCGGTGTCGACCCGGCCCGCCCGTGGTGGATGCAGGGCAACTTCGCCCCGATCACCACGGAGGCGGAGACAGTTCGCCTTGAGGTGGTCGGAGCGCTGCCACCCGAGCTCAACGGCCTGTACGTCCGCAACGGGTCGAACCCGGCGGTCGGCGACTCGCCGCACTGGTTCTTCGGCGACGGGATGCTCCATGGTCTCCGGCTGACCGACGGTCGGGCCGAGTGGTACGCCAACCGGTACGTCGGCACGACGATGTACCAGGCCGGGGCAGGGTTCGGCCAAGGCCCGCCAGGTGGCGCCGCGAACCAGTCGAACGTCTCGGCGATCTGGCACGGGGGACGGATGCTGACGAGCGGCGAGGTCGGCCTGCCCTACGAGGTGCGCACCGACGATCTGACGACCATCGGGCCGTACGACTTCGCCGGTGCGCTGACCACGGCCTTCACGGCCCACCCGAAGATCGACCCGGCGACCGGGCGGATGCACTTCTTCGGCTACGGCTTCGTTGCGCCGTTCCTCACGTACCACATCGCCGAGCCGGACGGATCGCTCGTGCACAGCGAGACGGTCGACCTGCCCCGGAGCACGATGATCCACGACTTCGCGATCACCGAGCGCGACGCGGTGTTCTGGGACCTGCCCGTCGTCTTCGATCTCGATGCCGCGATCCGCTTCATCGACGACCCGAACGCCGGTGCCTTTCCGTACCGCTGGGCGCCGGAGGTCGGCGCCCGCGTCGGTGTGATGCCCCTGGCCGGCGGCGCCGGTGCGATCCAGTGGTTCGACATCGAACCGTGCTACGTGTTCCACGGCGTCAACGCCTTCCGGCGAGGTGACGAGGTGGTCGTCGACGTGTGCCGGTCGACGTCGATGTTCGCAGCTGGCGAGGTGTTCGGGGGCGAGCAATCGTTGCGCCGGTGGACCCTCGACACGGCCTCGGGGATGGCGCGCGACGACGTGATCGAGACGGAAGATCCCGGCGAGCTGCCGACCCGCGATCCCCGTCTCGTCGGGCGCGAGTACCGCCACGCCTACCTGGTCAGCGGCCGCGAGCATCCCGACACCATCGACTTCGGCGGTGTGATCAAGCACGACTACCGCACCGGATCACGTCAACGGTGGGACCCGGGCCCGACGGCGCACGGCGGCGAGTGGCTGTTCGTGCCGACGACGGCCGACACCGCCGACGACGCCGGCTTCCTGCTCTGCTTCGTCCACGACGACGCCACGGGGACCTCCGAGCTCGTCGTGATCGACGCCACGGACGTCCCGGCCGGACCGGTGGCGCGCGTGCCCACGCCGCAGCGGGTGCCCTACGGCTTCCACGGCACCTGGGTCCCGACCTGACCCTTCAATGT
>JBPCJW010000128.1:0-7719 GCA_051004915.1 Ilumatobacteraceae bacterium
AGGAGCGAACCGACCATGACAAGTCTGCGTGAGAAGTGGGCAGCCGGCGAGGAGACGCTCGGTCTCTGGTTGGCGGTTCCCAGCTTCGTGTCGGCCGAGATCGCCGCCCGTCAGCCCGTTGACTACGTGTGCGTCGACATGCAGCACGGGGTGATCGACTACCAGGCTTCGGCGTCGATGATCCAGGCCATCGAGCTGACGGGCGGCACGCCGATCGTGCGCGTGCCGTGGAACGAGCCGGGCATCATCGGCAAGTCGCTCGATGCCGGCGCCCACGGGGTGATCGTGCCGATGGTCAACACCCGGGCGCAGGCGGAGGCCGTCGTGCGTTCGGCGAGGTACGCGCCGGATGGGGGTCGCAGCTGGGGACCGGTGATGGCGGGCATGCGCCATCCAGACAACAAGCGGTGGGCCGCTGAGACGATCGCCGTGATCCCGATGATCGAGACCGCAGAGGCGATCGCCAACCTCGACGAGATCCTGACCGTCCCTGGGGTCGATGTGATCTACGTCGGTCCCGCCGACCTCGGTGTGAGCCTCGGGCTCGAACCGTCAGGGAACGACGGCAACCCGATCTTCGACGGCGCGCTGTCGACCATCGTCGAGGCCTGTCGGCGCCATGGCGTCGTGCCCGGCATCCACTCCACCGGACCGCTCTGCGCGCTCCGTCGCGCGCAGGGCTTCCGGATGATCACCGTCACCAGCGATGCGCTGGCGATGCGCGTCGGCTATGACAGCGAGCTCGCCGCGGCGCGCGAGACCACGACCGCCGCGGATGACGGCAAGCTGTACTGACCGCGTGCGCAGACTGGAACTGGGCGCGGATCGTCGCAGATCTGCAACAATCCGCGCCCAGATGGGCTGATGAGACGTGAACCGGCAGGCGCTGCTCGCGGGTCTCGCAGTGGGTGTCGTGGCGTGCGGAGGAGCGGCGACGCCGGACCCGGCAGCGTCGGTCGTGACGATCGCGTCGAGCGGATGTCGGCCGACGCCGAACGTCGCGCTCGGCGTCGTCGTCGGTGACGGTCTCGTGGTGACCGTCGCCCACGCCGTCGCCGGTGAGGAGGAGATCGCCGTCAGCTTCGACGGTCGCCAGCACGCCGGGGTCGTCGTCGCCGTCGACACCGTGCTCGATGCGGCGGTCGTCCGGGTCGACCGCCTCGGTGCCGACGCCGTCCGGCGCCGGCCGTACGAGGACGGCGAAACGGTGTCGATGGCGACCGCCGACGACGATGGTGAGATCGTCGCCCGACCGATCGACGTCAGTGGCCGGGCGACGATCCGCACGAGCGACATCTACCGGGACGGTGCGCACGAGCGCCCGGCGCTCGACATCGTGGCCGATGTGCGCGGCGGCGACTCGGGCGCCTCGATCCTCGGCGACGACGGACGCCTGCTCGCCCTCGTCTGGGCGACGAGCCGGCGGACCGAGGACCGGGCGTGGGCCCTGCCGATCGAGGCCGTCGACGCGCTCATCGAAGCGGCCGCCTCCGGCGAGCCTACGGCGCCCGTACCGTGCTCGAGGTGATCCGCTGCCTGGCGACTCAGGCCCGGAGGGCGTCGCGCAGCTCGCGCATGCCGATCGGCTCGAAGTCCTGGCTCGCCAGCCAGTTCGCCCACGGGTCGCTGCCGAACAGCTCGTACTCGGTGGTGCGGATGTACGCGCTGTCCGGCTCGATCGCTTCCAGCTCACCTGGTGTGTTCGGGTGGAGCGCCATGAACGTCAGCCCGTCGGGCAGGTCGGGAGAACAACGCCTCGTAGGTCGGTCGGACCGCGCCGGTCGCCGGGCGATCCCACGGCGTCTCGCGCGCCTCGTCGAAGATCGGCTGCCCGAACGACCGGGCCGCCTCGACGATCGGTGCGTAGTCGGTCTCGGTGGCACCGGCGAGGTGGTCGCTCGGTGCGTACCCCGTCAGCGAGCTCGTGAGCAGCACGGGAAGGTCGTGCTCGGCCCCCAGCCGGACGTAGATGTCGCCGAGCTCGGGCGCGATCGCAGCGCCCATGTGGGCGTCGAGGTGGGTCACATCGATGCCCGCATCGAGCGCCGCCTCAACCTGTGCCGCCAGCTCGGCCTCGACGGCGTCCGGGTCGGCGTGGCGGCGGACGCTGGCGACGTCGCGCCACAGGTGGCCGGACGGGTCGGTGAGGCCGGCCGACGGGCGGGGCGCGGTCAACGGTCGCCAACGGTAGAACGCCTTCTCCGCCGTCAGCGTGAGGTGCACGCCGAGGTCGAGCGTCGGATCACCGGCGGCGAGCTCGGCGATCTCGCTGAACCACGGGCACGGCACCATCGCCGACCCACACGTGATCGTCCCCCGCCGTGACAGCTCGACGAACGCCGCGTTGGCGCCGTGGCACATGCCGACGTCGTCCTGGTGGATGACGACACGCCTGGTCACAGCGCGACCTCTGCGCCGATGCGCGCCGACTCGATCACGGCCAGGCCGATGCGTGTCGCCCTCGCGCTGGCGGCCGCGCCGGGCACGTTGCCATCGCCACCCCGAACCTGCGCGGCGAACGCCGCGGCTTGGGCGGCGACGCCGGCGGCCATTGCATCCGCCGCGGTCGAGCAGGGCAGCTCATCGACGCCGCTCGCCTCGCCGAGGCGGGTCAGCGCCGTCGGCAGCGTCTCGACGAACAACGCGCCGGCCGACCCGAGCACCTCGGTGCGGACGTCGTCGCCGAACCGGGCGTTGCGCGAGAGGTCGACGCTGGCCATCGCACCGTCGTCGAGGCGAAGGACGGCCAGCAGGTTGTCGACGTCGCCGGACGCGCCCACGGCATCGTCGACGATCGGCAGCGACCATGCCCGCACCGTGGTCACTCGCCGACCCGTCAGCCACTCGGCGAGGTCGTACTCGTGGACGCCGCAGTCGATGGCCAGCCCGCCGCTCACGGCGGGGTCGCAGAACGATGCCGGTGGCGGGTCAGCGTCCCACTGCGCCAGCCGGACAAGCAGTGGCCGGCCGATCCGACCGCCGTCGATCGCCTGCTTGGCGACGTGCCACGGCGGCGAGAATCGGCGCCAGAAACCGACCTGCAGCACCAGACCGGACTGCTCCGCCATGGCGCCCAATCGGTCGGCCTCATCCGGATCGAGCGCCAGCGGCTTCTCGCACAGGACGTGCAGGCCGGCCCCGAGCGCGGCGTCGACGACGGCCGGATGGGTCGGCGTCGGGCTGGCGATGAGGCACGCCTCGAGCCCAGGGTGGGCGAGGGCCGCACCGACATCTTCGTACGCCGACGCGCCTCCGTGCTGCTCGTGGGCCAGCGTCAGCGCGTCGACGGACGGTTCGGCGAGCGCCACGATGTCGATCGTCGGGACATCGGCGAGGGCGGCGAGGTGGAACCGACCCATGCGGCCGAAGCCGATGATCGCCGCCCGCAGCGGCTGGTCCATCGACGGAGCCGGGGCCGACGCCACGTGGCGGACACTACGCGCGCGAACCTGTCCGCCGTGCGCGACGGGTCAGTCGAAGAACCAGCGGTCCGAGTCGGTGTGCTGGGAGTCGGACGGATCGGGCGGATGCACGCCGAACTGCTCGCCCACCAGGTGCAGGGCGCGGCGTTGGGCATGATCTACGACGCCGACCCGGAGGCGGCCGAGGCCGTCGGCCGGTCGCTCGGCGTGCCGGTCGCCGGCTCGGTCGACGAGGTGCTGGCCAGCGACGCAGTCGACGCGGTGGCCATCTGCACCAGCACGCACACCCACGTCGAGCTGCTCCTTGCCGCGGCGACCTCGGGCAAGGCGATCTTCTGCGAGAAGCCGATCTCGCTCGACCTGGCCGAGGTCGATCAGGCGTTGGCGGCGATCGCCGCAGGCGTAGCCAGGCTGCAGATCGGGTTCAACCGCCGCTTCGACCCGGCCCACCGCGCCGTGCGCGATGCCGTGGCAGACGGGACGCTCGGCGCGCTGCACCTGGTGCGGATCTCCAGTCGCGATCCCGCCCCGCCGCCGATGGCGTACATCGAGGTGTCCGGCGGCATCTTCCTCGACATGACGTGCCACGACATCGACATGGCTCGATTCGTCACCGGGAGCGAGATCGTCGAGGTGTACGCGACGGGTGCCGTGCGCATCGACCCGGCGATCGGCGAGGCGGGCGACCTCGACACGGCCGTCCTCACGATGCGCCACGAGGACGGCTGCTTGACGGTGATCGACAACAGCCGGCAGGCGGTGTACGGCTACGACCAGCGCGTCGAGGCGTTCGGAAGCCAGGGCATGGCGGTGTCGCACAACCCGCCGGCGTACACCGCGACGGTGCTCACCGCGCACGGCTCGTCCGGCTCGAAGCTGCCGCACTTCTTCGTCGAGCGGTATCTGCCGAGCTACATCCTGCAGTGGGAGGCATTCTGCAACTACGCCCGGTCCGGAGGCCCTTCGCCGGTCGCCGCGACCGACGGGCGGGCACCGCTGGCGGTGGGGTTGGCGGCGTGGCGGTCAGCGCGCGAGGGGCGCCCCGTCGAGGTCTGATCGTTCGGCCCGCTCCGCATCGTCGGCGGAGACGTCGGCGGAGACGTCGGCGACGATGCGGCCCTCGACTTCGGTGATCGGGTACGTGCGCAGCGGCACCTTGACCGGCCGGCGCGTCGGTTCGCCGGTGCGCACGTCGAAGCGGCCGTTGTGCTTTGGGCACTCGATGCAGCCGTCGACGAGCAGGCCACCGGCGAGGTGGGTCTGGCTGTGCGTGCACATGCCGTCGAGCAACGCATAGCCGCCGTCGTCTGGACGGCACAGGACGTACGTCGCCTCGCCGATGTCGACCCGCGCCAGCTGCCCAGGGGCGAGGCGTTCGACCACCCCGAGGTCGACGCCACCCCCGACCCGCACCGTCGCCACAGTGGCCGCCGACTCGGATGTCGCGAGTGGCGTTGCATCGGGCAGCGCGCGGCCCGGGATCTGCCAGTCGGGGTCGTCGCGCTGGTGGCGCAACGCATCGACGATCTCGCGATAGGCGTCGAGGACGGAGGTGTTCGGTCGGGGCAGGTGCGGCGCCACCTCGCGGTGCAGCGCCGGCAGGGCGTGGTACGGCACCGTCGGGAACAGGTGGTGCTCCAGGTGGTAGTTCATGTTGAGGTACAGGAACCGCAGTACCGGGTTCATGTAGACCGTGCGCGTGTTGAGGCGGTGGTCGAGGACGTCTTCGCGCAACCCGGCGTGCTGGGTCGTGGCGAAGAACCACAGCATCCACGCGCCGTAGAACGAGGGCAGCCCGATGAACAGCGGTGGCACGATCGACCACGTGGTGACCGACCAGACGACGACCCCGCCCAGCACGGCGAGGAAGGCGCGGGCCTCCCAGACGACGCGCCGCAGTTCGTCCTGCGGCACGAAGTCCCTGGCCTCGTCGTCGATCGATCCCGTGGCGTGACGGGCCATGCGCCACAGCATCTTCGGTCCGTTGACGAGGTTGAGCAGGTTGGGCAGCAGGGTGCTCCACCGGAACGGTCGGGTGAACAGCACCTCCGGGTCGCGGCCGACGATGATCGTGTCCGAGTGGTGGCGAACGTGCGACCAGCGCCACAGCGTCGGCTCGCGCAGCAGCATGAACGACGCGAGGTAGTAGACGACGTCGTTCGCGCGGCGGGATTGGAACGCCGTGCCGTGTCCGCACTCGTGCCAGCGGGGGTCCGACGAGGCGCCGTAGAGCGCGCCGTACACGGCGAAGGCCGGGATCGACCACCACGAGCCGAGGGTGATCCAGGCGAGGCTGGCGGTTGCGGCGAGCAGACCGAGCCACATCACGACATCGCAGGCGGCCCGGCCGTTGCTGCGCGTGGTCAGCAGGTGCAGGCGCAGCGGGTCGATCGGCGGGCGGTACCACCGCGCGTCGGCGAGGCCGAGCTCGACGGCCCGCCGTGAGTCGGCGCCCGTCAGCCCGTAGTCACGCTGGGGGCGCCGCCGATCGAGCCACGCCACGCCCTCCCTGCGCTCGTCCACCTCGACCCCCACTCTCATGCTTACGCCCTCTCAGTCTTACCGGCCGTCTCGCGCTCCGCCATCCGGTTCTCAAGCGTTTTCCGGGGTCACCTGTGACCCAAATCTGCCAGCAGAACCGTGGCTTGCGCGGTGCTTGCTGTTGCTCTGGCAGAACAGGGTCACCTGTGACCACTGAAAACGCTTGAGAACCTGATCGCCCCCGGGGCGAACCTCGTCACCCGCAGCGGTGTCAGATGGAGGTGAGGCGACGGGCGCACATCGAAATCCTCCTGCTCGCCACCGGGTGCGCCAGCGCCGAAGCGACGATGCCGTGCGCCCCGGGCCTCGAGCCCCCACCCGCGTCAGCCGGGTCACGCGCATCGTGCCCGGCTAGCGCCAGGTCTTACGAGCGCAGGTCGAGCTCGCTCAGCTTGCCGCCGTTGATCTCGACGGCGCAGACGTCGGCGCCGGCCGGGTCGAGCAGCCAGTATCTGCCCTCGCGCAGCTCGCAGAACAGGGCGGCGGCGACTTGGTCCCGGCCGCCCTTGCCCATGTTGCGCCACCACACGCCGGTGTGCACGGACAGCAACGGGTCGTCGTCCGTGCGGACGAACAGCTCGGTCCCGATGGCCGACCCGTCGACGAAGACGACGAGCGCTCCGATGTCGCCACCGATGTCCAGAGCGGGCGCGCCGCCCTGGACATGGGTGATCGACTCGAGCGGACGGTGATGGTGCTCGTGATCATGCTCACCCACGTGGTCGTGGGAGTGAGCAACACCGTCGGTGTGACGGTGCTCGCGCGGATGATCCTGCAGGTGCGTCAACGCCCTTGTGGCAGGCCGCTCGACGACGGCGGCACGGAGTCGTAGCCGCTGATCGGGTGATCGAGGTACGGGAAGTAGTTCAGATACGACGTGGTGTTGTTGTCACTGCCGTCCTCGATCAGGCTGGCGGGTGCGTCGGGCGTGAAGCTCGGGTCGACGAGCGGGATCGTCAACCCGGCCATCGCACGCAGCTCAACGGTGACGACGTCGTCGAACACGCGCCGACCGTTGGGGAACCCGGCCGCATCGCCGGCGACGAGGCCGAGCTTGTTCGGGTGCTCGGTCGGCGGGATGGCCACGTTGAGCCGAATCAGGTCGGCCTGTGTCGTGCCCGTGTTGTTCTGGAAGCCGGGCACGACGCCTTCCGGGATGCCGGTGAGGAAGATCGCCAGCAGGTCGGCGCGGTCCTTGTCGTAGGCAACCAGGTTGGGGAATACGTCGGGGTAGAGCGCGCCGAGCAGGACGGCCAGCTCGGGCATGGCGGTGAACTGGGCGAACTCCGAGTCGTCAGCGGGCTCTGAGCGGTTCCACTCGTCCTTGCGCGACATCGGGATGAAGACCTCGTTGACCAGCGGCATGGCGAGGCGCGAGACCTGGGTGAACGGGCCCTCGCCGTAGCTCTGCGTCTCGTCCTGGAAGCGGCCCTTCTGGCGGGCGGCTGCGGCGTACACACCGATCACGGCGTTGGCGCCCAGCGGGTCAGTCGGGACGGATCCGTCTGAGGTGAGGTGCTCGATCGGGATCTGCAGGGCGATGGAGTGGACGTTGAACCCACGCACAGCGTTGACACCGGGCGCCGCAGGCGACGGGATGAGGTGGAGGTTCTGGATCGGCCGCAGCGCAGCGAGATCGAACACCGACCCGAGGTCGACGAAGAAGCCGTCGAGGCGTTGACCGGCGAAGAACATCGACCCGTCACCCAGCTCGACGATCGACGAGTTGGCGAGGTCGGGGTAGTTCGGGGTGGAA
>JBPCJW010000129.1:0-10727 GCA_051004915.1 Ilumatobacteraceae bacterium
GCCCACCCACCCGAACCACCGGATCCGGAACCGTCAGAAGTCCAGCCGCCGACCGACCCCGACCCGCCCGACGAGCCCCACCCGCCAACCGACCACGGCGAACGAGCACCACCCGACGCCGCCTGACCCCGGCCCCACGACCTCAACATGACGGACACGCCAAGCACCCGAGTGGATCGGTGGGTGAGCCCGCCCACTCGATCCGCGAACGACGCCCGATATCGCGCGGGGCAACTGTCCTCCCACGCCGGCAATCGGGCGCATCGATCAGGTCAGGAGACGGTGCCGGCTGGGACGATCCACTCGACGGGCTGATGGGTGACTGACGAAATGAGATCGAAGTCGTGGTCGTAGTGCAGCACGACGAGGCCTGAGGCCTCCGCCGCCGCCGAGATGAGCAGGTCGGCGATCTTGGCTCCTCGCTGCTCGCTTCGGGCGGCGAGCGTGTCTTGTACCTCGACGGCACGATCCAGCACACGCTGGTCCATGGCGACGAACGGCCATGCTGATCGTTCCTGTCGGAGGGCCATGTGGGCGGTAGGGCTTGGAGACGAGAATCCGGCCTCGAGGTCCGTTGGGGTGCAGTGCGCCACCAGCCCGGCTTCGAGCAGCGGCGTCAGTCGCCGAGCGATGGCGGCGACGGCCCGCCGGGTGAGGGCTGAGGTGTCGCCGAGGTAGTACGGGTTCAGCCCCACGCGGCTCGGCGGGCGTCGGGATCGCTGAGCTGGGCAGCGTCGATGCCACGCTCGGCGAGCAGGGCGCGCCGGCGTCGCTCCAAGGCGAGCACTTCGTTGAACGCTTCATCGACGGTTGCCTTGAGGGTCTGGGTGCCGAGGACGGTCCGAACGGCGTCCAGCTTGCTGTCGTCGACTTCGATCAGGCGCTTGGTCACAGCACGAGGATATCTCACACGCGGCCCGGGGATAGCCTGATCGGGATCTGCCCGTTCAGCGCGACGAAGCCGTCCCAGACGGCCCGGATCGCATCGTGTCCTTGGACGGGTGTCATCAGGCGAAGCATCTGCGCAGCCTTCAAGAAACGCCAGCGTCGCGTCCTCTTGCGACTCCAGGATCGGCGACGCGCATGGCTCTTCGAGGTGGACGGCATCAGCCTCAACGACCTGCGCGCCGGTACCGAGGCGATTCGCTCCACGTACGTCGTTTGATCCGCATCAGCTCGCGCTTCTACCGCTCACCCCTCCGCAGCCTCGAACGCCGATTGGCGCCGCGGTCGCGACGTAGCCGGCATCCAACCGAGCCACCGCCCACCTTTCGCGGCCCTCATCGGCATCGGCGATGTCGTGACAGCGATTCAAGGATGGATGCTCTCCACCCAGCGACGCTGCCACGGCGTCTCCACTGCGTGGGCGCCGGTACGAACGACGGACCCAGCCGACGGCGTCAGCCGGCTCGACACCAGACCAGATCGCCATCACCGCAAGAGCGCACCCCGTTCGTCCCGTTCCGCCGCCGCACGCGACCTCGCCTCGATGATCGAGCGCCAGGTCGTACGCCTGCCTCAGCGCGTCGAGCGCGTCCTCGTCGTTCGCCGGTGTCCAGAAGTCGCGCCATCGGACCCAACGCGAGCGGCGGCCGGAGTCACGCCCATGTGCGTCGAAGCTGCGACGGGCAGGACGATCAGCGGCAAGGGCGCCGGCGGATGGCCGCCAGGGCCTGAGACACGGAGCCGGCGCAGCCGAATCGAGGCAGCAGGTGTGGCTCGAGTCGCGCCAGCAGGGAGCGCTCGGGATCGCGGTGCGAGTGGTTGTGGGTCATGCGATCACGACACGCGAGACTGCGCGTTGATACGTCGGGCTGCCGGACCAGCGGCGGCGAGCCGAAGACTCGACCGCGGCCGGGCGACTCGATGCCGTCGCCCGCAAGCCGTCGACGGCCGACTCGAGTGCCGACTGCTCAACGTCGGCGAGCACGACACGAGTACCGGACCGACCGAGCGGTCGAGCGGTGGCCAGCCCGATGCCACTGCACCGCCGGTGACAACTGCGCCGGCGTTGCGCACGTCGTCCGTCAGATCGCCGCGTGGCCCTGGATGATGGCGATGATGCCGGGGACGATCAGCAGGACGGAGGCACCGAGCATGGCCAGGCGGATCGGGTACACCTTGAACAGGCTGGCGATGCCAGCGAGGAACAGCGACACGGCCAGGAAGACAGCGGCCAGCTCGAACTTGTCACCGGCTTCGTCGGCGGCGAAGGCATCGGCGAACTGCAACTTGGCGGTCTCCGTCAGGGCATCGGCGTTGGCGAACGCCTCCACCTGATACTCCTCGACGAGCAGCGGCGTCGCCGGGGATTCCCCAGCTGCCAGCTGATCCCACGCGTCGGTGGCGACCTGCAGCTCCGGCGAGAACAGGTTGAGACGCACGAGGTCGGCGATCTCCGGGTTGCCCCGCTCGATCTCCAACGCGTACTGGAGGAACGTGCCGGAGTCGGACGCAACGGACTGGTTGCCCTGGTTGTAGAAGAAGTTGGCGTCGGCGGTGCTCGTGGCCGACTCGGTGTAGCCCTTCAACGCGTCACCATCGGTGAGCGCGGCGTTGTACGCCGCCCACGCCGTCAAGATGCCAGCGACCCCGAGGAGGATCGCTGCCATCAGCTCGACTCGTCCCGATCGCGATTCCCGCCCTCGTGACGGTGCCCGTGTCGGTCATCTCGAAGTCTCCCTCTCCCCTCGCCAGACCAGCGCCCGGCGCCGGCCGCAAGCTAGCAAGCGGTCCCCAGATCGCGATCTGGGCGCGGAGGTCCTCGAAGACGGGAGGCTCCGCGTCCGGAGAGAGAAACGGGAACCTCTGCGCCCAGATGAAGGCGGCGTTCGCGAGGATCGCGTCGTGTTCCCGGCAGCACAGCTGCTGACCACCGCACGACTGGTGCTCACACCGCTGACGCCGGACGATGCCGACGACATGGTCACGGTGCTCGCCGACCCTCGGATGCACGAGTTCACCGGTGGCGCGCCACTCGCCCTCGACGAGCTCCGTGCTCGGTACCGAGCTTTGGCGGTCGGACTCTCTGCCGACGGAACCCAGCGGTGGTGCAACTGGATCGTGCGCCTTCCTGGCGATCAACCCGTCGGCGTCGTGCAGGCCACCGTGTCGGCCGACGGTTCGGCCGCCGTCGTGGCGTGGGAGATCGGCGTGCCGTGGCACGGGCGGGGCTTCCCGGCGGAGGCGGCGCGCGCCATCGTCGACTGGCTCGTTGGGATGGGCGTCGGCGACGTCTCCGCCAACATCCATCCGAGACACGACGCGTCGGCGGCGATTGCCAGGCGGGCCGGACTGGCGCCGACCGACGAGCTCGTCGACGGGGAAGTGGTGTGGCGCCGGCCGATCGATCGCCGACCCGTGCCAGGAACTCCTCGCTAACGTCGCCTCGGATGCGGCAGACCGGCGGGAAGCGCAGGCGGCGAGGGTGCGACCTGGTTGGCGCTCCTGCTGATCGCGGGCGCCTCCGCCGTCGGCGTCGCGGCGCTCATCGTCGCCCGCCGGTTCGCGCCGCCGAAGGGTTTCCTGGGCGAGGACTCCAAGGCCGGCGGTGTGTTCGGTGTGGTCGGCTCCGGGTTCGCCGTCCTCCTCGCCTTCGTCATCTTCGTCGGTTTCAACAGCTACCGAGAGGCGGCCGGCAACGCGGCGTCGGAGGCTGTCGCCATCCGCCAGATGTTCCGCATCGCCGATCTCTTCCAACCGGGGGACGAGGCCGCTCTGCGGGCGGATCTCGTGTGCTACGCCCGGTCCGTCATCGGCTTCGAGTGGGAGGCGATGGAGTCGCAGGGCGACAGCAACGTCCCCGATGTGTGGCTGGACGGGTTCGAGACGACACTCGCCACGGCCGACGTGGACGATCCACGGTCGCAGATCGCCCTCGGGCATTGGTTGGCGCAGGCGTCCATCCCCCAGGAGGGGCGTCGCAGCAGGATCTCCGAAGCGTCACCGGTCGTCGCGCCGATCGTGTGGGTGGTGCTGTTCATCGTCGGACTCACGGTGATCGGGTTCATGCTGCTGTTCGCCGACCGAAGGGAGCACCTGTTCGTGCAGGGCTTCATGCTCGTCGCCGTCACCACGATGATCGTGTCGGGTCTCGTCCTTGTGTCGTTCCTCGACCGTCCGTACGGCGACCACGGCGGCAGCATCGAACCGACGGCGATGGAAGACACCCTCGCCTCGATGGAGCAGCCGATGGAGCCCGACGCCGTCGCCGGGGTTCGTTGCGATGCGACCGGCGCACCGCTCGCCGAGGCTTGAGGCAGTACGAACTGCCCGGACGAACCGGCCGGATCCGGTCAGTTGTTCCGGACAGACGGATGCTGCGTGAACAAGGCAGAGGCCGGCGAGGCACCGGCGATGGCGTCCGCCGCGAGGATGACGGCCGCCCCCGTGTACGAGGTGACCTCCTCAAACGGAAACCGGGTCGGCTCGCCTCTCGGATCGTCCGGGTACACGAGGCCCGTCCAGTACGCGCAGTCGTCCCGGCGGTGGGCTCGCGTCCACGCCAGCAGGTCGGTCGCCGTGGCGAGGTCGCCAATCGCGGCGTACGCCAGCGCGCACTCGGCGGTCTCCGACGCCGTGATCCACGGTTCGTCACTGACGCAACGGATTCCTCGACCCTCCATCGCGAACGTTGGCCAGCCGTCGGCGAGGCGGACCTTGGCATCCTCGCCCGTCAACGCTCCGGTCAGCACCGGGTAGTACCAGTCCATCGCCCACCGCTGCTTCGGTTCGAAGGCCTCGTACCTGCCGTTGGCGATCATCGCGGCCATCACGTCGCCTGCCTCGCCCCAGTCCGGCCGGGGGTCACCGACCACCTCCGCAAGGGCCACTCCGCAGTGCAGCGCGTGTTGGATGCTCGACGTACCGGTCAGCAGCGCGTAGCGCCAGGGTCGCCACCCGTCCGCCTCGATCGCCCACAGAGCGAGGCCGTCGGGTCGGCGCAACCCGAGCACCCAGTCCAGGGCACGCTCGACGGTCGGCCAGAGGTGGTCGAGGAAGGCACGGTCCCACGTGCAGCGCCAGTGGTGCCACACACCGGTCGCGACGTAGGCGCAGACGTTGGTGTCGAGCTTCGATTCCTCGATCCGCCCATCCGGCCAGTAGTAGTTGTGCCAGCTGCCGTCGGCCCGCTGCATAGCGGCCATCCACTCGTAGGCGTCCTCCGCCACCTCATGCATTCCGGCGACGTCCAACGCCATCGCCGATTCGACGTGGTTCCAGGGATCGCAGTGACCGCCCGGGAACCACGGGATCATGCCGCTCGGCAGCTGCAACGACGCCAGGTGCTCGGCGGTCGTCGCGATCTCCTCGGCGCTCAACACCCCCGGTACCTCCGGGATCACGCCGCCTCCGCCGTGGCGTAGAGGACCAGGCTCTTGCCGAGCACGGGCGACAGGAGGCGCTCGGCGACGGCCGTCGATCGGGGCTGGCGGACGATGTCCCACTCCAGCAGTTGGCGGTAGCGGCGGACGACCGGGTGGTCCTCGTTGCGCACCCCGACCGCACACTTCAGCCACCAGTACGGAGAGTGCAGGGCGTGAGCATGGTGGCTCCCGGCCAGGCGCAGCCCGGCCGCCCGCACCTTGGCCTTGAGCTCGGTCGCCGAATAGATGCGGACGTGCCCGCCCTCGACCGCCGGCGCGTGGTAGTCGTCGGACAGCATCCAGTTGATCTTCTCCGGCAGCCAGCTCGGCACCGTCGCCGCGAACACACCGCCCGGTCGCAGGACGCGCGTCATCTCGGCCAGCGCGCCGACGTCATCGGGCACGTGCTCCAAGACCTCCGACGTGAGCACGGCATCGAAGGCGGCGTCGACGAACGGCAGGTGGGTGGCGTCACCGCGCAGGACGCCGACCGCTGCGGAGGCGCTGATCTCGCCAGCCTCGGACATCGCATCGAGGGTCGCCAGCGTGGCGCGCACCTCGTGGTCGGCGACATCGACGGCGACGACGCGATGGCCGCGCCGCGCCAGCTCGAACGTGTGCCGCCCGAACCCGGTTCCGACGTCGAGCACGAGGTCACCCGGTCGCAGACCGAGCGCGACCAACCGATCGGAGCGTACCGTCAACATCAGACCGCGTTCCGCCGCGACTTGGCGACGTTGGCCGGCATCGCCAACACCTCGCGGTACTGCTCGACGGTCAGCTCGGCGCAGCGCCGCCACGTCCATCGCTGGATCACGCGCTGGCGGCCGGCGGCGCCCACGTCGGCGCGCAGCGCGGGATCGTCGAGCCCGCGGGCGATCGTCGCGGCGAGCGCGCCGACATCGCCGGCGCGGCACTGCAAGACGGTCTCGCCATCGCGGCCGGTGACCTCGGGCAGCGCGCCGCCGTCGGTCGCCACGAGCGCGGTGCCCGTGGCCATCGCCTCGATCGCCGGCAGGCTGAACCCCTCGTACAGACTCGGCACGACGGCCAGCTCGGCCTCGGCGTACAGCTCGACGATCCGCTCGTCGCTGACGCCGGACACGAACTGCACGGCAGTGCCGAGGTCGAGGGAGCGGACGAGCTGCATCGTCTTGCCCGCCTTGGGCTTGCCGATGATCGTGAGGGTGACGTCCCGTTCGGTGCGCAGCTTGGCGACCGCCTCGAGCAGGTACGGCAGTCCCTTCAGCGCGACATCCGCCGACGCGGTGGTGATCAGGCGACCGGGGATCGGCGACACCTCGGGCAGTGGTCGGAACAGGGTCGGATCGACGCCCACCGGCACGAGGCGCATGCGGTCACGGGCCACGCCCATGTCGGTGTGGATGTCGCGGATCGAGTTCTCGCTGACCACGACGATGCGCGGCATCCGTGCGGCGACCCTGCTCTGCATCTTGACGAAGGAGTACCAGCGGCCGACGGAGAACCGCTTGCGGCGGTTCGGGGCGTGGTCCATCTCGAGCTGGCGATCCTTGGTGATCGGGTGGTGCAGCGTGACGATCGTCGGGATCAGCTTCTCCAGCGCCAGGATCCCGTAGCCGAGGCACTGGTTGTCGTGGACGAGGTCGAACTGCCCGAGGCGTGGCCGCAGCGCGCGCCGCGCCCGGTAGCTGAACGCCAACGGCTCGGGGAAGGTCCCGGTGCAGAACTGGGCGATCTCCAGGACGTCCTCGCGCGTCTTGATCTCCCAGTACGCAGGAAAGCGACCCGGGTAGTGATCGTTGAACGTGTCGAGGCTCGGCAGCTCGTGCAGTTCCACCCGCTCGTCGATGATGGGGTACGGCTGCCCGCTGAACACGTCGACCGAGTGCCCGAGATCGACCAGGGCCTTGGTCAGGTGCCGGGTGTAGACGCCCTGCCCACCGACATGCGGCCGACCCCGGTAGGTCAGGTAGGCGATCCGCAGGGGCGCGCCCGGGTCAGCCGACGCCCGTCCAGACATGACCTGAGAGCGTACCGCTGGCAAGTTACCGGCCGGTAGACAGATCCCGCCCAGGTGGGGGAACGGTGCCGGCCGTCACGACGTCGGGGCCAGCTCGGGCTGCTCGGCGTGCTCGACGACCACCGCCCGACGGTCGCGGCGCGCCAGCACGAGTGACAGGGCGAGGACCACGATCAGCGTGGCGATCCACGGCCGGTCACCAAGGCTGACGTACCACGTGCGACCGGTGCGCAGCTCGATCCTCTGGCGGATGACCTCTTGTTCGCTGACTGCGGTGCGCTGCTGCACCTCGCCGTCGGGCGTGACGAACGCGGAGAACCCGGTCGGTGACGCCTGGACGAGCCAGCGACCGGTCTCGATGGCCCGCAACCTGCTGGACGCCACCTGCTGGGTCTGCAGGATCGTGCCGGTGTAGCTGGAGCCGTTGGTCGGGTTGATGATCGCCTCGCCGCCGGCCTTCACGCCCTCTCTGGCTCGGCCGCCGAAGAACACCTCCCACGAGATGACGACGGCGAGCCGATCGCCGTCCGGCAGGTCGACGACCGCCGGACCCGTTCCGGCCACGGCGTCGGAGCGCACCTGGTCGACCGGTGCCCCGAGCGCTTCCAACAGGCCACGCAACGGCACGTACTCGCCGAACGGCACCCGGCGCACCTTGTCGTAGCGGCTCGTGATCTCGCCGTCAGGGGTCACCACGAGCTGGGCGTTGGTGATCCGGTCCGGGTCGTCCGGAACGTTCTCGGTGACGCCGACCGTGATCGGCACGCCCAGCCGAGCCGCCTCGGCGACGACCCCGGCCAGTTCCACGCTCCCGACGAACACATCGACGTCGATCACGTTCTCCGGCCACAGCACGAGATCGAGCTCGTCATCTGGCTCGATCGACGCGGTCGCCGCAAGATGCCGTTCGGTGACGAGGGCCGACGGCACCTCGAGGGCCGAGGTTCCCTGTTCGCCGCCGCCCTGGACGGCGGCGATGTCGAGGTATCGACCTGTCCCCTGCCCAGTCGGGGCGAGCAGCGACACGAGCGACACCGCGACGACCGCAGCCAAGCCGCCGGCCGCTACGGGCCGGCTCGCTCCGTCGAGCAACGCCCCGAGCCCGAAGCCGATCTGCAGCACCACCCACGTGACGAGGATCACGCCGCCCACCCGGACCAACCCGGCCAGTGGACCGGCGGCCTGGGAGATGCCCAGGCTGGCCAGCGGCACCCCGCCGAACGGGAACGAGAAGCGGGCGGCTTCGACGAGGGCGTGCACCGCCGGCCGGCCGATCACCCGCCACCGCCCCGTCGGCGCGACGAGCGCGGCGCAGCCGTGGGCGACGGAGTAGAGCACGCCAGCGATGAGGTAGCCGGGCACGGTGAGCTGCCACATCCAGCCCATGCCCATCGCCAACCAAGCCAGGCCGAAGGCGCCGCCGCGCAGGAATCGCGACCACCGGCCGGGCACCTGACCGAGCGCGATCTCGAACAGCGCGACCCCGACGAAGGCGAGCGGCCACCACCCCCACGGGGGCAGGGAGAGGGCGACCAGGAAACCGCCGCCGGCGGCGAGCGCGACGCGGCTCAGGCCGACAACTGGAGGTGCACCACGATGCGTTGGCGAGTCGATCCCGGAGGATGGCACGCGAACAGGGTGGCCGTGTGGCCGCCCCCCTGGTCGATGATCCACATCGCCTCGGGGGGAACGATCTCGACGCCCACCACGCGGTAGACGAACCGCCCGCCGCCGGTGTTGAACACGACCTCGTCTCCCCCCGACAACTCGTCGAGATCACGGAAATCGGCATTGTGGCTGACCCGGTGGCCGGCGACGACGACGTTGCCCTGCTGCCCCGGCTGGGCGGTGCCGGGCCAGTGGCCGGGCCCGTTGTTCAACGTCGACAGCTCGATGCCCTCGTACAGCGGCCGAGCAATGCCGAGTCGCGGGATCTCGATCGAGTCGCCCTGGATCGCTGGCGCCGGTGGTGGCGGCGGTGGCAGCGGTGGCAGCGGTGGCAGCGGTGGCAGCGGTGGCAGCGGTGGCGCCGTGGTCGGCGGGGGAGGGGGAGCCGGCGTCGGCGCAAGGGTGGTCGGCGGGGGAAGGGGAGCCGTCGTCGGCGCAAGGGTGGTCGGCGGGGGAGGGGGAGCCGTCGTCGGCGCAAGGGTGGTCGGCGGGACGGTCGTGCTGGCGGCAGTCGTGGCGGCGGCGGCCGTCGTCGGAACGGACGTCGTTGCGGTCGTGCCGCCGGCCGTCCTCGGTGACGCCGCGACGTCCTCGTCAGGCAACGTCGATTTCGACCGGACGCGGTCGGCCCGGGACGTCGCCGGGCGTGCCGTGGTCACCGCACCGGCGACGGAGGTGTCGGTGGGGCGAGTCGTCTTGGTTCCTGCGGTCGCGGCTGGCACCGACGAACGCACGAGATCGTCGCCACCATCGGACGTCGACCCGTCGCCGCAGCTGGCAGCGAGCGCGACGAACACCAACGCCGCCGCTCGCAATGCGAACCCGCCTCGTCGCATCGCGCCAGTGTGCCAGCTTCCCGGGCCGGTCAGCCAGGCGACGCCGTGGCCGTCGGTCAGTCAGCTGGTGAGGCCAGCCAGCACCAAGCGGGCCGTCGCCTGCGCCTGGACGATGCACGCCGGGACGCCGATCCCGCCGTAGCTCGCCCCCGTCACGTACAGCCCGGCGGGCAATGCCCCTTCGACTGCCGCTCGCCAGTCCAGGTGGCCCGGCCGATACTGCGGGAAGGCGGCCGGCCACCGGCTGATCCGCACGGCGGTCGGCTGGACGTCGAGCCCCAGCTGGTGCCCGACGTCGTCGATGACACGTCGGACGACCTCGTCGTCATCGAGTCCGTCGACGCTCCGACCATCGCGCCCGAGGGAGACGCGCAACACCTCGTCACCGCTCGCCGGGCGCCAATGAGCCCACTTCTGCGAGCCGAACGACACCGCCGTGACCGTTCGCTGCACCGGCTTCGGCACGAGGTACCCGCTGCGTCCGTGCAGACGCTCCGGCCACGTCGACACGGCGAGGGTCACGAGGATCACGCCGGCGTGATCCATCGTGGCGAGCAGTCGGGACGCCTGAGGAGCGGACTGGGCGACGAGTGGAGCCGTCGCCGCAGCCGGTGTGGCCAAGACGACCGCCTCCGCCGGCCGCCCGTCGACACGCCAGCGATTGCCGTCGAGCGCCAGCTCGCTGACCGGTGCGCCGTGGCGGACGACGACGCCACGGGCTGTTGCCGCATCGGTCACCCCCCGCACAAACGCGCCCATGCCGTCGCGCGGCGTCACGAAGAGCGGCGCCGTCGATGCGGGTGCGGCGCGGCGCGCCGCCCGAGCGCCGAGCAACAGGCTGCGATGCCGAGCGAG
>JBPCJW010000130.1:0-4266 GCA_051004915.1 Ilumatobacteraceae bacterium
AAGCGCTGGTTGGCGTCGTCCCAGCGCTGGCGGATGAACTGCCACGCCGCCGCGCCGTGACGCCGATTGGCGATGCACTGACGAAGCAGGAACGGTGCGTTCTGGGTCTTGACCTCGCCGCCCCAGGCGAACTCGCACGCCCGCAGCACGAGATCCTCGGAATCGAACTCGGCGAGCGAGTAGAGGTGGCGCAGCTGGTCCTGCGGGGTCGCCCCGTGGCGATAGCCGGCGACCATCTCCTCGAACACCGCGTCGTCACCCGTCGCGGCGACGATGGCGGTGGACGCGGCGACCAGTTCGGGGTCGACGGAACCGGGATCGGCTTCGTGCTGGCGGTACAGCTCGGCGGCCCGTGACCGCGTCGCCTCGTCGGCGCCGAGGATGGCCAGCGTGGCGGTGAGCAACCCGCGCAGCTTGCCCCGCAGGTCGTCATCGTCAGAGGACGGCTCGCCGAGCTTGGCGACGACGGGCGCGAGCAGTGCCCGCACCCGCGCCTGCAGCGCGGGGAGGTCGCCGTCGTCGAGCACGCGGCCGAGCCCGCGCAGCCCGACCACGATCGCCTGCCAGACGGCCAGTTCGCCCTCACCCGCGAAGCCCTCGACGATCGTCAGGAAGTCGGCGGCCGGGAGGCGCCCGGCGACGACTTCGTTCCACGCGTCGTCGACGAGGTTGTAGCGCTCGAGCGTGTCCAGCGAACCGAGCACCTCGCCGGCGATGCGAGAGCGCAGCTCGGGGCTGTAGCTGACCCGGTAGAAGCCGTGGCCGCCGGCGTTGACGACGACCGCGGCGATCGGGTCGGCGAGCGGCACCCTCGCCTCCACGCCGTCGAGGAGCACGGTCGAACCTCCGCCGGCAGCGCGCAGCTGCACCGGGATCAGCCACGTCGTCGGCGCGGCGTCGTGCTCGAGCGTGGCCGCGTCGAAGGCGAAGCGCTGCTGCCGCAACACGAGGTCACCACCGTCGAGCGAGGCGCTGACCAGCGGGTAGCCCGGTTGCCAGATCCACGAGTCCATCATCCGCCGCACCGGGTCGCCGGTGGTCTCCTCGATGGCGTCCCACAGGTCGTTGGTCTCGGTGTTCGTGTACGCGTTCGTGCGCAGGTAGTGGGTGACGCCCTTCCGGAACCGCTCGGCGCCGAGGTACTGCTCGAGCATGCGCAGCAGCGCGCCACCCTTCTGGTAGGTGAGCACGTCGAACATGCCCTCGCAGTCCTTCGGCGAGCGCACCTCGTATTCGACGGGACGGGTGCTCGCCAGCGAGTCGGTCTCGAAGGCGACAGATCGCTCGAGGCCGAACAGCGTCCAACGACCCCAGTCGGGCCGGTAGGCGTCGCAGGCGGCGAGCTCCATGAACGTGGCGAACGCCTCGTTCAACCAGATGCCGTTCCACCAAGCCATCGTGACGAGGTCACCGAACCACATGTGGGCTAGCTCGTGGGCGACCACATCGGCGATCGCCTGCTGTTCGGCCATCGTCGCCCGGTCGGGGTCGATGAGGAGGAGGTTCTCGCGGAACGTGATGCAGCCGAGGTTCTCCATGGCGCCGGCGGCGAAGTCGGGGAGTGCCAGGAGGTCGACCTTGTCGCCGGGGTAGGGGATCCCGTAGTACTCCTGGAACCAGCGCAGCGAGAAGGCCCCGATGTCGAGGCCGGCGCCCGTGAGGTGCTCCTTGCCGGGCACGTGGACGATGCGCAGCGGGATGCCGTCGACGTCGACCGGCTCGGTGACCACGAGGGGGCCGACGACGAAGGCGACGAGATAGGTGCTCATGACCATCGTGTCGGCGAAGCGGATCGCGGCCTTGCCGCCCGGGCGTTCGGCGCGCTCGATCTCCGGGCCGTTGGACACGGCGAGCAGGTCGGCGTCGACGACCAGTGTGATCCCGAAGACGGCCTTGAAATCAGGCTCGTCCCAGCACGGGAACGCCCGGCGGCAGTCGGTCGACTCCATCTGGGTGGTGGCGATGACGTGCTCGATGCCGTCGTCGTCGGTGAACGTGCTGCGGTAGAACCCGCGCAACTTGTCGTTGAGGCGGCCGGCGAAGGTGATGACGACGTCGACGGCGCCGGGTTCGAGCCCGCCGGCGGGGCGGATCATCAGGCGCTCGGTGTCCTCCTCCAGCGACCACGGCACGTCGCTGGCGTCGACGCGCACCTCGGCGATGTCGAGCTCGATGGCGTTGAGCACCAGCTGGGCCACGGGCTCGGTCACGTCGAGGGCGATCTGCACTCGACCTGCGAACGTGGCGGCAGCCAGATCCGGGGCCAGCTCGACGTCGTAGCGCGAGGGGATCGCAGCACGCGGAAGGCGATACGGGTCAAGCACGGGGGCATCGGTCGTCGTCGTCACCCGTTCCACCGTACCGTCGCTCGGGATAGCGTTGCCGGCCGTGCCGGAACCCGACGCCTACGACGTCGTCGGCATCGGCAACGCGTTGGTCGACGTGCTGGCGCAGGGGACCGAAGCGTTTCTCGTCGATCACGACCTCGTCAAGGGTTCGATGGAGCTGATCGAGATGGACCGGGCGGTCGAGCTGTACCGGGCGCTCGGGGCGGCGGTGGAGATGAGCGGTGGGTCGGCGGCCAACACGATGTGCGGCGTCGCCAGCCTCGGCGGCCGGGCGGCGTACATCGGCAAGGTGTCCGACGACGACCTGGGCCGGGTGTTCGGGCACGACCTGAACGCGGTCGGGGTGGCGTTCCGGGCCGGCGCGCCGAGCGAGGACACGCCGACCGGGCGGTGCATCATCGTCGTCACGCCGGATGCGCAGCGGACGATGAGCACGTACCTCGGCGTGTCCAGCCTGCTGTCGGCCGACGACCTGGACGAGGAGACCATCGCCGGCGGCGCGGTGCTGTACATGGAGGGCTACCTGTTCGACCGGGACGACGCCAAGAAGGCGTTCCGGCGGGCGGCCAGCGTCGCCCACGCCAGCGGTCGCCAGGTGGCCCTGACGCTGTCGGACTCGTTTTGCGTGGATCGCCATCGCGAGGACTTCGTCGCGCTCGTGCGGGACGACGTCGACGTGCTGTTCGGCAACGGCGAGGAGCTGCAGTCGCTGTACGAGGTCGGGTCGCTGGGCGACGCCATCGTCGCCGTGCGGCGCAGTTGCGAGCTGGCGGCGATCACCGCCGGCAAGGAAGGTTCGTACATCGTCACCCGGGAGGAGGTCCTGCACGTCTCGGCCGAGCCGGTCGCCCGCGTGCTCGACACGACGGGCGCCGGGGACCTGTACGCCGCCGGGTTCATGTTCGGGCTGACGCAGGGTCGGCCGCTCGACGAATGTGCCCGGCTGGGGTCGATCGCCGCCAGCGAGGTGATCAGCCACGTGGGGCCGCGGCCGCTGGTCGAGCTGCGCACACTCCTCCCGTGACGGCGGCCTCACCGGAGGGTGCGGCGCGTGACGTCGCCGAGGCGTGGCTGGCGGCGGACCCGGACGAGGACGTGCGTGTCGAGCTGCAGGCGTTGCTCGACGGGCCGGGGGAGGAGCTGGCGGCGCGGTTCGCCGGGCGGCTGACGTTTGGGACGGCCGGGCTGCGGGCGCCCGTCGGGGCCGGCCCGCTGCGCATGAACCGGCTCGTCGTGCGTCAGGCCGCGGCTGGGCTGGCGGCATACGTCGCCGCCACGGCGCGGCGTGCTCGTGAGCCCACGTCGACGTTGCGTGTCGTGGTCGGCTACGACGCGCGGCGCAAGAGCGACGTGTTCGCGCTGGACTCCGCCCGGGTGATCGCCGCGGCGGGGCTGCGGGTGATCCTCCTCCCGTCGGCACTGCCGACGCCGGTGTTGGCGTGGACGTTGCTCGACCTCGGCGCGGCGGCGGCCGTGATGGTGACCGCCTCGCACAACCCGTCGGCCGACAACGGCTACAAGGTGTACCTCGGCGACGGCGCGCAGATCGTGTCGCCGCACGACGTCGAGATCGCGGCCCGCATTGCGGAGGTCGACCCGGTCGCCGTGCCGATGGCCGCCGAGGACGATGCGCTGATCGAACGCGCGGATGCATCGGTCGTCGAGCGGTACGTCGAGTCGATGCGGACGGTCCGCTGTCGACCCGACACGCCGGGCGTCGCCGTGGCGTACACGCCGATGCACGGAGTCGCGGGGGAGACGCTGCTGCGCGCGTTCGCCGTCGCCGGCCTACCGGAGCCGGTCGTGGTGGAGTCACAGTTCGCTCCTGATCCGACGTTTCCCAGTGTGGCGTTTCCCAACCCGGAGGAGCCGGGGGCGATGGACCGGGTGATCGAGCTGGCTGCGTCGAGCGGCGGCG
>JBPCJW010000131.1:0-8656 GCA_051004915.1 Ilumatobacteraceae bacterium
GATGCAGCGCGGGTGGCAGGGGCGGAGGACATTCCTCGAGGTGGGCCCGGGTACCGGTCGGCTCTTGATCGGGACAACGACGGTTTCGCCTGCGACTCGTGACGAGCTGGAAGTTGGATCGCCCAATCCTCCCGCACCGTGAGTCGCCCCGGTCGCGTCGGCGCAGCGCTTCCGGGAGAAGGACGAGGACGGACCTGTAGCTTCACCCGGATGGCCGCGCCGAGCGACGAGGAGATCGACGCACGCGTTCGCACGGGCCGGGCGATCCGTCGCCTCGGTCACGCCCTCGTCGGCCGACAGGCTCCGACCGGGGAACTGGACGACGTCGCAACCACGCTCGATCGGCTTGCCGACCGCCTCGAGGCTGGCGTCGCCAGGAGGCGAGACGTCGATTCCTTCGGCGGCGAACCGTCGCCGCAGCAAGGCGACGACGGTGTGGTCATCTCCTACGACGACCGTCCGTTCTCCGGTCGGGCCAGCCCGTGGGGTCTGGACCTCGAAGTGCACCGCCGCGGCGGCGAGATCATCGGCCTGCTGACCCTCGGCGCGGCGCACGAGGGAGCGCCGGATCGTTCCCACGGCGGCATCGTGGCCGGCCTCTTCGACGACGTGTTCGGGTTCGTGCTCGGCATCTTGCAGGAGCCGGCGTTCACCGGCGAGCTGACGGTGCGCTACCTGCGCCCGACCCCGCTGCATCGACCGCTGGCCTGCCGTGGCCGCCTCACCGACCGCACCGGGCGCAAGATCTGGATCGAGGGCGAGCTCGTCGATCTGACCACGGCCGAGGAGGTCGCCCGCGGCCGCGGGCTGTTCATCGCCGTCGAACGCGCAGCGATGGTCCCGGCCAGCGCCCAACTCCCACCCCCTCCCGACGAATCCGGCCCCGCCTGAGGACCCGACGCGGACTGGCGGACGACGATCGTGTCATCGACGCTTCTGGGCGCGAATCGTTGCAGATCTGCGAAGATTCGCGCCCAGATCCCGGTGTGCAACGTTTCCAGATCAGCCGGATCGCGTCCGCGCTGTCAGCGTTTGAGGTCGGTGACGGTGGCGCCGCTGACGCGGACGAGGTCGGCCGGGGCGATCGGGAACACGTCGTGCCACGTCCCCGCCGCCGCCCACACCTCGTCGTGGACGAGAAGGTCGGGGTCGACGAACGCCTGCAGTCGTCGACGGTGTCCGAACGGCGGGACACCGCCGATCGGGAAGCCCGTCACGGCACGCACCGTGTCGCCGTCGAGCCGCCCGCAACGCTGGCCACCGGCCGCTGCAGCCAGGCGGTCCTCGTCGAGCCGGTTGGCGCCACTGACGAACGCCAGAACCACCTCGCCGTCGACCTCGAAGATCAGGCTCTTGACGATCTGCCCGACGTCGACACCGATCGCGGTGGCCGCATCGGCAGCCGTCTTGGCGCCGGTCGGTTGGCGCACCGGGACGATCTCCAGGCCGGCGTCGTGGGCCGCCTCCACGACGCGCGCCACGTTGGGGTGCGGCCCACCGGTCATGTCGACGCGTGCTCCGTCGCCGGGCCGCCCCACCACAGCACGGCGGCGCCCACCAGCGAGCAGCACCCGGCGACGACGTAGGAGGTGCGGTACCCGCCGGCGTTGTCATACAGCCACCCGAGCAGCAGCGGACCACCGGCCGTGCCAAACATCGTGAGGAACTGCGAACGGCTGAAGATGCGCGGGTAGTCGAGCACGCCGAACCGCTCGGCGATCAGCAGCGGCTGCAGCATCAGGATGTTGCCGACGGTCGCGCCGAACACGAGGATCGCGACGACCAGCGCCACCTTCGCGTCCGCGAACGCCAGCGCGACCATCGACAACGCTTGCAGCGCGGCGAGACCCACCGTGAAGCCGACCATGGGTACCCGGGTGACGATCCGGCCGCCGACCAGCCGGGCGATGACCGACATCCCGGCCAACCCGATCGTGGCCAGCGCCGCGGCGCTCCGGTCGGTGCGTTCCTCGACCAGCTTCACGAGCTGCTGGATGGAGCCGACCTGGGCGCCCATGACGAGGACGTACCCAACCGTGACGGCCACGTAGAAGCGCGTCCGCACTGCGTCGTGCAACGGCGTGCCCGTCGGTGCCAGGCGCACCGTGTCGTTGCGCACCCGCTCACCGTCGGGCAGCCAACCGAGCGCCGCGGGGTCCGGTCGCACGAGCCAGACGGCGAAGGGGATGACGCCGATCATCCAGATGATCCCCAGGATCGGTGTCGCCGCCTCCAACCCACGCTCGTCGATCGACCACTTGGCGAACGGGGTGAAGATGATGCCTCCCGCCGACAACCCCGTCGAGGCGACCGACAGGGCGACGGATCGCCGAACGTGATACCAGCGGGTGACGACCGTGGTGATCGGCACGAGCCCAGCGCCGGCGAAGCCCATCGCGAACAGGGCGTAGACGAGGTACAGCTGCCAGCGCTCCTGGACCTGACCGAGCAGCGCCAGCGCGACGCCGCCGAGCACGCCCCCGCCGACGATGACGACGCGCACGTCCCGCCGGGCGATGATGCGGGCCACCACGAGCCCGACGAACCCGCCGACGATGAAGTACAGCGTCGTGGCAAGCGAGATCGACGCCACGGGCCACTGCCGCTCACGGCTGAAAGCGTTGAGGTAGACGGCCAGGCCGTAGAAACCGAGACCGGACGTGACGGCGAGGACGATGAAGCAGCCGGCGACGACCCGCTTGCCCGGGAAGCGGTCGGGGCGCGTCGCCGGTGCGACGGTCGTCGTCACGGTCTCGTTGCGCTCAACCGAGCAATTGGTCGATCGCCCCGGCGAGCTGGCGATCGTCGTCCGTCACGGTCGAACCGGCGTCGTGGGTGGTCAACGCGATGTCGACCTCGTTCCACGAGTTCGACCAGTCCGGATGGTGGTTGCGTGACTCGGCAAGGAGAGCGACGCGAGTCATGAACGCGAAGGCGGCGGAGAAGTCGTCGAACTCGAAGTGCCGCCGCAACGAGCCGTCGCGCTCTTCCCACCCTGCATCGGTCGCCATGCAGCCGACACTACGCACCGTCAGGGGCCGGCGGCGAAGAGCTCGTCGAGGGATCCGGGCCGGACCGCCGGCGGTGTGGCGGGCGAGCTGCCGCCAGTGGGAGCGCCGGCCGGTTCGTCGCCATCGGCGAACGCGGCGTAGCCCTCGACCTCGAGGCGGTCGGCCAGCTCGGGACCGCCCTCGGCCACGATGCGCCCGTGCACGAGGACGTGGACGCGGTCCGGGCGCAGCTCGCTGAGCAGGCGGTTGTAGTGCGTGATCACGAGGACGCCGAGGCCAGGCTGGTCCCCCGTCGGTTCCGTCTCGGCCTCGATCCGCCGGGCGCAGGCCCGTAGCGCGTCGAGGTCGAGGCCGGAATCCAGCTCGTCGAGGATCGCGAGGCGCGGCCCCAGGATGGCCAGCTGCAGCGTCTCGTTGCGCTTCTTCTCGCCACCGGAGAGGTCGACGTTGAGGTCGCGATGCAGCAGTGGCTCGTCCAATCCGATGCGCAACGCTTCTTCCAGCAGTCGGGCGTCAAGGTCGCCCGCGCCGGCCCCCCGGGCTGTCAGCGCCTCGCGCAACATGGCGTCGAGCGCCACGCCCGGCACCTCCGTCGGGTACTGCAGCACGAGGTGCAGGCCGGCCGCCGCCCGTTCCCAGGTTGGCATCGGCAAGATGTCGACTCCGTCGAGCGTCACCGAGCCGGCGAGCACCTCGTAGCCGGGCTTGCCCATCACCACCGCCGACAGCGTGCTCTTGCCGGCGCCGTTCGGACCCATCACGGCGTGCACCTCGCCGCTGCTCACCGTCAGATCGATCCCTCGCAGGATCTCTTTGCCGGCGACGGCGGCGCGCAGCCCGGTGATCTTGAGTGTTGCCCTCACGGCGTCCGCCCGACGTCGATCGTGACCTTGCCGCTGCCGTCGTCGATGGAGACGGCGTACACGGGCACCGGTTGGGTGGCCGGCAGCGTCTGCGGCTCGCCGGTCTGCAGACTGAACGTGCTGCTGTGCTTGGGGCACTCGATCTCCAGCTCGGCGCACCACACCTCGCCGTCCGACAGCGACACCTTGGCATGGCTGCACACGTCACCGATGGCGTACACGTCGTCGCCGATGCGCACGACGGCCACGGGCACGCCATCGACCATCACCCGCGTGGCGGCGCCATCGACCAGCTCGTCGAGCAGCACCGTCGCTGTCATTGGCGCACCATCGACTCGTGCAGATGTCTCAGGTGCGCGATCTCATCGGGGGCACCAATGACCGCGTCGCCGCACAGCCGGCGACGAGGAGAGCACCGCAACGACTTGGTCGCTCGCTCGAAGACTCGATCTCTCACGCGACACCCGTCAGCGTGCGGTCGAGGTCGAGCTTGGACGACACCCGGGCGCGCAGCTCGGCGGCCAGAGCACCGACCGGCAGTTGGCGGAGCACCTCGTCGAAGAACCCGAGGACGATCAACCGCTCGGCGATCTGCGTCGGGATGCCGCGGCTCTCGAGGTAGAAGCGCTGCTCCGCGTCGATCGGCCCGACGGTCGAGGCGTGGCTGCAGCGCACGTCGTTCGTCTCGATCTCAAGGTTCGGGACGCTCTCCGCCCAGGCTCCCTCGCTCAACGTGAGGTTGCGGTTGGTCTGGAACGCATTGGTCCCCCTGGCGTGCTTGCGGACCTTGATCAGGCCCGTGTACACGCTTCGCGAATGGTCCTGAACGGCACCCTTGAACAACAGGTCGCTGCTCGTGTGCGGGGCATCGTGATCCTGGATGGTGCGGAAGTCGTGCATCTGATCGCCGTCGGCGAAGTACAGGGCGACCTGGCGGGTGGTGCCGCCGGCGCCGACGAGGCGGGCCTCGGTGCGAACCCGGGCGTAGTGCCCGCCGAGCGCCACGGTGGCCAGCAGCGTCGTGGAGTCACGGTCACCGACGGCTTGCTGGTGCCCGATCTGCCACGCCGCGTCGTCCAGCTCGTTGACACCGAGGTAGCGGACACGCGCCGCTGGCCCGGCCCGGACGTGCAGCACTGGGACGACCAACACCGTGTCGCCGCTTCCTGACGTGAACCGCTCGACGACGGTGACCTCGGAGTCGGCGCCGGCATCGACGACCAACCTGGGAAAGGCGGCCGTTCCATTGCCGTCGACGTGGTGGGTGATCACGATCGGATCGGCGACGACCGTCCCCTCCGGCAGGCGCACCAAGATCGGCGCCGAAAAGGCCGCGTTCAGCTCGGCGAAGACGTCAGGCGCCGAGCCGGCCATCGCGAGGAGCGCGTCGGTCGAGTCGCCTGTCCCGACCACGCCGTCGCCGCCGTTCACCGTCGTGCTGACGACTCCGGGCCGGAACCGCTCGAGATCGAGCTCATCGACGCGGCTGTACCGCCAGATCTCCTCGGCCGGCGTGGGGAACGGCATCGCCGCCGCCCGCCCGGCGGCCGCCGCCCGCTCGTCACCCGATCGACCGTTGCCCAACCTCTCATCAACGGCGCGCGCCGCGGCAGGACTGAACGCGTGCATGCTCGTCCGATCCTACGAACGGCGCCGCCGATCCCCTCGCGGCGACACGTGGGCCGGCGATCGACGTCAGGGGCGGCGGAACAACCGCCGCCAACCGCGACGCTGGCGCGCCGCAGCTTCGGCCTCGACCTCGGCGCGCACGCGCTCACCCACGGCGAGGAGGTGCTCCTCCGCCTCGTCGAGCAGCGCAGCGGCGGTGCCGTCCGCGACGCTGGCCGGCTCGTCGGGAGTCGGCGGGGTGACCAACGACCCGTGCGTCCAGGCCACCGCGGCCACCCGCCGCTCGTACTGCGGGCAGTTCTCCGGGCACCGCCATGGCGCGTCCGGCGCCAGGTCGAGGTTGCACTTGCGAACCGTGTCGCCGTTGGCGTACGTCCGGCTCTCGAAGTGCTTGCACTCCTGGCGCATCGGCATCGACGACCAGCGTACGACCCGCTGCAGACGACGGCCGGTCGCGCCCGACCCCGCGAGGGGAGCGAGCCACCAGTGGGGTCTTCCATTCCTGAGCGTTCGTGCTGCAACGAGCATGCGGGGTCAGGTCGGCCTTGCCCGACCCAGCGAGCGGAGCGAGCCACCAGCTAGTCCACAGCGACGGGGGCGTCTCGCGGCGTCGGGGCAGGGCTCGCCTTGGCCGGCATGAGCACACGGACGACGACCGCCGCCACGGCCACGACACCGGCGGAGACGAAGCCGGCGACCCCGAGCCCGTCGACGAACGCCGAGCGGGCGACAGCGATCAACTGGTCGGCCATGTCGGCCGGCACCACGCCGCGCGCGATCAGTCCCTGGACGCCGGCGATGCTGCTCTCGGCGACCTCGCGGGCTTCCTCCGGCAACGACGCCACCGTGTCGGCCAGCCCGGTCGTGTACCGGCTCGTGACGAGCGACCCGAGCACGGCGACGCCGAGTGCGCCACCCAGCTCGCGCGTCGTGTCGTTCATCGCCGAACCGATCCCAGCCCGGTCACGTGGCACGGCCGACATCAGCTGGGTGGTCATCGGCGACATGGTCAGCGCCATCCCGCCCGACATCAGCACGATGATGATGACGAGGTACCAGTACGGCGTGCCCGGGGTGAAGAAGGTGAACCCGACGAGGGCCACGGCGATCAACCCGAGGCCGGTCGACGCGACGCGATCGGCGCCGAAGCGGTTCACCAGGCGAGGCGTCTGGGGAGCGACCGACATCATCATCACCGGGAACGGCAGCAGCCGGATGGCCGCCTCCAGCGGGCTGTACCCGAGCACGAACTGGAGGAACTGCGTCATCAGGTAGAACATCCCGAACATCGCGAAGAAGACCAGCGTGACGCCGCCGGATGACACCGCGAAGCGGCGATCCCGGAACAGTCCGAGGTCGAGCATCGGGTGCCTGGAACGCCACTCCCACCAGGCGAAGGCGCCGAGGGCGAGGATGGCGCCGGCGAACCACAGGAGCGACGCGGTGCTCGTCCAACCGTGGTTCGGACCCTCGATGATGGCGAAGACGAGCGCGCTGAAGCCGACGATCGAGAGCAGCGCGCCGACGGGGTCGAGTGGCGACGCCGTCGAGTCCTTCGAGTGCGGGACGAGCAGCCAGGAGGCGACGAGGGCGATGGCGATGATCGGGAGGTTGATCAGGAAGACCGAGCCCCACCAGAAGTGCTCGAGCAGCAGGCCCGAGGTGACCGGACCGATCGCTGCGCCGGCGCCGGAGATGCCGGCCCAGATGGCGATCGCCTTCGCCCGCTCGTGACCGGGGAACACGTTGGTCAGGATCGAGAGCGTCGACGGCATGATGAACGCCGCGCCGACGCCCATCACCGCCCGTCCGACGATCACCTGACCCGAGCTGTCGGCGAACGCCCCGACGAGCGACCCGAGGGCGAAGACCAGGAGGCCGGCCTGCAGCGCACCGCGTCGTCCAAAGCGGTCGCCGAGGGCGCCGGCGGTGAAGAGCAGGCCGGCGAAGACGAGGGCGTAGGAGTCGACCATCCACTGCAGCTCGGTGCTGGTCGCGCCGAGCTGTTCCGGATCGGCCAGGGTCGGCAGCGCCACGTTGAGCACCGTGTTGCCGACGATGACGATGATCAGTGAGCCGCAGAGGACGGCAAGGATCTTCCAACGCCGCTGGTAGACGTCCGGGGCGATGCCGTCGAGATCATCGTCAGCGTCACCGACACTGTCTGCTGGTGGGTGCTCTGGTGTCGTCGTCATCCGGTCGTCTCGTTCGGGGTCTCGTCGCGGTGGGCGCCGTCCAAACGACGGCGTCGTTTCGCTACGCTAATGTAGTGATTGACGCTCGCAACGCAACGAGCCCGAGGCTCATCCGCCGACGTCCGGTGGCCCAGTTCGGTGGAGGTGATCGATGGCACGCCCGAGGAGCGAAGAAGCCCGCCGCAAGGTGCTCGAGGCGACCGCTGAGCTGATCATCGAGGGCGGCGTCGCCAAGCTGACGATGGAGGAGGTGGCGGCCAGATCGGGCGTCGCCAAGACGACGATCTATCGACACTGGCCGGAGCGACCGGCGCTGATCCTGGACACGGTCGGCCGGGCGTTCCGCCACGTCGCCACCCCCGACACCGGTTCGTTGCGCGGGGACCTCCTCGCCTTCTTCAACGGCATGGTGCGGGCCGACCTCAGCGGCAAGGTCGGGCGGATGATGCCGTGCCTCATCGATGCAGCCACGCGCGACCCTGAGATGGAGCAGCTACTCGCTCGCCTCGGAGTCGAGCGGGAGGGTCCGGTCGTGGCGATCGTCGGCCGCGCCCAGCAGCGTGGGGAGTTGCCGATGGATCTCGACCAACGGGTCGTGGTGGGCACGATCGTCGGGCCGATCGTGTTCCGCAAGGTGATCCAGCGCCAACAGATCGACAGCGACTACATCGAGCGGTGCGTCGACGTCGCCGTCACCGGTCTCGGCGCAAGCGTGCCCGCCGCTGCCGTGCCGAGCTGAATGAGGACCTGCGCGGATTGGTGGACAACGTCGCCCTCTTGATCGCTGGGTTGGTCGACGAAGCTCTTGAAAGTGGGGGATGCGGCCCGCTCAGCTGACGTTCCGCACTTCTCGATGACGATTTGGCTCCCCACTTCCCCTGGTCAGCGTGTTGGGGGGTGTGAGGGCCCGGTGGTGACTGTTTGACGGAGCAGGATCTCGCCGGCGGCCGCTGAGATC
>JBPCJW010000132.1:0-11794 GCA_051004915.1 Ilumatobacteraceae bacterium
CGAACAGCTGGACACCCAGTTCCCACTCCGGGAAGTCGCCGCCGTTGATCGCGTCCCACAGGTCGCGACGGTGGAAGTCCGGATCGGCACCGTTGATCTTGACGGCCTCGTTCCATACGACGGACTGGAGGCCGAGCTTCGGCTTCCAGTGGAACTTGACGAACGTGGAGGTGCCGTCAGCGTCGACGAAGCGGAACGTGTGGACGCCGAAGCCTTCCATGAAGCGGAACGAGCGGGGGATGGCGCGGTCCGACATCGTCCACATCACCATGTGCGTGGCCTCGGGCATCAGCGAGATGAAGTCCCAAAAGTTGTCGTGCGCCGATTGAGCCTGCGGGAACCCCCGATCTGGAGCCTGCTTCACGGCGTGGACGACGTCAGGGAACTTGATCGCGTCCTGGATGAAGAAGACGGGGATGTTGTTGCCGACGAGATCCCAGTTCCCTTCCTGCGTGTAGAACTTGACGGCAAACCCGCGGACGTCCCGGGCGAGGTCGAACGAGCCTTGGTTGCCGGCGACGGTCGAGAATCGCACGAACACCGGCGTCCGTTCACCCGGCCGCTGGAACAGGTCGGCACGGGTCACTTCAGCAAGCGGCTCGAACGTCTCGAAGAACCCGTGGGCACCGAACCCGCGAGCGTGGACCACCCGCTCAGGGATGCGCTCGTGGTCGAAGTGGAAGATCTTCTCCCGGAAGTGGAAATCCTCCAGCGTCACCGGGCCCCGCCCCCCGATGCGCAAGGTGTTCTGATCGTCGGCGACGGGGATGCCCTGCTGTGTCGTCAGCCGCGGCGCTCCGTCGCCGACCGTCTGATGCGACTCACCGCCTGCGCCAGGCTCAACGAGATCGGCGACGGCGACCGTGTCAGGCGCGGCGTCGACCACCGGCCGGTTCCTCGGCTTCGGCGCTGGTGAGGCGGACGGGGCGGGTCTCTTGGACGATGGGGACCGCTTCCCGGCAGCGGCCTTCTTGGACGATGCGGACTTCTTGGTGGCCATGTGGGATCCCTTGGCTCGACGGCACGATCGTCGATCGCTACCCGCCAGCCAGCGAACTCACTCCACTACCGCCAGCGCGACGAGGTCAGGTCAAGGGATCAGGCGCCGCACTTCGACATGAAGCGCTCGATGTCGACGACGACACGCACGACCTTGCCGACGGCGACGAGGCCGCGATCGTCGGACGCCGAGACGGTGAACGTGAGGCGGCGCCCCTCGACCTTCTGCAGCTGCGCCTCGGCGATGACGGAGCCACCGATCGGCGACGGCTGGAGGTGATCGATGCGCACCTTCATGCCGACCGTCGTGGCCGTTGCGGGCAGGTCGCCGGCGACGGCCCGGCAGCAGGCCTCCTCGCACAGCGCGACGACGCGCGGTGTTCCGAGGACGTCGACGCTGCCGGAACCGAGGGCGCGCGCCGTGTCGGCTGCGGCCACCGTCATCTTCGCCTCACCGCGCACGCCCGTCGACACCGCCACGTGGATCCACGCTACTGGTGGCTCGCCGGCTGGACACGCCAGCTACCACACCGTCTCTCCGGACGCCCGCGTGCGGCCACCGGTAGCGTCACCGCCGTGATCGACCATGACGTCCTGGAACGGGTGCTCAACACGGCGATGCGCTCGGGCGGCGAGTTCGCCGAGGTCTACGCCGAGGACAAGCGATCGACGTCGGCGTCGCTCGACGACGGTCGGGTCGAGCAGGTCACGAGTGGTCGCGATCGCGGCGCCGGGATCCGTGTCGTCGCGGGCGAGACCACAGGCTTCGCCCACACCAGCGACCTGTCCGAGGCCGGCCTGCGGGCCGCCGCGGAGGCAGCCGCTGCGGCCGCCAGCCAGGCCGACGGGCGCACGCACACCGTCGCCCTGACCCGGTCCGACACGACCCGGCGCAACTCCGTCGACACCTACCCCGACGACGTGGCGAAGGTCGACAAGGTCGATCTCCTGCGGCGCGTCGACGAGGCGGCGCGCTCGGCTGGCGCCGCGATCGTCCAGGTGTCCGCCAGCTACGGCGACAGCCGCAAGCAGGTCCTCGTCGCCAACAGCGACGGCCTGCTCGCCGACGATGAGGTCGTTCGCTGCCTGATGCGCGTCAACGTGGTCGCCAACGGTGATACGGGGATGCAGACCGGCTTCCACTCGATGGGTCACACCGTCGGCTTCGAGATCTTCGATACCGTCGACGTCGAGGAGCTCGCCAGGGATGCCGCTCGCCAGGCGTTGACCAAGCTGGGCGCCCGTCCGGCGCCGTCCGGCACGCTGCCCGTCGTCATCAAGCAGGGCACTGGCGGCATCCTCTTCCACGAAGCGTGCGGCCACGGTCTCGAGGCCGATCTCGTCAGCAAGGGCGCCAGCGTCTATCGGGGCAAGACCGGCGAGCTGGTCGCCTCGCCGCTGGTGACCGTCGTCGACGACGGGACGATCGCCGGGGAGTGGGGCACGCTGTCGATCGACGACGAGGGCCATGGGACGCAGCGCAACGTGCTCATCGAGGACGGCGTGCTGACCGACTACATGTACGACTTCCTGCGCTCGCGCAAGGAGCAGCGGGTGCCGAGCGGCAACGGTCGCCGGCAGAGCTACATGCACCTGCCGATGGTGCGGATGACCAACACGTTCGTCACCGAGGGCGACGCCGATCCCGACGAGATCGTGCGCTCGACGGACCACGGTGTGTACGTCGCCCGCCTCGGTGGGGGCCAGGTGAACACGGCCACCGGTGACTTCGTCTTCGGGATGACCGAGGCGTACCTCATCGAGGACGGGAAGATCACCGATCCGCTGCGCGAGGCCAACCTGATCGGCAACGGTCCGCAGGCGCTGCGCGACATCGACGTCGTCGGTGACGACTTCGCGATGGGGGGCCCGGGCACGTGCGGCAAGGACGGTCAGGGCGTTCCCGTCGGCACTGGCCAGCCGACGCTGCGCGTCGCTGCGCTCACCGTCGGCGGGACGGCGGAGTGAGCGACTCCGACTCCGACTCCGGCTCTGGCGAACTGCAGGCGCTGGCCGACAAGGTCGTCGCGCAGGCTGTGGCGGGGGAGCAGCTCGAGGCGTTCGTCTCGCGAGGCGGCGAGACGGATGTCCGTGTCTACGAGGGCGAGGTCGAGCACTTCGTGTCCGCGCAGAGCGAGGGCATCGGCGTACGGGTGATCCGCGACGGGCGCACCGGCTTCGCCTATGCCGGGACGCTCGACCCCGGCGCGGTGGACGAGGTCCTCGCCGAAGCGCGGGACAACGTCACCTTCGGCACCGTCGACGAATGGGCCGCGCTGGCCGAGCCCGACGGTCACGAGCGATCGACGCAGACCTTGTGGAACGACGAGCTGGCGGCGTTCTCCACCGAGCGCAAGATCGAGCTGGCCAAGGAGTTGGAGCAGTTGACGCTCGCCGCAGACGGACGAGTTCGTGTGGACGACGCCAACTACGCCGACGCCTGGGGCGAGGTCGCCGTCGCCACCACGACCGGCATCCGCCAGTCCGGTCGCGAGAACGGCTGCTACGTCAGCGTCAGCAGCCTCGCGGACGACGGCGACGAGACGCAGACGGGCTTCGGCTTCAGCGTCGGTCGCCGGCCCGAGGACTTCGACCTGACGAAGGCAGCGCAGGACGCCGCTGACCGAGCGACCCGACTGCTCGGCGCGACCAAGCCGGCGAGCAAGCGACTGACCGTCGTCCTCGACCCCTTCGTCACGGCGCAGTTCCTGGGCGTCATCTCCTCGACCCTCAATGGTGAGAGCGTCGTCAAGGGTCGCAGCCTGTTTCGTGATCGGCTGGGCGAAACGGTCGCGTCCGACCTCGTCACGCTCGTCGACGACCCGACCAACCCCCTCGCCTACACTGCCACCGAGGTCGACGGCGAGGGACTTGCGGCTCGTCGCAACCTGCTCATCGACGGCGGGACGCTGCGCCAGTTCGTGCACAACAGCTACTCGGCGCGACGAGCCGGCACGGTCTCGACCGCCAACGCCGTCCGCGGCGGATTTGCCGGCACACCCGGCGTCGGCTGCCTCGCGCTGGCGTTGCAGCCCGGCTCGCGGCCGCAGGACGAGTTGGTGGCCGACATCGACGATGGCCTGCTGGTGCAGTCGGTGGCCGGCCTGCACTCAGGTGTCAACCCGATCAGTGGCGACTTCTCGACCGGCGCGTCGGGGATGTTGATCACCGGCGGCGAGGTCGGTGCGCCCGTGCGCGAGCTGACCATCGCATCGACGCTGCAGCGGATGCTGCTCGACGTCATCGAGGTCGGCAACGACGTCGATTGGCTCCCGATGCGGGCGTCCGGCGTCAGCCTCGTCCTGCGCGACGTGATGATGAGCGGCGCCTGACGCCGTCGCCTCGTGCCCATCGTCCACGCACTCGTGCTCGGCCTTGTGCAGGGTTTCTCGGAGTTCCTGCCGATCTCCTCGAGCGGGCACCTGCTCCTGGTGCCGTACCTCTTCGGGTGGAACGACTTCAACTCCGAGTCGACGGAGAAGGCGTTCGACGTTGCGCTGCACATCGGCACCGTGGTCGCCGCCATCGCCTATTTCCGCCGTGACCTGGCGGTGTACCTGCGGGACGGGTGGCGGGCCGTGTTCGATCGCCAGCACCGAGCAACGACGGAGGGCCGCGTGGCATGGCTGCTGCTGTTGTCGACGGTGCCCGCCGCCCTCGTCGGCGCCGCCTTCGAGAGCCAGATCGACGAGCAGCTGGGAACGCCGACGATCATCGCCGTCTCGCTGATCCTCGGCGGCCTGCTGCTGGCCCTGGCCGACCGGGCGACTGGTCGCCGCAAGGTCGAGAACTACGCCGTGCGCGACGCGCTCGTCGTGGGGGCGGCGCAGGCGCTGGCGCTCAACCCGGGCACGTCCCGATCAGGCATCACCATCACGGCTGGTCGCTTTCTCGGGTTCGACCGCGACGCCGCGGCGAGGGTCAGCTTCCTGATGATGATCCCCGTGACGCTGGGGGCGGTGCTGCTGAAAGGCGTCGGGTTGGCGTCGGACGGCATCCCCGAGGGCCTGGCCGTCCCGATGATCGTCGGCATCGTGACCTCCGGCATCGCCGGGTGGATCGCCGTGTGGGGGACGCTGCGGCTGGTGCGCACGTACAGCTTCACCCCGTTCGTGATCTACCGAGTAGTGCTCGGCGTAACCGTGCTGATCGTCGTGGCCGCGGGGTGGCGCGGCTGACGGCGTCACGGCACCAGGAGCAGGGTGAGCTCGCCGGCTGACGCGGCCATCGCCACGGCTGGCGCCTGAGACTCGGGCACCGCGACGACGACGGCCTGCTCGACTCGGGCGACCACGACACCGTCCTCGGCGAGCAGCGCGCCTCCGCTCGCCGCTGCGACCCGGTCACCGACGGCGGCCCCCGTCGGCACGCCCTCGGCGACCGGCACGCCGCGCCAACCGAGGGGGATCAGGGCCAAGGGGAGGTGACCGGCGGTGACGTCGACGTCGACAAGCACCTCGCCGGCGCTGACGTGCTGGCGGGCCACTGCGTCGGGTGCCACCTCGACGAGCGCGCCAGCCGGCACGATCGGCACGGGATGGGGCCGCACGTTCGTCTGCCCGGCCAGGGCATCGCCGGGCGCCAGGTCGACCGTGGCCACGACGACCGGTTGGGTGCTGCCCCAGGCCAAGCGGGCATCCTCGACGCCGGCGACCGCGGTGGTCGTGACCAGCGCGACGCCGACGGCGAGCATGAGGACGGTTGCCCAATACAGCCACGGGTGGCGCGCCAAGACGTGGCGGACTCGAGCCACGGGGTGCATGCAATCCTCCGGATCGACGAGCGATTCGGGGGATGTCGGTGCGGCGATGCTACCGGTCGGGGGAGCTGCTCTTGCTCGGTGAGCTCGAACCGGACGAACCGGACGAACCGGACGACGACGAGCCGGACGACGACGAGCCGGACGAAGACGACGTGGACGACGAGTCCGACTTCGTCGACGAGCCACCGTCGGCCTTGCCGCCCCCGCCGCCCGAGCCGCTGTCGGATGTGCTCGACGAGCTGGCGGAGTCGGACGTGTCCGTCGACGACGAAGAGCTCCCGTCGGACGAGGACCCGCCGTCTGGGGACTTCGACCGCTTGGCACCCGACCCGCGGCTGTCGGTCTTGTAGAACCCGCCACCCTTGAACGTGACGCCGACGGGTGTGAACACCTTCTTGACCGGCAGTCGCTCGCCCGTTTGCGGGTGCTCGGCCTCGGTCAGGGCGTTGTCGGCGAACGCCTGCTGCACCTCGATGGTCTCGCCGCTGTCGACGAACTTGTACACGTAGGTCGGCATCGCAGGCAGGAGGATATCGCCGCCCGGATTGCGCCGTCGGCCAAGGCCGGCCGGAGCGTCCAGCCTGCGCATGAGGTGTCCAGCCTGCGCATAGGTGTGACGTATCGTGCGCGGCCATGCACGTGCGCAGCGCCGTGATCCCTGCCGCCGGCCTCGGCACCCGCTTCCTCCCGGCCTCCAAGGCGGTGCCCAAGGAGCTGCTGCCGATCGGCGCCACGCCGACCCTGCAGATGGTCATCGACGAGGCGGTCGGTGCCGGCATCGAGCACATCGTCGTCGTCAGCAGCCGCAACAAACCGGCCGTCGAGGCCTACTTCCAGCCGGCGCCCGAGCTGATCGAGGCGCTCGTCGCCGGCGGCAAGGACGAGCTCGCCGAACGGATCAGATCGATCGGCAGGGACTGGCGGGCGACCGTCGTCTACCAGGACGAGCCGCGTGGTCTCGGCCACGCCGTCGGCTGCGCCCGAGACGCCGTCGGCGACGAGCCGTTCGCGGTCCTGCTGCCCGACGAGCTGATGGGCGACTCGTCGCTGCTGGCGCAGATGCGCGATGTCTGCCTGCGCACCGGCGGCAGCGTGGTCGCGTTGAAGGAGGTGCCGCACGAGGACGTCGGGCGGTACGGGGTGATCGCGCCGACCGGGCCGGTCGATGCGGACGGAGTCGTGCCGGTCGGTGACCTCGTGGAGAAGCCACCGATCGACGAGGCGCCGAGCGATCTGATCCTCATCGGGCGCTACGTGCTGACGCCCGACGTGTTCGACGAGATCGCGGCCGGTCGGATCGGTGCGCTCGGCGAGATCCAGTTGACCGACGCATTGCGAGCCCAGGCCCACCGATCACCGTTCTACGGCGTCGTCAGCCGGATCGACCGTTTCGACACCGGTACACCGCTCGGCTTCCTCAGCGCCGCGGTGACGCTCGGCCTGCGTGACCCGTCGATGGCCGACGAGCTGCGCGCCGCCCTCGAGGAGGTGCTGCGATGATCGCCCTCGAGGACGCCCAGCGGACCGTGCTCGAGGCGTGCCCGCCGCTGCCGGCGGTGATGCTGCCGCCATCCGATGCCATCGGGCTCGTCCTCACTGCTGACGTGATCGCCGGCGAGGACGTGCCGCCGTTCGCCAACTCCGCCGTCGACGGCTACGCCGTGCACGCCGCCGACCTCGCCACGGTGCCCGTCGAGCTGCAGGTCGTCGGCGAGACCGCCGCCGGTGCCGAGCCGTACGGCCGGCCGGTGGCACGCGGCGAGGCGGTCAGGTTGATGACCGGCTCGCCGCTGCCGGAGGGTGTCGACGCCGTTGCGATGGTCGAGGACAGCGAGCGCGTCGGCGGCGATCGCGTCCGGCTGACTCGGGCGGTGCCAAGCGGTGCGGCTGTGCGCGGCGTCGGCGACGACGTGCGCGCCGGTGAGCGCGTGTTCGCCGCTGGCACCGTCGTGCGCCCTCCGGTGGTCGGCGTGCTGGCCAGCATCAACGCTCGACACGTCAGCGTCTTCCCCGCGCCACGGGTCGCCGTGCTCTCGACCGGCGACGAACTGGTCACCGACGGCGGGCCGCTGCGGCCCGGGCAGATCCGCGAGAGCAACGCCACCATGCTTGCGCCGCTGCTCGCCGAGGCCGGCTGCATCGTCGATCGACGGGGCACGGTGGCCGACGACGAGCAGGCGCTGGAGGCCGTGCTGCGCGATGCAGCCGCCTCGTGCGATGCCATCGTCACGAGCGGGGGCGTGAGCATGGGGGACTACGACGTGGTCAAGGCCGTGCTCGGGCGGATCGCCGACATGCAGTGGATGCAGATCGCCATCAAGCCGGCCAAGCCGTTCGCCTTCGGGCTGCTCGACGGGACCCCGATCTTCGGGTTGCCTGGCAACCCCGTCAGCTCGCTGATCAGCTTCGAGCTGCTGGCCCGACCGGCGCTGCGGCGGATGATGGGCCACCGCCACCTCGCCCGCACCAGCCTGGTCGGCATCACCGACACCGATCTGCGCCGGCAGGCTGACGACAAGGTGCACTTCGTGCGGGTGATCGGGTCGTTCGCCGAGGATGGCCGATACCACGTCGCGCCGGTCGGCGCGCAGGGCAGCCACCAGCTCGCCGCCACCGCGCTCGCCGATGCCCTCGTCGTCCTCCCCGACGGTGACGGCGTCACGGCCGGGACCGAGGTCGCCGTCGTCATGCTCTGAGTCCGGCTGCGGTGAAGCGGCCGGGCGGTCGTACCATGTCGAGTGTGCGCGCCGCCGATCTTGTTGACCCGTTCGGGCGCGTGATCCGCGACCTGCGCGTCTCCGTCACCGACCGCTGCAACTTCCGCTGCACGTACTGCATGCCCGAGGAGGGCATGCAGTGGCTGCCGCGGGAAGAGGTGCTGACGTTCGAGGAGATTGAGCGCATCGGGCGCCTGATGGTCGAGCGCTACGGCGTCGAGTCGATCCGTCTCACCGGTGGTGAGCCGACCGTGCGCGCCCACCTCGTCGGGTTGGTCGAGCGGCTCGCCTCGATCCGCACGGCCGGCGGTCCGGTCGACCTGGCGATGACGACCAACGGGGCGACCCTCGGGTTGCTGGCCCCGTCGCTGCGGGCCGCTGGGCTGCGCCGGATCAACATCAGCCTGGACTCGCTCGACCCTCAGCGGTTCGCCGAGATGACCCGCCGCGACGAGCTGCACCGCGTCCTCGACGGCATCGAGGCGGCCAAGGAGGCCGGCTTCGATCCCGTCAAGATCAACACGGTCGTCCAGCGCGGCGTCAACGACGACGAGCTGGTCGACCTCGCCACGTTCGGTCGTCAGCGCGGCGTGGAGGTGCGCTTCATCGAGTTCATGCCGCTCGACGCGTCTGGCGGCTGGAACGACGCGGCGGTCGTCGGCCAGGACGAGATCGTCCAACGGATCGATGCCGTCTACCCGCTCGAACAATTGCCGGCGCGGGGCGCCGCCCCGGCCGATCGGTGGCGCTACCTCGACGGCGGTGGCACGGTCGGGGTGATCCCCAGCGTGACGAAGCCGTTCTGCGGCGACTGCGACCGGGTGCGCCTGACGGCCGACGGTCAGTTCCGCACGTGCTTGTTCGCTACGGACGAGTTCGACCTGCGCAGGGCGATGCGGGCCGGCGAGACGGACGACCAGGTGGCGGCGAGGATCGAGAAGGCGGTCGGCACCAAGTGGGCCGGCCATCGGATCAACCGCATCGACTTCATCCGCCCCAAGCGGTCGATGTCGCAGATCGGCGGGTAACCGCGCCACCTTCTCGTCTCATCGATCCCGAATTGTGGCCGAGGCGCGGAGGCGGTCACCGGCTCGGTGCCGCGCGAGACTGAGCAGCTGTGAGCGGCGACCTCTCCTTCACCCACCTCGACCCGCTCGGGCGAGCCCGGATGGTCGACGTGACGCCGAAGGAGCCGACCCATCGTCGAGCCGTCGCCCGCTGCAAGGTGCTGATGCGCCCGGAGACGACGGCGGCGATCGCCAACCGGGAGGTCAAGAAGGGTGACGTCCTGGCCGTCGCCCGAGTCGCCGGGATCCAGGCCGCCAAGCGGACCTCCGACATGATCCCGCTCTGCCACCCCCTGCTGGTCGGCGCGGTGTCGGTGAACTTCGAGATCGGTGACGACTTCGTCGCCGTCGAGGCCCACGTCGACACCGTCGACCGGACAGGTGTGGAGATGGAGGCGTTGCACGCCTGCGCCACGGCCGCGCTGACGATCTACGACATGTGCAAGTCGGCGGACCGCTCGATGGTCATCGGCGAGTTGGCGCTGTGGGAGAAGACGGGTGGCCGCTCCGGCACGTACCGCCGGGATCCGATGGATGTGCCGGGTGGCACGCCTATCGTTGCCTCGGCAGTCCAAGATGTCGTAGAATCGTAAAGAACGGCCCTCGGGCCGTCGTCGAAGTGCTACATCTGCGAGTCGAGGGCGAAAATTGCGCATGGGTCAACTGGTCTTGCTGGTCGTCGCAGCCGCGTGGGCGGCCGTGCTGATCCCGCCGCTGTTGCGATCCCGTCTCGAAAATCGGCCCAACTCGTCGGTCGCGGACTTCCGCAATCAGCTCTCGAGCCTTCAGAAGTCGCTGCCGGCGCGCTCGGTCACGGTGCGCTCGATGGCTCGCCCCCTGGTGCCGCCGCCGCCGCTGCCACCGCCCTCGTCACCGTTGCGGCGCCCCGCCGCCTCCGGCCGCCCGGTGCTGCGCTCCGGCGTGCGCACACACCAGCGTCCCACCGCCAAGACCACGCTGCCGGCGCCCCAGCGTCGCGTCCCGCCGCCCCTGCCGGCCGAGGTGCGCTCGCGCAACCACGGCAGTGGAGCCAGCGCGGCTGAACGCCGCCGCCCGGCGGAGGAGACCGGCCCGATCGTCGTGCGCGACGGCGTGCAGCGCCGACGGGCCAACGTGCTGTTCGTCCTCGTCCTGATCGCCGCCTGCTCGATGTTCCTCGCCGCGACCATGCAGACAGAGTCGCTCTACTACGTCGCCGGATTCGCCTTCGTCGGCCTGTGCGCCTACGTCTACTTCCTGGCCCACCGACGCAAGCGGGAGATCGTCCCCGAGCGCCGCCAGACGTCCGGCCCGCCCCGCCTCCGCCGGCCCGATCAGCCGGTCGAGGCCGCCGAGATGCCCGAGCGCCGCGATCGATCCCCCGGCCCGACCGTCCGCTACGAGGAGCGCCAGCCCCGCCGTCCGCGTGAGCCCACTCTGGCTGGCCAGCCCCCAACCCGCCGTCGGCGTGAGCCCACTCTGGCTGGCCAGCCTCCGACCCGCCGTCGGCGTGAGCTCGCCGAAGCCGGCCCGTCGGAGGCCCCGCCCCGCCGCCGTCGCCCACCGGAGCTCGCTGCGAAGCGTGAGTACGGCGACCGGGTCGGGCGCGACGAACCACGTCCCGCCGCCCGTCGTGACGCCGGACCTCGTGACGCCGGACCTCGTGACGCCAGACCTCGTGATGATGGCCGCCAGGTACGCCAGCCGGCGCGGCGAGGCTCGGCCCCGCCGCCGCGCCGTCGCCAGCCGGCCGGGCCGCCCGCTCGTCGCTCTAGCGAGCGCTCGTCCGCCTGACACGGCGTCGGTACACTCCTCGATTCTCCGGGGGCTGTAGCTCAGTTGGTAGAGCGCAACACTCGCACTGTTGAGGCCAGGGGTTCGATTCCCCTCAGCTCCACCGGGACCGCTCAACTCGATTGCATGGCCGCGAGGGTTGGGTCAGGCTCTCAGCGCTGCGGCCAGGCGGTCGTGCTCGCGTGCCCGCAGCGCGACGTTGACGCGCTGCCGCTCGAGGATCTGATCCAGCGTCTTGGCCGCTTGCTCGATCGGGTGCTCGGCGAAGAACGCCTGCACGTCGGCGGCCACCGACGGATCGGTGAGCAGCCGCAGGGGGTCGACCATCCGAACGATGGTGTTGCTCGGGAAGCGCTGGTTGGCGTCGTCCCAGCGCTGGCGGATGAACTGCCACGCCGCCGCGCCGTGACGCCGATTGGCGATGCACTGACGAAGCAGGAACGGTGCGTTCTGGGTCTTGACCTCGCCGCCCCAGG
>JBPCJW010000133.1:0-23456 GCA_051004915.1 Ilumatobacteraceae bacterium
CACCGGCTCATCGACGACATGGTCGCCCAGGTGATGAAGTGGGAGGGCGGCTACGTCTGGGCGTGCAAAAACTACGACGGCGACGTGCAGTCCGACACGGTCGCCCAAGGGTTTAGTTCGCTAGGCCTGATGACGTCGGTGCTGATGACGCCCGACGGCAAAGCCGTCGAGGCCGAGGCGGCGCACGGCACGGTCACCCGCCACTTCCGCGAGCACCAGAAGGGCAACAAGACCTCGACCAACCCGGTGGCGTCGATCTTCGCCTGGACCGGTGGGTTGAAGCACCGCGGCACGCTGGACGACACGCCCGAGGTGACCCGCTTCGCCGAGACGCTGGAGGCGGTGTGCATCGAGGCGGTCGAGGCAGGGGAGATGACCAAGGACCTCGCCCTGCTGATCAGCCGGGATGCCCCATGGCTGACGACCGAGGAGTTCCTCACCGCCCTCGACCGCCGGTTGCAGGAGAAGATGACCTGACGACGACGGCGCGTGCCAGTACCACCGGCAGCGGTGGTGCCACCTGACTCCCGTCGTCCATCCGCGTGCGTCATCATGAGGTCATCCGGCGGGCGCGGACGCGTCGCGCAGATGGCGAGGTGAAGGCGGTTGGACGGTGTGTTGCTGCTCTGGCGCTCACGCCTGCGCCAGTAGCGAGCGGGGTTGCTCGTCCTGGTCCTGCTCGTCGCCGTCGGCGGTGGGGCGGCGCTGGCATGCGTCGCCGGTGCCCGGCGCACGGCGTCGTCGGTCGACCGCATCGCGGCAGCCACCGAGTACCCGGACATCACCGCCGGCCACGGCGAGGAGCCGGCTCGAGCCGCCGAGTTGCGGGGCGTCGACTCGTTCTCCACCCAGGTCGGCTTCCTCGCGGTGGTCGAGGGTTTCGACCCGACCCTGATCAAGTACTTCATCGGCTCGTGGGACGAGTTGCGCCACCAGCGTCCGCTGATCCAGGCCGGCCGTTACCCCGATCCCGAGCGGGCGGACGAGGTCGTGATCGTCGGACGCGGCGCCGAGCTCGGGAGATCACGCCCGGTGACGAGATCACGGTCATGTTCTTCGCCCAGGACTTCTCCGTCGTGAGCGAACGGTTCGTCGTCACCGGCACGGCCGCCGACGCCACCGAAACCGCCGCCGACGCCGCGCAGGACCGCTCCGCCATCTACTTCACGCCGGCTCACGAGGACGCACGCCGCTGACCTGCAGGCGTGGTCGTCGACGCGCGTCTCCGTGGCAGCCGGTACGGCCGAGGACGTCGCCCGCCAGATGCAAGCGGTCGGCTAGTCGACGGACGAGACGGTCGACGTGTTCCGCACTCGCGTGCAGGACGCGGTCGGCCCGTTGGTGGTCACGCTCATCGTGCTCGGCGCCGTGATCCTCGTCGCCACCCTTTTCGTCGCCGGCCACGCCCTCGCTCGCCAGATCGACACGCGACGCAGCGAGCGCGAGGCCGTCCGCGCGGTCGGCTTCACGCGCTCACAGGAGCGCAGCGTCGAGCTGCTCACGGTGGTGTCGGTGGGGCTCCCGAGCGCCCTCTTGGCCGTCGCCGTCGTGATCGGTCTGTCACCGTGGTTTCCGACGGGAACGGTCCGCCGCCTGGAACCGGCGCGCGGTATCGACCTCGACGCGATGGTGCTGACGATCGGCGCGGTGGTCATCCTGCTGGTGCTCGTCGCCGTCGCGCGGCCGGCCGGTCGCCGGTCGACGGTGGGGGGTCACAGCGCCGGGGTTCCGCTCGACGGATTGCTTGGCTCCGCCCCCGTGGCCGTCGGCGCCGGGCTCCGGCTGGCGATCGGCGGCACGACACCCGAGCGCCGACGGTTCTGGACCACGATCGCCACGTCCGCCGTCGCCCTCGCCTTGGTCCTCGGCGGCATCGGCTTCGTGGCCAGCCTCGCCAGGCTCACCGATGAGCCGGCGCGCTACGGGGTCGCCTGGGACCTCACGGCGCGCAACGCCTACGGCGACGTCGACCCCGAGGCCGTGCGGACGCTCGTCGCCGCGAACCCGGACATCCGCGGTGTCGCCGGCGCGGGTCTCAGCAAGATGATCATCGGCGATCAGTCCGTCGCGGCGATGGCGATGCTGCCGATCACGGCCGACCTGTGGCCGACCGTGCTCGTGGTAGGTCGCCGCGCGACGACGACGAGGTCGTGGTCGGCTCGGCGGTCCTGGCCGGCCTTGGCGCCGCCATCGGCGACACCGTTGCGCTCCGTTCCCTCCCCCTGCCCGGCGCCCCCGAGGGCCCGGAGATCGAGGTGACGTCGTCGGCACGTCCGTGTTCCCGTCGGTGGACATCCCCGGCATCGACCCGACCCGACTCGACGACGGCATGGCGATGACGTGGGGCGCCTACCGGTCGCTGGTGCCATCCGACGACGACGTCCTGCCCGATCTCACCTTCTTCGACCTCGCAGACGGGGCCGACCCGCGCGCCGTCATCGCCCGCTTCCCCGACGGCGTGCCCGATCGAACCGAGTCGACCCCGACGGAGTGGCTCGTCTCGCTGGCGCCGGCCGAGGTGCGCGAATCGGACGCCGCGACGGGGCTGATCTGGATGGTCGTCGGCCTGCTCGGCGCGCTCGTCGTGGCCACGATCGGGCACGGGATGGCGACGACGGCGCAGCGTCGCCACGGCGACTACGCCGTGCTGCGGGCGCTCGGCTTCACCCGTCGCCAAGTGCTCGCGGCCGTGACATCGCAATCGACCACGACGGTCGTCCTCGCCCTCTTCGTCGGCGTGCCGATCGGCATCGTCCTCGGGCGGTGGTCGTGGCGGCTGTTCGCCCGCGACATGGGCGTGGTCGAAGCGCCAGTGGTACCGGTCCTGGCCATCGTCATCGCGGCCGGCGTCGCGCTGGTCGCCGCAGCGGCGATCACGGTGGGACCGGCGACTCGAGCCGGCCGCTCGTCGCCAGCCGCGGTGTTGCGCGTGGAGTGACGGTGCGGGCGGAGGTTTCAGCGGTCGGCGAGCTCGACGAAGTTGCGCTCGCTCGGCCCGGCGTACCATTGGCGGGGCCGGGAGATCTTCTGGTCCTTGTCGCCGAGCAGCTCGTCCCAGTGGGCCAGCCAGCCCGACATGCGGGGGATCGCGAACAGGACCGTGAACATCTCGACCGGGAACCCGAGGGCCTGGTAGATCAGGCCCGAGTAGAAGTCGACGTTGGGGTAGAGCTTGCGGTCGACGAAGTACGAGTCTTCGAGCGCCGTCTCCTCCAGCTTCAGCGCGATGTCGAGCAGCGGGTTCTTGCCCGTCACCTCGAACACCTCGTAGGCCGTCTTCTTGATGATCGTGGCCCGCGGGTCGTAGTTCTTGTAGACCCGGTGGCCGAAGCCCATCAGTCGACCCTTGCCGTCCTTGACGTCTTCGACGAACGCCGGGACCTCGTCGATCGAGCCGATCTCGCCGAGCATGTGCACGACCGCCTCGTTGGCACCCCCGTGCAGCGGTCCGTACAGCGCGGCGGCGGCGGCGGCCGCCGCCGAGTACGGGTCGGCGTTGCTCGAGGCCACGACGCGCATCGCTGTGGTCCCGCAGTTCTGTTCATGGTCGGCGTGGAGGATGAACAGCACGTCCATCGCCCGCTCCAGCACCGGGTGCACCTCGTACTCACCGATCTTCCACATCATGGTGAGGAAGTTGGCGGGATAGGAGAGCGCGTTGTCGGGCAGGAAGAACGGCAACCCGGCGGAGAACCGATAGCACATCGCGGCCAACGTCGGGGCCTTGGCGATCAGGCGCAGGATCTGCTTGTGCCGGCACTCCGGGTCGAAGATCTCCTTGGCGTCGTCGTAGAACGTGCCGAGCGCGGCCAGCGACGAGGTGAACATGCCCATCGGGTGGGCGTCGTAGTGGAAGCCGTCGACGAATCGCTTGCGCATGTTCTCGTGGATGAAGGTGTGGTGCGTGACCTCGTAGGTCCACTCGTCGAGTTGCTGGCTGGTCGGCAGCTCGCCGTACAGCAGCAGGTAGGCCACCTCGAGGTAGGTCGAGTGCTCGGCGAGCTGCTCGATCGGGTAGCCCCGGTAGCGCAGCACGCCGTTGTCGCCGTCGAGGTAGGTGATCGCCGACCGGCAGGCGGCGGTGGACAGGAACGCCGGGTCGTACATGAACAGGTTCTTGTCGAGCTCGCGCAGAGCCGAGCTGGCGAACACACCGTCGGTGACGGGGACCGTGACCGTCTTGCCGGTGCGGTCATCGGTGATCGTGATGGTGTCAGGCACGAACACGACGTTAGTGCGACGCTCCTACGCCGTCCGCTGGCGGGAGGTGCGCACCGGCTGGTTCACCTTCTACGTTGCAAACCTGGAACTGGGCGCGGATCGTCGCAGATCTGCGAAGATTCGCGCCCAGAAGAGCCGATGGGACGATCCGGATCGCGTCGCGCGTCCGGCCGGCCTCCACCTTCAAGCGCTCTTCGACCAACGGGCACCTGAACAAGGTGAACCACCAGCGCAAGTCCTAGCACGGCTCGTTGCCGTGCTTTCTGGGCTGCAGGACCTCACGCTTGTCGGCCAACACCAGCAGGGCTCGGCACAGTTCGCGGCGGGTGTCGGCTGGGTCGAGGACGGCGTCGATGTAGCCGCGCTCGGCGGCGACGTACGGGTTGAGCAGGCGTTCGGCGTAGTCCGCCTCGAACGCGGCGCGCTCCTCCGGCGTCGCCCGCCGCTGCAGGATCGCCGCAGCCTGGCCGGCGCCCATCACCGCCAGCTCGGCCCACGGCCAGGCGTAGCACGCGTCGTTGCCCATCGTCTTGGAGTCCATGACGATGTACGCGCCGCCGTAGCTCTTGCGCAGGATGATGCAGATCCGGGGCACTGTCGCGCGGGCGTAGGCGAAGACGAGCTGCGCGCCGTGGCGAATCATGCCGCGCCACTCGAGGTCCTTGCCGGGGTAGAAGCCCGGCGTGTCGACGAGCGTCAGGATCGGCAGGTTGAAGGCGTCGCAGAACGCCACGAACCGGGCGGCCTTCTGCGAGGCCGGGATGTCCAACGTGCCGGCCAGTGCGAGCGGCTGGTTGGCGACGATGCCGACCGGCCGCCCGTCGACGGTGGCGAACGCGGTGATCACGTTCGGCGCCCAGTGCTCGCGGATCTCGAGCAGGCTCTCCTCGTCGACGATCGCCGAAGCGACCTTGCGCACGTCGTAGCTGCCCGTCGACGCCGCCGGGATCAGGTCACCCGCCTCGGGGCACAGCCGGTCCGGTGGGTCGTCAGTCGTCCAGCGAGGCGGCTCGACGTCGACGCTCTGGGGCAGGTAGGCGAGCAGGTCGGCCACGGCGTCGACAGCCGCAAGGCGATCCGGCACGATGAGGCTCGGCACGCCGGTGTGGCGGGCCAGCTCACTGGCGCCCCCCAGCTCGTCGGTCGTCACCCGCACTCCTGTGAAGTCCTCGACCATCACCGGGCCGTTGACGAAGGCGTAGCTCCCCTCGGTCATCACGACGAGGTCGGCGACGCCGAGCAGCAGCGCCGGTCCCGACACGGCCGGCCCGTCGACGACCATGATCGTCGGCACGGTGCCCGAGCAGTCGACGAGCGCCTTGGCCAGCTGCCCCCACCCCTCCAGCGCGGCGATTCCCTCGACGATGTCGGCGCCGGTGGAAGCGAGGACGACGATCAGCGGCAGTCCCTGCCGACGGGCGGTGATTGCGGCCTGCTCGACGATCGCCGAGGCGGTCGACGACAGCGGTACGCCACGGAAACCGGACTGCGTCTCGCCGCCGAGCTCGACCCACACCACCTGCCGATCGTCGATGACGCGCACCTCGGCGGTGACCGGCGCGATGGTCGCCCGGCGCAGGCCGAGGGTCGGGGCGGTCACCGTCCTGATGGGTCGCTCCTTCATCGGTTGCCGCAGCCGATCACTGCGGTCGTCGCCGCGGTCGCCCGCGATCGCGACCATAGTGAAGCCGTGCGCATCGTCTCGCTGCTGCCGTCGACAACGGAGATCCTGTTCCAGCTCGGACTCGGCGACCACGTCGTCGGCGTGACGTTCGAGTGCGACTTCCCGCCGGCGGCGCGGAGCAAGCGGATCGTGTCGACGTCGGCACTGCCGGCCCCGACGGTCGAGAACAGTCTGACGCCGGCCGAGATCGATGCCGTCGTGAAGCAGCGGATGGCGGCGGGGGAGGACCTGTACCGCCTGGATCGAGACGCCCTCGCCGACCTCGACCCGACGTTGATCCTCACCCAGGACCTCTGCGCCGTCTGCGCCGTCGATGTGTCGGAGGTCGATGACGCCCTCGCCCACCTCGGCTGCCGGGCGGAGGTGTTGACGCTCGACCCGATGACACTCGATCAGGTCATCGCGTCGGTCGCCACGGTCGGCGCGATGACCGGCACAGCGGCGGAGGCCGACGCGATCGTCGAGCAGTGCCGGGCGCGACTCGCCGCCGTGGCGGCGGCCGTCGAGGGGGCCCGTCGGCGGCCGACGCTGGTGCTCGAGTGGACCGATCCGGCCTTCACGGCGGGGCACTGGGTGCCGGACATGGTCTCGGCCGCGGGTGGCGATGCGCTGCTCGGGCGGCCCGGCGAGAAGTCGGTCGGCGTCGAGTGGTCGACGATCACGGACTGCGGCGCCGAGGTGGTGTTGATCGCGCCGTGCGGCTTCCGCCTGGAGGGCGCGGCCACGCAGGGTGCGCCGCTCTTGGCCGCCGGGGTCCTGCCCCGCGGCGCCGAGGTGTGGGCCGTCGACGCCGACGCGCTGGTGGTCCGCCCGAGCCCGCGCGTCGTCGAGGGCGTCGAGCTGTTCGCATCGATCCTCCACCCCGATCGCCTCGGCACCCCCGACCCCGCCACCTCCCGCCGCCTGGCCTGAGATCGCGTTTGTTCGTCGACGGTCGGTGGGCCGGCGGTGGGTGAACAAACGCGGTGATCGGGGGTGGTCAGCGCATCTGGCGGAAGGCGGCGCGCACCTCGTCGACGAAGGTCGCCGGCTGTTCGAAGGCGGCGAAGTGGCCGCCGACCGGCAGCTCGTTCCAGTGGCGGATGTCGGTGAAGCGGCGTTCGGCCCACCGCCGTGACGCCCGGAAGATCTCCTTGGGGAAGATGGAACCGCCCATCGGCACGGTGACCTCGGCGTCGCGACCGAGTCGCCGGAAGCTCTGCCAGTACAGGCGCGCCGACGAGGCGCCGGCGGCCGGCAGCCAGTAGTGCATCACGTTGTCGAGCAAGCGCTGCCGGGAGATGACGTCCTCTGGGTGACCGCCGTGATCGCACCACGACCAGAACTTCTCCACGATCCACGCAGCCTGGGCGGCCGGGGAGTCGACCAGTCCGTAGCCGACGGTCTGCGGTCGTGTCGCCTGCTGCGTCGAGTACCCGGCGTCCCACTGCTGGTAATGCGCCATCGAGTCCATCGAGGCCTGCTCGGCCTCGGTCAGCTCGCCCTGGTCCTTGCCGGGGCCGACCGACACCATGTTGAGGTGGATGCCGATCACCCGGTCGGGGTGCTGGCGGCCGAGGCACGTCGTGACAGCCGAACCCCAGTCGCCGCCCTGCGCGCCGAAGCGGTCGTAGCCGAGGGCGGTCATCAGCCGGGCCCAGATGTCGGCGATGTGCTCGACCCCGCACCCCGGGTGCGTCGGCTTGTCGCTGAAGCCGTAGCCGGGCAGCGTCGGGCACACGACGTGGAACGCATCGGCGGCGTCACCACCGTGCGCAGCGGGGTCGCGAAGAGGCTCGACGACGTCGAGGAACTCGACGACCGAACCCGGCCAGCCATGTGTCAAGACAACCGGGATGGCGTCCGGTTCCGACGACGGGGCGAACAGGACCTGGATGCCGAGCGCCTCCCCGCCGGCGCCCGTGCCGGCGAAACGCAGCTGCTGGAAGCCGTTCAGCTCGGCCTCGACGCGTCGCCAGTCGTAGTCGTCGAGCCACGTGCCGCACAGCTCGCGCACGTACGCCAACGGCACACCCTGCGACCAGTCGTCGACCGTCTCGCGCTCGGGCCACCGCGTGCGCCGCAGCCGGTCGCGCAGGTCGTCCAGCTCGGCGTCCGACACGGCGATCGGCGACGGCGACAGCTCGGCGGACAGTGCGTCGATGCTCATCGCCTCATTCTCGCCATGTGCGGTGTCGCCCCGACGACCCCAGTCGATCGCCATGATCGAGCAGACAGTTCGATCGTCACGTCATCGACATCACCCCTCAACCGCCAGGACGAACGGCAGCACCTCGCTCGCGCCCGCCCGGCGCAGCGCCCGCCCCGCCACCGTCAGCGTCCAACGGGAATCGGCGACGTCGTCGACGAGCAGCACCGGGCCTGACACCTCGGCCAGCCGGTCGGCGAGTGGCGGCAAGACGACGACCCGGTCCCACACCGCAGCCAAGCGGTGCGCGCTGTTGCCGCCGCGACTCCCTGTCGGCCCACCGCCCGCATACGTCAGCGGATCGAGCAGCGCAAGCTTGCCGATCGAGGCGATCCGCTCGGCGACTGATGCGACGAGTCGTGGGCGCGTTCGCGAGGGCATGGCGACCACGGCGGTCGGTCGCCGCTCCCAGCCCCACCCCTTGAGGACCTCGACGACGGCGCCGACGACGGCGGCCGACGCCTCGCCGTCCGCGGCGGAGAGGACGTCGCGCAACCGGGTGCCCCAGCCGACGTCGGAGAGGCGGGCGATCGCCCGGCCCGGCGCGGCGGTCTCGCCGTCGGTAATCTTGCCCTTGGCGTCGACGCCGAGCGCCGTCATGCCGGTCGGCCACGTGACCCGCGGCTCGATGACGACACCCGCCCGGTCGATGGCCACCCGCGCCGAGCCGGCAGCTTCGGCAGACACGGTGGTGGGGTACCACGCCCCTGCGCACACGTCGCAGCGCCCGCACGGAGCGGCGTCAGGGTCATCGAGCTCTCGACGCAGCAGCTCCATGCGACACGTCGCTCCGGCCAGGTAGCGGCGCATCGCCTGCTGCTCCCGCGCTCGGGCCTGCTCGACGCGGTCGTATCGCTGGCGGTCGTACTTCCAGGGCTGGCCCGTCGTCGTCCACCCGCCCCGCACGCGACGCACGGCACCGTCGACATCGAGCACCTTGAGCATCATCTCCATCCGGTTGCGCCGCAACGGGACACGGGTCTCCAATGCGGCGGTCGACAGCGGCCGGCCGGCGTCGGCCAGGACGTCGATGGTCTGGCGTACCACGTCCTCGTCGGGAAAGGCGAGCGAGGCGAAGTAGCGCCAGATCGCCTCGTCCTCGCGACCCGGCAGCAGCAGCACGTCGGCTCGGTCGACGGCGCGGCCGGCCCGCCCGACCTGCTGGTAGTACGCGATCGGCGACTGCGGTGCACCGACATGCACGACGAAGCCGAGGTTCGGCTTATCGAAGCCCATGCCGAGGGCAGACGTGGCGACGAGGGCCTTGAGCCGATCGCCGACCAACGCCTCCTCCGCCTCGAGGCGGTCGGCGGAATCGGTGCGTCCGGAATAGGCCGCGACGTGGTGGCCGCAGGCGCGCAGGTACGTGGCGACGTCGTGCGACGCGGCGACGGTCAGCGTGTAGATGATGCCGGTCCCCGGTAGCTCGTCGAGGTGCTCGGCCAGCCAGCCGAGACGGTCCTCCGGAGCATCGAAGCGGAGCACGCCAAGGCGCAGGCTCTCGCGCTCCAGCGAGCCGCGCTTCACGAGCACGTCGTGGGTGACGCCCCCGACGCCGACCGAGAGCTGATCGGCGACGTCGTCGACGACGCGCTGGTTCGCCGTGGCCGTGGTGGCGAGTACCGGGATGTCGGGACGCAGCCGCCCGAGGGCATCGCGGATGCGGCGGTAATCGGGCCGGAAATCATGGCCCCAATCGGAGACGCAGTGAGCCTCGTCGACGACGAGCAGACCGATGCGCGCCGCCAGCATCGGCAGCACCCGGTCTCGGAAGTCGGGGTTGTTCAGTCGTTCCGGGCTGATCAGCAGGACGTCCACCGACGACGCCGTCAACGCCGCCTCAACGGCGTCCCACTCTTCGGTGTTCGACGAGTTGATGGTGTACGCCGTGATGCCAGCCCGAGCGGCGGCATCGACCTGGTTGCGCATGAGCGCCAAGAGCGGCGAGACGATCAGCGTCGGCCCTGCGCCCTGGGCACGCAGCAATGCGGTGGCGACGAAGTAGACGGCGGACTTGCCCCAGCCGGTGCGCTGCACCACCAGCGCCCGGCGGTGGTCCACGACGAGCGCCTCGACGGCGGCCCACTGGTCCTCGCGCAGCGCCGCATCGTCGCGACCGACAAGTGCCCGCAGGACCTTCTCTGCGTCTGGTCTCACCCGCCCGACCGTAACGAGGGGGTGTGACAGGAGGTGATGGCGCGGCGCCGCGTCGTCAATCCGTGCCGGGTCGGCGCGTCGACTCCTTGTGCGGGTCGCCCTGGTAGCCCGGCGGATACGTGGCGCGCAGCTCCTCCTCCGTCGGCGTGTGCTTGCGCCGCGCTTCGGCCGGGAGCAGCTTGCTGATCGCCTGCATGATCCGTTTCGTGTCGGCGTCATCGGACCGGTACTTCAGCTCGACGGGCTTGCCGACCCGGATGCGCACCTTCGGTGGGTCGGTGACGTTGAGCAGGTTGGGCAGCCGGCTGGAGCGCGGCCACACCCTCTCCGTGCCCCACAGCCCGATCGGGATCACGGGCGCCCTCGTCTTGCCCGCAAGGCGGGCCGCGCCCCACCGGCCCTGCAGCTCGGTGTCGAAGAAGGCCGGGCCTCGTGGGATCGTGCCCTGCGGCATGATCGCCACGACCTCGCCCCCGACCAGCGCGTCGGCGGCGGCCTGCAGCGGCTCGTCGGACCCGGTGCCGCGATCGACGCGGATGCCCCCCATCGCCGTCGCCAGCTGGCCGACGACCGGCACGTCGAACACCTCCTTCTTGCCGAGGAAGCGCACGGTCCGTCCGCTACGGGCGATGGCCATCGACATCGCCGCCGGGTCGAAGTAGCTGCGGTGGTTGCCGACCAGGATCGCCGGCCCAGCGGCTGGGATGTGCTCCACGCCCTCGATGTCGAACCGCACGTAGGGCATCAGCGACGGGCGGGAGAACTGCATCAAGAGCCGTTGCAGCTCGATGCCGAGCACCGGGATCTTGACGACGCCCGGTGAGACGTCCAAGTTGAGGATCGGCCAGCGTCGAGCGGTCGCCATGAGCACCATCCTGGGGTCGGGGTTGACGACGATCGGGGTGCCGACCGCTTCGAGCAGGGGGGTGTCGTAGAAGCTGTCGGAGTAGGCGTAGCTCTCGGCGAGGTCAACGCCGTGCTCGCCGGCCCACGCCCGCACCGCCTCCAGCTTGCCCCTCGCCCACACGAAGTGGCCGGCGACCGTGCCGTCGTAGGTGTCGTCGGCGTTGACGCCGTACTTCGTGGCGACCACGTCGTCCAGACCGAGGCGATCGGCGAACGGCTTGACGAGGTCGTACGGGGTGGTCGTGGCGAGCACGATCGCCCGCCCTTCCTGGCGGTGCTGCTCGAAGATCGGTCCGGCGAAGGGCTGGACCATCGCCGCCAGTCCGTCGGCGGCGGCCTCGCCGGCTGCCCGCATCGCCTTGCGGGAGCGTCCCTTGGACATGCTCGCCGCTTGCCGGGCGAGGGCCATCGAGGGCAGCGTCTCGCCGATCGCGCTGAACAGCCGGTACGCCAGCCGTTCGCCGGGGATGGCGCGGTTGGTGAATCCGGCCGTCTGCAGGGCCGTGGAGAACGCTTCGCCGGAGGCCCCGGCGAGCAACGTCCGGTCCAGGTCGAAGAAGGCCGCGCCGGTCACGCCCGGAACTGTACGGCAGGCGGCGACCGTCGCTTGCCGCCGACACCGCGTGGTCGGTCGTCCCGGGCCAGGCACGGAATGGCGAAAACGGGAGAAGCCCCGCTGGGGGGCGGGGCTCCTCAACCTGAACCCGGTCGATGGGGGGTCGACTGGTGGGTTCTTCCTCGAGCGGTACAGGGGGGTGTATCGCTTCGATTGCGGTGTGCTTGTGAGTGTACTCACATGGTATCGATCTGGCAAGTAGAACGTGGCGATGCTGACTATCGTTCGGGCAGATGGACGTCCGCCAGCTCGCCGCCCTCGTGGCGATCGCTGATCACGGCACGTTCTCCGCCGCCGCCCGCGCCCTGTTCACGGTGCAGTCCAACGTGTCGAGCCACATCGCCCGGCTGGAGAAGGAGCTCGGCACCGTGCTCGTCGATCGCACCCAGGGCGGGTTGACCGATGCCGGCGATCGGGTCGTCGAGCGGGCCAGGCGCATCCTCCACGAGCTGGATGACATCACCGCCGAGGTCGTCACCGCCGACGGCTCGATCACCGGAGACGTGCGCTTCGGGATGCTCGGCACGACCGCTCGCTGGTTGCTGCCGCGGTTGCTCTCGAAGCTGGCGATCGAGCACCCCGACGTGCGGGCGATCGTCTCGGAGGGCAGCACCTCCGTGCTCATCCCAGGGCTGCTGTCCGGGCGCTTCAACGCGGCGGTCATCCACCTGCCCGTCGACGACGCCGAGCTGACCCTCGAACCGCTGTTCGCCGAGGACCTGCTGCTCGTCGTCCACGATGAGCATCCGCTGGCCGGGCGCGACGAGCTGTCGCTGCACGAGCTGAGCGAGCACCGACTGCTGCTGCCCCCGCCGGGCTCGGCGCTGCGACGGGTGCTCGACCGGGCGGCAGGCGGTGCCGGCGTGCAGCTGCGGGCGCAGGCCGAGATCGACGGCGTGCGCCTGCTCGCTGCGCTGGCGCTCGACGGCCACGGCGCAGCGATCGTCCCGGCGACGGCGATGCCGCGTGACGTCGGAGGCCCAGCAGTCGTGCGCGTCCCGGACCTGCCGCCGCGGGTGGTGGCCCTCGCCTCCCGCCGCCGACCGGTTCCGGGCGCGCCGACGAGGGCGCTGTGCGCCGTGATGCGGTCCGTGCTCGCCGCTCCCGGCGGTGACCAACCGGGCGTCCGGTTCGGCGTCGACGCCTTCCCGCTGTCCCGCTCCGGGTGACGGCCGCGCCAGGCCGTGGGAGGTGAGAGGTGAGCGCGCCTGTCGCCCTCACCTCTCACCTCTCACCTCTCACCTCTCGCTGGCTGGCCACGCGCTGGCGGACGATGTTGAGGGCCGAGCCGGCCTTGAACCACTCGACCTGCTCGGGGCTGAACGTGTGGGTGGCCGTGAAGTCGACGGTCGTGCCATCTGGCCTGACGATCTGGCAGCTGACCGGCTGCCCCGGTACGGGCGGGAGACCGAGCACGTTGATCGTGTCGTCCTCTCCGATCTCCTCGTACGTCGTCGGGTCGGCGAACGTCAGCGGCAGCAGTCCCTGCTTCTTGGCGTTCGTCTCGTGGATGCGAGCGAAGCTGCGAGCGAGGATCACCGCGCCACCCCGGAACCGCGGCTCCATCGCGGCGTGCTCTCGCGACGAGCCCTCGCCGTAGTTGCGGTCGCCGACGGCGCACCACCGGATGCCCTGCTCGCCGTAGCGCTTGGCGATGTCCGGGAATGAGCGGGTCTCGCCGTCGGTCACGTCCGTGCCCTCGCCGGTCGCGTCGGTGAAGGCGTTGACGACGCCGAGGAAGAGGTTGCCGGAGATGTTCTCCAGGTGCCCTCTGTACTTGAGCCACGGACCGGCGGCCGAGATGTGGTCCGTCGTGCACTTGCCCTTGGCCTTCATCAGCACCGGCAGGCGCGAGTAGTCCTCGCCGTCCCACGCCGCGAACGGCGCGAGCAGCTGCAGCCGGTCGCTGGCCGGGTCGACGACGACCTCGACGTCGCCACCGTCGTCGGGCGGTGCGGTGAACGTGTCCTCCCCAGGGTCGTAGCCACGGTCGGGCAGCACCTCTCCGACCGGCGGGTCGAGCGTGACCTGCGTCCCGTCCGGTGCCTCCAGCGTGTCCGTCGTCGGATCGAAGTCCAGCCGTCCGGCCAGCGCCAGCGCCATCACTGTGTCGGGCGACGTGACGAAGCTCAGCGTCTTGGCCGACCCGTCGTTGCGCTTCGGGAAGTTGCGGTTGTACGAGTTGACGATCGTGTTCGGGCGCCCTGTGATGCTCTCCGGCCGCGACCACTGGCCGATGCACGGCCCGCAGGCGTTGGCGAGCACCGTGGCGCCGACGGCTGCGAGGTCGGCGAGCAGGCCGTCGCGCTCGATCGTCGAGCGGATCTGCTCCGAGCCGGGCGTCACGAGCAGCTCGACCTTGGAGGCGAGGCCCTTGGCCGACGCCTGGCGGGCGATCGACGCGGCCCGGGTGATGTCCTCGTAGGACGAGTTGGTGCACGAGCCGATCAGCGCCGAGGAGATCTCCAGCGGCCAGTCGTTCTCCGCCGCCGCGGCGCCGACGTCGGCGCCGACGCGGTGTGCCCGGTCCGGCGAGTGCGGGCCGTTGATCAACGGCTTGAGCTGATCGAGATCGATCTCCACGAGTTGGTCGTAGAAGGCGCCGTCGTCAGGACGAAGGTCTTCGGCCACGCCGTCGGCGGCGTCGGCGATCGCCTCCCGCCCCGTGGCCTTCAGGTAGGCGGCCATGTTGGCGTCGTACGGGAACAGCGACGTGGTGGCGCCGATCTCGGCGCCCATGTTGCAGATCGTTCCCTTCCCCGTGGCCGAGATCGAGTCGGCGCCCGGGCCGTGGTACTCGATGATCGCCCCCGTGCCGCCCTCGACCGTGAGCACGCGGGCGACCTCCAGGATGACGTCCTTGGGACTTGACCATCCCGACAGCGACCCGGTCAGGCGGACGCCGATGACCTTCGGCCACCGGACGTTGAACGGGAAGCCGGTCATCACGTCGACGGCGTCGGCGCCGCCGACCCCGATCGCCACCATGCCCAGCCCGCCGGCGTTCGGTGTGTGCGAGTCGGTGCCGATCATCATCCCGCCAGGGAAGGCGTAGTTCTCGAGGACGACCTGGTGGATGATGCCGCTGCCCGGGCCCCAGAACCCGATGCCGTACTTCGCCGAGACGGAGCGCAGGAAGTCGTACACCTCCTGGTTGGTGTCGATGGCCACGCCGAGGTCGACGGTCGCCCCGACCTTGGCCTGGATCAGGTGGTCGCAGTGCACCGTCGTCGGGACGGCCACCTCGGGCAGGCCCGCCGTCATGAACTGGAGCAGCGCCATCTGCGCCGTGGCGTCCTGCATGGCGACGCGGTCGGGGTGGAAGTCGGCATAGCTGACGCCGCGCTCCAGCTCCTGGCCGGCCGGGTCGAGCAGGTGGTTGACGAGCACCTTCTCGGTCAGCGTCAACGGGCGACCGAGCCGTCGGCGGGCCTGTGCGGTCGCTGCGGGCAGCGTGGCGTACACGCGCTCGACGAGCTCGATGGGGGTGCTGGCGCTGGCGGTGGTCACGACGGGGCTCCTCGATCTCTTGGCTCGCGGTCGGCGGTGGGCTGGCGTGGCTGATCGCGCCACGGCTTGCAATCGACCTCGATGTATACAACTCTAATACAAGTGGGTGGAACACACAACCGAAGCACGAGGGCCGTCGCCCGGCCACGGCGCATCCGCTACCAGGAGATCGCGGCCGAGCTGCGACGCCTGGTGGAGAGGACACCCCACGGCGCGCTGCTGCCGAGCGAGGCAGAGCTGTCGCGGCAGTTCGGGGCCAGCCGGGTGACCGTGCGGCGGGCCCTGGAGGTCGTGCGCGACGAGGGGTTGATCGCGGCCCGCCAGGGCTTCGGGTGGTTCGTTGCCATCGAGACCGTCCGCCAACGCTTGCAGCACCTCGGCACGATCGAGGACCAGCTCGAGTCGGGTGGGCGGCGGGCCGAGCGGCGGGTCACGGAGTTCGCCTTCGTCGCCCCACCTGAGCGGGTCAGCGCCGTGCTCGAACTGGCCGAGCACGCCGAGGTGCTGCGCGTCGAGCGCGTCAACCTGGCCGACGGCGAGCCGTTCGCTGTGGTCACGGTGTGGTGCCCGGCCGAACTGGGGCGCAGACTCTCCCGCGACGACGTCGAACGCCAGCCGTTCTACGAGCTGATCGGGGTTCCGCTGCGCGGAGCGACGCAGACGATCGCCGCCGACGCCGCCGCGCCGGCGCAGGCGCGCCTGCTGCACGTGCCGGTCGGCGCCCCGCTGCTGCGGTGCGAACGGGTCACCACCGACACGGCGGGGCGCCCGGTGCTGATGAGCGAGCACGTCTACCCAGCGCACCGCACCGAGTTCATCGTGGAGCTGCCACTGGCCGAACCCTCGATCAGCCCCGCCGGGCTTCGCGTGATCTCGTGATGCCGGCGACCGCGGCCGACTGAGGACGGGCGCGGGTTGCTCACCCCTGTTGGACAGCCGCGGCTGAGAGCGCTTGAGGGTGGAGGCGCGCCCAATCGGCGCGAGGCGACCGCGCCCAATTCTCCCACGCTACGTCGTCGACCACTCCCGGGCGAAGTCTGTCCCGGCGCCACGCAGCACGTCGACGTCATCGACGATCGCGTACGTGTAGCCCTGCTCGGCGAGGAAGCGCTGCCGGTTGCGGGCGAAGCGCACCTCGTCGGTGTCGTCGGCGACGATCGTGTAGAAGTGGGCCGAGCCACCGGCGGCCTTGGGTCGCAGGATCCGCCCGAGCCGTTGCGCCTCCTCCTGCCGGCTGCCGAACTGCCCGGAGACCTGGATCGCCACGCTGACCTCCGGCAGGTCGACCGAGAAGTTGGCCACCTTCGACACGACGAGCAACCGCAACGTCCCGGCGCGCATCTCGCCGAACAGACGGTCCCGCGTCGAGACCGCCGTCTGACCCGTCAGCAACGGCGCGCCGAGCTTGCCGGCGATCTCCCGCAACTGCTCGATGAACTGCCCGATCACGAGGATCTGCTCGTCTCGATGGCGCTCCACGAGCGCGGCGACCACGGCCAGCTTCTCCTCGGCGGACGCCGCCATCCGATGCCGAGCCTTTGGCTCGGTGTGGGCGTACTCGGTACGCGTCTGCGCCGACAGGGCGACTCGCACCTCGGTGCAGGCGGCCGGGGCGATCCATCCGAGCGACTCGAGGTCGGACCACGGGGCATCGAAGCGCTTTGGGCCGATCAGGCTGAAGATGTCGCCCTCGCGTCCGTCTTCGCGCACGAGGGTCGCGGTCAAGCCCAGTCGCCGCACAGACTGGATCCGCGCCGTGGCGCGGAACACTGGCGCCGGGAGGAGGTGGACCTCGTCGTACACGACGAGACCCCAGGCCTGCGCGCTGAACAGGCCGAGGTGGGGATGCCGCACGAACACATCAGCCGACGGAGCCCTCGGATCCGACCACGTCAACGCCTGATAGGTGACGAACGTGATCGGGCGCAGCTGCTTGCGCTGACCGGACCACTCGCCCAGGACGTCTGCACCGAGCGTCGTCTTGTCGATCGTCTCGCGGATCCACTGGCGGATCGACACGACCGAGGTGCAGACGACGAGCGTGTGAGCAGCGCCGACGGCGATGGCGGCGAGCCCGACGACGGTCTTGCCGGCGCCGCAGGGCAGCGCGATCACGCCGTTGCCCCCGGCCGCGCTCCCGTCGCGCCACCACGCTTCCAGTGCGTCGCGCTGGTACGGGCGCAGGTCGGCGGTGAGCGCCACGGGACCGAGCGAGACACCGGCCTCGAAACCAGCTTCGTCGGCGACCGGCCAGCCGGCGGCCAGCAGGCTCTGCTTGAGTGCGCCGCGGTCGGCATCGCGCACGGCGACTCGGTGGCGGTCGAGTCGGCGACCGAGCAGCTCGGCGACGTTGCGCACGCCGCTCACCTCGTCGAGCAGGAGATCGGCATCGGCGGCGAGGACGAGCCCGTCGCCGTCTCGAGTGAGCCACAGCCGGCCGTAGCGGCTCATCAGATCGACGACGTGGGTGGTCACCACGTCGGCGACGGGGTACTTGGCGAAGCCGGTGAGCACGTCGATCGCCTCGTGGCTGCCCATTCCGGCGACCGCTGCGTTCCACAGGGACAGGGGCGTGATCCGGTAGGTGTGGATGTGCTCGGGCGCCTTCTCCAGCTCGGCGAATCGGGCGAGGCCGAGGCGTGCCTCGGCCGCCCGCGGTGACGCCACTTCGAGCAGCACGGTCAGGTCGCTCTGGACGATCAGGGGGTTGGCCGGATCCGTCACGACGAGGTCTGCGCCTGTGAGCGACGAGTCTTCAAGGGAGCGAACCAGTCAGGTTGAGCTGAGCCGAGCGACGACGGCTGGCGTGAGAGCCAGTGGGCCGGTCACCTGGAGCCGGGCGTCGACGTTGGCCAACGCCGACGCCTTGGACTCGAGCTGACGGGCCTGGTGCTCGAGCCCGCTCCACGACGAGTGGCGACTCGCCGCCGATCGGTAGGCGGCAGCTCGCCGTGCCGTCTCCTCGGCCTCCTCGACGCTGGAGCGGGGCCGCCGGTCGGATCCGCCGAGCACGGACTCGGGGGCGAGGCCCTTGCGCTCAAGGGCGACCCGCACCTTGGCATGGGGCAGTTCGGAGACGGCGACCGTGTCGGTGACCCTGACGAGCTTGGCCGCCTTCACTGCGCACGCCGTCGTCAGGTCGGCCGGGTCGGAGACCACCACGACAGTCGGCGCTGCGATCACACGCACCTGACCGGCCTTCGCCGCGGCGTCCCGGACGAGTCGCACGACGGTGTCGGTGAGCGGCACCGACGACAGCTCGGCGAGGAAGGCGATGATGGCGTCGGCCTGCTCGCCGCCCTGCACGGCACGCGCGATGCGCCCGGGGTCGAGCCGGTAGACGGTCGCCCCGGCGTCGCTCTCGATCTCGGCCAAGGTGGCCAACCGGCTCGCCAGATCATGACGCAGGCCGGGCGGCGCGACGATCGTCAGGTCGGCCTGGGCGGTGACGGTCGTGACGTCGCTCACGGCGAGTTGCTGGAGCGCGGTCGCATCGTCGAGTGCGGCTGCGCCGACCGCGGTCAGCGCGGCGGGTCCGGTCGATGCGATCACGCCGAGGGCGCGCAGGTCGGTGAGGCAGTCGATCGCCGCTTCGGCGACAGCGAGCGAGGCGTGTTGGTCCGCAAACCAATCGGCGAACGAACGGTCGTCGCTGTATCCGATGCCTTCGTCCAGCTGCGCCAGCTCCCACAGGACCAGGTGTCGGTTGGCGAGAAGTTGCTCGCCGCACGGTTCCGCGGGGCGACACCACTCGGCGAGCAACCGCGCCCAGCGGGCCATCGGCGAAAGTGCGTCCCACGCCATGACCAAGCTGGGGTCAGCCATCCACGCCCGCTCGATCTGGCGGTTGCGCCCGCGACCGGTCTCGGCCACCGTGTTCGCCAGTACCAGGCCGATGCCGATGGCCAACCGTCCCGCCAGCTCGACGACCTCCTGACCCGTGCGGATCGCCTTTGCAGTCGCGCGGACGTCTGTCTTGCCCAGCCGGGGCTCGCCGTTCTTGAGCACGGCCGGTGGACTGGACCGCCACAGCCGCAGCAACTGGTCGAGCGTGGCGACGATGGCCGGCACGCGCAGGGGCGTGCGCACCGACGGGGCCGTCGGTGGGGTCGCGACGTGCGGCCAGGAGGTGTAGAACGGCTCGCCGGCGAGCGGCCAGGCCTCGCGCCAGATCCACAGCTCCGCTTGCCAGTCGGCGATGCCGACGATGCCGCGACTGGTCAGCTCGTGGAGCACCGAGGCCTCCGGTCCGGTCGGACCACGCTGGAACGCGAAGCGCGCCGGTGCCGCACCCATGAGGACGTTGCGCGAGAGGCCGACCGATTCCGGCGACGTCGTGGCGGGGCCGGCGGCGCGGACGATCTTTGCGAGCAGTGCGTTCGCCGGCGCGGACAGCTCGCTGCGGATGCGCTGGCAGGATCGCGGATCGGCGAACACGGCGGCGATGGCGTCGATCCGGTCCTGTTTGCGGTTCGGCGCCTTGAGGTGCAGCACCCGGCAGATGAAGGCGAGTTGGTCGGAGCTGACGGCGTTCTGGTCGGCCATCGAGACGGCCGCGCTGGCGAGCATCGGGTTGAGCTCTGTGGGCAGGGAGACGCTGCCGTCGGCTCGGCGCTCGACGAGCCCGGCGCGCTCGAGCCGGTGGAGCGAGCCGGTCACGAGGTCGGAGTCGGCTGGCTTTGTCTGGAAGGCGAACTCGGACGCCGACGCAGCGCCGCCCAGCGCGGCGAGCACCGACAGGATGCGGCGGCCCGTCGAACCGGCGGTGTCGAGCGCGGTGAGGGTGCCGGCGCGCGATCGCTGCAGCGATCGGAGGCGTCCCCGAGGGTCGCTGCCGGCGACACCGAGTGGGCCGAGTCCCAGGGCGGTGAGCGCGTTCAGCGGGACGGCGTGGGCGTAATCGGAGAGCGGTGCTGTCATTGTTGCGGGCCGGCTCACGGCGGGCGGCGGCTGGCTCACCGTACCCCCGGGGGTCGACGTCTGGGGTCGTTTCGTGATATCGTTCTCGATATGATCGAGCGGCCAGCCTTCCCGGGCTTCGAGGCGTTCGCCGAGGATCACGACGAGCTGATCGGCCGGCTCACCGAGCGGCGGGTGCGACTCGGCCTGTCGCAGGCCGACGTCGCGTCCCGCATGGGCACGTCGCAGCCGGCCGTCGCTCGGCTCGAATCGGGTCGCATCGACACGCGGTTGTCGACACTGGCCCGGTACGCCCAGGCGCTCGACACGACGATCGGGTTCGCCGTCGGCGGGGAGCAACGGCCGTGACCATCCCGGGTTGGCCCGGTACGCCCGACTGGCCAGACCACACGGGCTTCCCGTACCCGCCGGCTCGGACGATCCCCCGACGTGAGGGTCCCGTCGCCGTCCCGATGGTCGACCTGCCGAGTGCCTCGCCCGATGAGCTGTTGCGTCGCCAGCGGCGCGTGCTGTGCCCCGGCCCGCTCGACGCCGCGACAGCGACGCGGGTGACCGCCGAGCTGATGGCGCTGGACGGTCGGTCGGCCGACGACGTCGAGCTGGTGGTGAACAGCGAGGGCGGCCCGCTGGCCGACGTGCTCGTCATCCTCGACGTCATCGGGCTGATGCGGGCGCAGGTCGACACCCTATGCATCGGGCGGGCCAGCGGGACGGCGGCGATCGTCCTGGCGTGTGGCTCCGGTCAGCGACGCGTCGCGGCCCGCGCCACCGTCACGTTGCGCGTCCGTCAGGACGAGCGCGTCGAGGGGTCGGTCGCGGACGTGCGCCGGCAGCTCGACGAGCTCGCTCATGTCCGCACGCAGGTGATCGCGCTCGTCGTTGCGGCGACCGGGATGACCGAGGAGGAGGTGCAGGCCGACCTCGACGTCGGTCGCCCGTACGAGGCCACCGCCGCCGTAAGGCGTGGCCTCGCCGATGAGGTCGCCGGCGGGACCGGCCGCTGACGATCGGGGCGCAGAGGTTCCCACCTTCGAGAAGGTCCGCGCCCAGCAACCGTTGTGCGAACCTGCGCGCCCGGACTCTCAGGCAGTGACGACGCGAAAGACGGGGAACCCGCTGGCAGCCGCCCGCAGCTCCTCCTCGGACGAATCGGCGGACAGGCCGTCGAAGAACTGGCCGACCTCCCACGCCCACGCCCGCAGGTAGGCCCGGAGGATCTCCGGCTTCTCGTCGTCGGCCAGTTCGACGGCGACGAACGCCTCGGTCCGTCGTCCCACCCGCAACGCTCCCGCGCCGGCCGCGCGCAGGTTGCGGACCCACTGTGTCGTTCCCCGCGGGGCGACGAGGTAGTCGCTCTCGCCGACGGTGAGCAGGTTGACGACGGTCGAGCGCACCTCGCCCGTCGTGCGCCCACGCACCTCCAACACACGTGAGCCCTTCATGCTCAGGCCGAGCTTTGTGAACCGGCCGATGAGCGGGTTGAACACCCGGCGGGTGAATGCACCGGGCGGTAGGTAGCGGTCGGCGGTCGTGGTCATCGGACGGTTCCTCTCTTGTGAGAGCAGTGCTCTCGTGCTGACAGTAGAGCAGGTCGTGAACCCAAGAGCAAGAGCAGTGCTCACAAATAGGAGCGCCGATCTGCTACGCTTCGTTCGTGGCCATCGTGGGGGCACGGGCGCACGCGAGGGAGACGGTGACCTCGGCGATCATGGCGGAGGCGCGCCGGCAGTTGGCCGATGTTGGACCGGCGGCGCTGTCACTGCGGGCTGTGGCTCGTGGCGTCGGCATGGTCTCGTCCGGCGTGTACCGCTACTTCGTCAGCCGTGACGAACTGCTGACCGCGCTGATCGTGGAGTCGTACGACGCGCTCGGCGATGTGGCCGAGCAGGCGGCCAAGCGCCGCGCCCGCACGCCGCTCGATCGCTGGGTGACGGCGTGTCGGGCCGTGCGGCGGTGGGCCGTCGAACATCCCCACCAGTACGCCCTCGTCTACGGCACGCCTGTGCCGGGGTATCGCGCGCCGGAGGGCACGATCGTCCCTGCGCAGCGCGTCGCCCGAGCGCTCGCCGGCATCGCCGTCGATGCAGCTCGAGACGGGCAGCTCGCCCCCCCGGCGGCGATCGGGATCACGATGGGTCCGCGCCTGCGCAAGGATCTGTCCGGGATCATCGAGGACCTGTCGGTGCCGTTGTCGGAGGAGGACATGGTGCGACTGCTCGTGGCGTGGACGCAGGTGTTCGGGCTGATCACGTTCGAGCTGTTCGGACAGACTCGCAACGCGGTCCATGCTCACGCCGGCCTGTTCGATGCGACCGTCACGACGACGGGCCGCCTGGTCGGGTTGGTGGGGCGATGAATCGGCGAGTGGTCCTCGTCCTGCTTGCGTGCGCAGTCGCGCTGGTCCCACCGCTGGCCCGAGCTGAGGCACAGGACGACGCTCCACCAGGCGACGCGGCACCAGACGACGCGGCAGCGGTGGTCGCCGGGTTCGACGACGCCAGCCCGTACCTGCCGATCGACAGGCTCGGGCGGTGGGACGGCACGAGCTATGTGCCGGTGCGGGCCGGCTCCGTCGACACCGACCAGGTGATCGTGCTGTCCCACGGGTGGGAGCCCGGCTTCCAACCGCTCTTCGCCGAACTGCAGGCGACCAGCCCGACGCTGGTGCCCGTCTGGGATCCCAGGCTCACCGACGCGGACGGTTCGGCGATCCAGACCATCGGCCCGGTCGCCGAGGCGCTGGCCCGCGCCGAACCAGAAGCCACCGTCATGCTGTTCAGCTGGATCGACCAGTCGGCGACGCCGCTGGATCCGTTCGATGCCCGGCAGGGCGAGAACGCCATCGAGATCAACGGGCACCGGCTTGCCGTCGCCGTCGATCAAGCGCTAGCCGAGAACTGGGACGGCGAGCTGCGCCTCATCGGCCACAGCTTCGGCGCGAACATCGTCACGACCGCTGCTCTCTCCCTCGACGCCTCGCTGCGCCAGTTGACGGTGATGGACTCGCCCGACGATGAGCTGGCACGACTCGGCGGCGCGGCGAACGACCTGCGCTACAAGCTGCCCCGTCTGTCAATCGGTCGCCGCGCCGACGAGACGTTCGTCGACAATTACATCTCGCTGGCCGGCATCCGCTACGGCGACCTGCCGGGGCTCGAGCAGATCGTCGACACCACGCTGATGCCGCCGGACGGAGGCTCCGCAGTGAAGCACGAGTACCCACTCGTGTGGTACGCCGAGGCGCTGGCGGCGGG
>JBPCJW010000134.1:0-38926 GCA_051004915.1 Ilumatobacteraceae bacterium
ACGTCATCGACCACATGGCGCGCGTCGAGGCATCGGCGGGCCTGCAGCAGGAGCCGTTCCAACAGCTGCTCGAGCTGATGGCCGACGAGCGGTGTTGGGTGAAGATCTCCGGCACGGAGCGACTGACGGCAGGCGGCGGCCCGCCGTACGACGACGTCGTGCCGTACGCCAGGGCGCTGATCGCCATCGCCCCGGACCGAGTGCTGTGGGGGACCGACTGGCCGCACCCCAACGTGCGCCACATGCCCGACGACGGCGACCTGCTCGACCACCTCGCCGACGTCGCCCCAGACGAGACCACGCGAAAGCGGATCCTCGTCACCAACCCCGAACGCCTCTACGACTTCCGCGCCTGAGACCGGCGGCATGCGAAGCTCGCCGCACCCATGTTGACGCCGCTCGACGATTATCCGATCCACCAGGTGCCGCTGCCGATCGCCCACGCCGGCTCGGGTGACGCCAACCAGTACGACCGCTACTGGTTCAACGGGTTCACGGAGGACCGTTTCTTCGCCTTGGCCATGGGCCGGTACCCGAACCGGGGGGTGATGGACGCCGCGTTCTCCGTCGTCCACGACGGCGTGCAGCGTTCGGTGTTCGTGTCGGGCCGGGCGCCGGATGACCCGGCCGTCACCTCGCTCGGGCCGATGACCGTCGAGATCGTCGAGCCGCTGCGCACGACCCGGCTGATCGTCGACGCGCCAGACCACGGCCTGGTCGCCGACCTGACGTTCTCCGCCCGCACCGCAGCGTTCGAGGAGCCACGTCAGATCCACCATCGCGGCAACCGCGTGCTGATGGACGCCACCCGGATGACCCAGTGGGGCTCGTGGTCCGGCACGGTCGAGGCCGACGGTCATCCCGTCGAGATCCCCGCAGGGACGCGCGGGACGAAGGACCGGTCGTGGGGCATCCGGCCGATCGGTGCACCGGCACCCGCCGCGCCGATGGCGGGCGACGTCCAGTTCTTCTTCCTCTGGGCGCCGCTGCACTTCGACGACGTCTGCCTCCACTTCCTCGTCTTCGAGGAGGCCGACGGCCACCGCTGGTCGCAGGCCGCTGCCATGCTGCCCGTGATCGCACCCGGCGGTCCGACGTGGGGTCCCGACGCGCCGTACGAAGGCTTGGCCGGCGGCGCACACGACGTGCGCTGGGCGCGTGGGCTACGCCGCGCAGAGACCGCCGCGTTGCACCTGCGCCGCCGCGACGGCGAACGGATCGACGTCGAGCTGCAGCCGGTGCTGACGTTCCGCATGCGCGGTGCTGGCTACGGGCACCCCGCGTACCGCCACGGTGCGTGGCACGACGAGCTGGTCGTCGCCGGCGAGGCGCACCCCGTCGACGAGCTCGACTCGCTCGACCCGGCCTCGATCCACGTCCAGCAGGTGATGCGGGCGACGTGGGGGGAACGCACAGGACTCGGGGTCCTGGAGCAACTCGTCATCGGTCCGCACGAGCCGAGCGGTTTCCGCTCCCTCCTCGACGGTGCGCCCTGAACGGACGCGTCCGCTGGTGCGCATCGACCGCGGTCATCAGTCTCATCGGGTTGGCGGTGCTGTACCTCGTGTTCGTCCGCACGGCGTGGGGGCAGCAGTTGGACGACGCGGCCTTCGACGGTCGGTCGGTCGTCTCGCCCGCCCAGACGGCCGAGACCGACCGCCTGCTGCAGGGCATCACGCGCAGCTCGCTCGCCCTGCTCGGCGGCGCGCTGGTGTTGATCGCGATCGGGCGAGGGAGGGTCCGGCTGGCCATCGTCGTGGCCGCCGCACTCGGCGGCTCGCTGCTCACTTCCGAGCTGCTCAAGACCGTGCTCGGCCGACCATTGCTCGACGTCGCGGTGGGCATCGCCGACAACAGTTTCCCCAGCGGTCACGCGGCGATCGGCATCTCTCTGTCGCTGGGCCTCGTGTTCGTCGTCGCCCGGCGCTGGCGATGGTCGGCGGCGATCGCCGCCGCCGTGGTCGCCACGCTGTTCGGAACCGCCGTGCTGACCTCCGGTTGGCACCGGCCGAGCGACAGCGTGGGCGCCGCGCTGGTCTCGCTGGCGTGGTTCTCGGCTGGCGCTGCCGTGCTGATCGCTTGGCGCGGACCGGGGAGCCCGACGCGCCCGGACGACGCCGAGATCGACGATCGGGCCGGCCCGTTGGCGACCATCTTGGCCGGAGCCTTCGTCGTGACGGCCGCCGTCGCCGCCGTCGTGCTGACGATGCGTGCCGGCGGGCTGCGCACGGTCGAGTACGGCCTCGACTACGTCGTCGCCTGCGTCCTGATCGATGTGATCTGCGTCGCCGTGGTCGCCCACGTCCACTTCCTGCTGCGCGGCGTGGACCTCGATCCGCGTCAGGTCACGTCAATCCGTCGCCCACCTCCCCGGCGGGTCGGCCCAGATCCCGGGTAGCGTCGAGTCCGATCTCGATGCCTGACCGTCCCGTCTTGCCGCTCCACGACCTGTCGTGATCGTCCCGCTCGTCATCGCGCCGACCGCCGAGTCGACGAGTGGCAACTTCGCCAGCTTCGACGTGCCGCTGTGGGTCTGGGGCGCGTTGCTCGGCGCGATCGTCCTGATGCTCGTCGTCGACCTGCTCGCAGTGCACCGCACGGCCCACGTCATCACGGTCAAGGAAGCGACGATCGAATCGGCGATCTGGATCTCGATCGGCCTGGCTTTCGGCCTGGTCATGCTGTTGTGGCAGGGCGGCCAGGCGGCCGGCGAGTACTACGCCGGGTTCCTCATCGAAAAGAGCCTGTCGGTCGACAACGTGTTCGTCTGGGCGGTGATCTTCTCGTTCTTCGCGATCCCCCGCGAGTTTCAGTTCCGGGTGCTCTTCTGGGGCATCTTCGGCGCGCTCGTCCTGCGCGCCGCCTTCATCTTCGCCGGGGTCTCGCTGATCGACCGCTTCGAGTGGATCCTGTACGTGTTCGGCGCGTTCCTGCTGTACACGGCGTACAAGATCGCCCGCCACGACGAGTCCGAGCAGGTCGACTACGAGTCGAACATCGTCATGCGCATCGTGCGCAAGATCCTCCCGACGACCAGCGAGTTCAACGGTCAGAAGCTGTTCAGCATCGAGAACGGCAAACGGGTGGCGACACCGCTGTTCGCCGTGCTGGTGCTGATCGAGACGACCGACGTCGTGTTCGCCGTCGACTCGGTCCCCGCGATCCTCGCCGTCAGCCGCGAGACGTTCATCGTGTTCGCCTCGAACGCCTTCGCCATCCTCGGGCTGCGCTCGCTGTACTTCCTGCTGGGTGGGATGCAGGGGCGCTTCCGCTACCTCAACATCGGGCTCGGCGTCATCCTGGCCTTCGTCGGGGTGAAGATGCTGCTGATCGGCCAGCCGTTCGAGGTGCACATGCCGACGTTCCTGTCGCTGGCCGTGATCGCGCTCGTCTTGACGGTCGCCATCGTCACGTCGCTGCGCGCCGACTCGAAGGATCGCGCCAAGGGCATCACGCCGCCGCACGAGGTGCCGGTCGACGACGTCGCCGACGCCGACGAGCCCGGCGGCGTCGACCCCGATCGCCGCACGCACCTCGAGCGTTGAGGGCGGCAGGCCCGTCCGTTGCTTGGGCTCAGCCGGCGAGGCGGGCGATGGTGGCGACGAACTCGTCGACGGTGTCGGAGATGATGTCGGCGACCGGCCGCACCGCGTCGATGCGCCCGACGACCTGGCCCCCGAGGGCCAGCGCGGCGTTCATGTCGCCGCCGAAGTACAGCGCCCTGGCATCGCCGAAATCGCCGAACACGTTGTGCGTGGCGTCGACCAGCGACTCGCTGCGCGTCGTGCGCAGGGCCCGCAGCGCGGGCGAGTGGCGCTGGTTGAGGAACAACGTGTCGGTCTCGGCAGCGGCGACGATCGCCTGCTTCCAGTTGTCGTGCACCGGCGATTCCGCTGCCGACACCATGCGCGTCCCCATCTGCACCCCTTCGGCGCCGAGCGCGAAGGCGGCAGCCATCGAGGCGCCGTCGATGATGCCGCCAGCGGCGATGATCGGCACGTCGACACGCGAGCGGACGAGCGGCAAGAGGACCATCGTCGACACCGGCGTGGGGCTCTTGAACCCGCCGCCTTCGCCGCCTTCCACGACCAGTCCGTCAACGCCGGCGTCGACCGCCTTCATCGCCGCGACCAGCGTCGGCACGACGTGGTAGACGGTGAGACCGGCGGACTTGAGGACGCCCGTGTACTTCGTCGGCGATCCGGCCGAGGTGGTGACGAACTTGATCCCCTGGTCGATGACGAACTCGGCGATGTTCGGGTCACGCACGAAGGCCTGGGCGATGTTCACGCCGAACGGCCGATCCGTGAGGTCGCGCATCAGGCGGATCTCGTCCTTCACCGCATCCAGTTCGCCCGAGGACGTCTCGATGATCCCGCACGCTCCGGCCCGGGACACGGCGGAGGCGAGCTGGCTGCGGGCGATCCAGCCCATCGGCGCCTGGACGATCGGGAAATCGACCCCGAGGTCACGGCTGACCCGGTTGTCGAACGCACGGTGGGCGAAGACGTGCTGGGTCGAGACGTGCTGGGTGGAGGTCACGGCCGAGATCATGGCAAGCACCGTTCTGTCCGCCATGATCGGCCGTTTCGCACCGGTTGCGCCGTTTGCGGTGGACAGGACTGGGGTTGGCGGGCGGCTACAGTGCCGCCTCGCGAGTCGCCTGAGTCGGGCACTGGGACGCAAGGAGAAGCACACGCATGACCGATGCACCAGACGACACGTCGGGAGTGCCGCCGGAGCGGGAGGGGCGCAAGTCGCGGGTCGGGGATTCCGGTTCGCCGGTCGGGTCGACCCTCAGCATCATCCTCGCCGTCGTCGCCGTGATCGCCGGTTTCCTCATCCTGCGCGCCCTGACCGACGACGACGACTCGGCCGACGAGGGCGGCACGATCGCACCCGTGGTCTCGTCCACCGTCGCCGGTGCCACGACGACTGCTGGATCAGCCAGCAGCACCCCAGGTTCGGCGGTCACCTCGACGGCCGTCGCCGAGACCAAGGTCGGCGCCACCATCGTCGTGGCCAACGCCAGCGGCGTCGGTGGATCCGCGGGTTCGATGTCGGAGGAGCTGACCGCCGACGGCTACGAGGGGGTCGGTGAGCCGGGCGACTCCAACGGCGACCCGCTCCCGGCGTCCGTCGTCTACTTCGCCCCCGGCGACCCAGCCGCCGAAGCAGTGGCACAGTCGATCGCCGCCGCCCTCGGCGGCGCGCAGACAGCCGAGATCCCGGTGCCGTCTCCAGCGTCGGGTGGCGGGGTGGCCGGTGCAACGGTGCTCGTCATGCTCGGTACGGACGCCGCGGGCAAGACGCTCGCTGAGCTCGCTGGCGGCGGTACCGCCGGCGGCGGCAGCGTCGTGCCGCCCCCGCTGATCGTCACCACGTCCGCTCCCAGCACGACCACGGGCTGACCGCTGCGGGCGGCCCTGCGACCCGCTGGCGTCAGCCTGCGGCGAGCGCGGCGCGAGTGGCGTGCTCGATGCACGTGCGAGGTTCAGCGCGGGCGCGCTGGTGACCATCGCGCCCGACCAGCGTGAGCACTTCGACGGCCGACAGCTGAGCGGCATCTCGGACGACGGCGGGGTCGGCGTCGCCGACGATGACCACGACGCGGCGGCCGAGCTCGGCGGCCAGCGCACACACCCCACCGACGACCTTGCCCTCGAAGCTCTGCGCGTCCAGGTAGCCCTCCCCGGTCACGACCACGTCGCAGTCCGCCATCCGTTCGGCGAGATCGAGCTGGTCGGCGACGAGGTCGAAGCCCGAGCGCAAGCAGCCCCCGACGGCGGCCAGACCACCGCCGAGGCCGCCGGCTGCGCCGCCACCGTCGAGCGGCACGACATCGACCCCGTAGTGCTGGCGGTAGCGCTCGGCGAGGCTGTGCAGGCGCGCCGTCAGCAGGTCGATCTGGGCCGGACTCGCCCCCTTCTGGCCGGCGAACACCGCGGCGGCGTCGAGGAAGCGGGTGCGCACGTCGCAGGCCAGGTCCAGCTCGACGGTGTGCAGTCGGGCGGGGGACGCCAGGGCCTCGATCGCGCCGAGGCCGCCGTCGGTCGTCGCCGACCCGCCGAGGCCGACGATGACGTGACGGGCGCCTTCGGTGACGGCGCGGTCGATGAGCTGGCCGGTACCGATCGTCGAGGCCCGCAGCGGGTCGTTGGCGGCGGGACCGCCGGCGAGGAGCAGGCCGCTCGCCCTGGCCATCTCGATGATCGCCGTGTGCCGGCCCAACCTCCACGCCGCTGCGACCGGTGCGCCGAGCGGACCGGTGACGAGGGACGTCCGGTTGGGGCCGCCGAGCGCGTCGAGCAGTCCCTCGCCGCCGTCCGAGACGGGGACCTCGTCGACGTCGTGGCCGAGCTCCCAGCAGGCCTGGCCGACTGCGGCGGCGGCCTCGCTGGCGGTGGTCGTGCCACGAAACTTGTCCATCGCCGCGAGCACCCGCACCTGCTCATGATGGCTCTTGGGGCGCGCCGAAGCCCGCCACGACGCGCCCGCTCCTTCACTCGATCACGAGTTCCCGACCGCTTCGGCCCCCCATCGCATTGCGCGTCTGACGGTCCCGTCGAGCGACAGCGAGACACGGCGGCGCTTCGCCGCCACCAGCACGTAGGATTTCCCAACCTATGACCGTGACCGTGCGCATCCCGACGACCCTTCGCCCGCTGTCCGGCGGCGTCACCACGGTCGAGGTCGAGGCTGGCACGCTGTCGGCGGTGATCGCCAACCTGGAGGCCGCCCATCCCGGCTTCGGCGACCGCCTGCTCGACGAGGAGGGGAACCTGCGGCGGTTCGTCAACGTGTTCGTCGACGACGACGACGTGCGTTACCTCGACGGCCTGAAGACGGACGTTCCCGACGGTCAGACCGTCAGCATCATCCCGGCGGTCGCCGGGGGTTGACGTTGCATGGCGGCGAAGCGCCGCCGTGTCTCGCTGGCGCTCGACGGGAACCTGTCACACGTACTGCGGTCGGGGGCCGCAGCGGTCGGGACCCGAACAACCAGGTTCGCCACTTCACAGCGTTGCCGTTTGCCGTCTGGCGGTCGTGGGCCTAGAGTGCTAGCACTCACCTTGCGAGAGTGCTAACCAGCGCACTCATCCCGAACCGTCCAACGGAGGACTGATGGCCAAGACAATCGCGTTCGATGCCGAAGCCAGGCGCGGCCTGGAAGCCGGCATGAACAAGCTCGCCGACGCAGTACGCGTCACCCTCGGCCCGAAGGGCCGCAACGTCGTGTTGGAGAAGAAGTGGGGCGCGCCCACGATCACCAACGACGGGGTCTCGATCGCCAAGGAGATCGAGCTGGAAGACCCGTACGAGAAGATCGGCGCTGAGCTGGTCAAGGAAGTTGCCAAGAAGACCGATGACGTCGCTGGCGACGGCACCACGACGGCCACCGTGCTGGCGTGGGCGATGGTGCGCGAGGGCCTCAAGAACGTGGCTGCCGGCGCCAACCCGATGAGCCTCAAGCGGGGCATCGAGGCCGCCGTCGAGGCCGCCGTCGACTCGATCCGCGAGCTCGCCAAGGAGGTCGACTCGAAGGACCAGATCGCCCAGGTCGCCGGCATCTCTGCCGCTGACGAGGAGATCGGCGAGATGATCTCCGAGGCCATCGACAAGGTCGGCAAGGACGGCGTGATCACCGTCGAGGAGAGCCAGACGTTCGGCATGGAGCTCGACTTTGTCGAGGGCATGCGCTTTGACAAGGGCTACATCTCCCCTTACTTCGTCACCGATCCCGAGCGGATGGAGGCCAGCCTCGACGACCCGTACGTGCTGCTCGTCTCCTCGAAGATCTCCGCCGTGCGCGACCTCGTGCCGGTGCTCGAGAAGATCATGCAGGGCGGTCGCCCGCTGGTCATCGTGGCCGAAGACGTCGAGGGCGAGGCCCTCGCCACGCTCGTCGTCAACAAGATCCGTGGCACGTTCCGGTCCGTCGCCGTCAAGGCGCCAGGCTTCGGCGAGCGCCGCAAGGCGATGCTCCAGGACATGGCGATCCTCACGGGTGGCCAGGTGATCAGCGAAGAGGTCGGCCTCAAGCTCGAGAACGTCACCATGGACCTGCTCGGCACGGCCAAGCGCATCATCGTCACCAAGGACGAGACGACGGTCGTCGAGGGTGCCGGTTCGGCTGACGACATCACGGGACGCATCAACCAGATCAAGGCGGAGATCGAGAACACCGACTCCGACTACGACCGGGAGAAGCTGCAGGAGCGCCTGGCCAAGCTGTCGGGTGGCGTCGCTGTGCTCAAGGTCGGCGCGGCCACCGAGGTCGAGCTGAAGGAGAAGAAGCACCGCATCGAAGACGCAGTGTCCACGACCAAGGCGGCGATCGAAGAGGGCGTCGTGCCCGGCGGCGGCGTGTCGCTGCTGCGCACCCAGGCTGCGGTGGCCAAGGCGGCCGACGGCCTGCACGGTGACGAGGCCACGGGTGCTCGCATCGTCGGCAAGTCGCTCGAGGCACCCCTCAAGCAGATCGCCGAGAACGCCGGCCTCGAAGGCGGCGTGGTCGTGCAGCGTGTACGCGATCTGAGCGGCGCCGAGGGCCTCAACGCCGCCACCGGCGACTACGAGGACCTCGTGAAGATCGGCATCATCGATGCCGCCAAGGTCACCCGCTCGGCGCTGCAGAACGCGGCGTCGATCGCCGCCCTGTTCCTGACCACCGAGGCGGTCATCGCCGACAAGCCGGAGAAGGACGCCCCCGCCATGCCAGGCGGCGGCGACATGGACTTCTGACCCCAGTCAGTTTCTGACGAGGATGGTTGGCGCGCCGCGCGACCAGTTCACCTGAGAACTGAGACGAGCCCGGGTCGCGAGGCCCGGGCTCGTTCGCGTCCGGGGTCAGGTCGGTGCGGCGGAGCGCTCGGCGAGCAGCCGCATCTGGCGTCCGGCGAGGCGGACCGGATCGGCGTCTCGTCGGCTCCGGGCGAGGATGAAGCTGCCCTCGAGCGTGGCGAGGATCACGACGGCCAACGCGTCGGCATCGGGCGGCGCGAGCCGGCCCCTGGCGAGCACAGCGGCGATGGCCGAGGTCCAGCTGGCGAACACCGCGTCGGTCGTTCGGCGCAGCCCGTCGTGGGTGCCGGCCACCTCCCCCGCGATCGTCCCGATCGGGCAGAGGTCGATGTAGCCGGTTTGCTCTAGGGCATCGGCGGCGGCATCGAAGAAGTTGCCGATCGCCTCGGCGGCGTCGGCCGATTCGGCGGCGATCAACTCGAAGAGCTGCCCATATGAGCGGCCCATCTCGACGATCGCGGTGGCGACGAGGTCGGCCTTGCCGCCCGGGAAGTAGTGGTAAACGGAGCCGACGGTGGCCGGGGCGGCGGTGGTGATGTCCCTGAGCGACGTGGCCCGGTACCCGCGCTGGCGCAGCAGCTCCGCGGTCGCCGTGACGATGCGCTGACGGGTGTCGTTCATGTGGCTTGATCCTAGAACGATCGCTCTACTAGAGTGACCGTTCTAGCGATTCGTCGGAGGACGACACATGTACAAGGCATCGGTGCGCGCGCTCGTGCGCCACGGCATCGGGCGGCTCAACGAGGGCGATCCGGAGTTCCTGCTGCGCATGGCGACGCCGGCATCGGAGATCGCTTTCCCCGGCGACAACTCCTGGGCGGCGATGTTCCGCCCCGTGGAGAAGGGACGCCGAGCCGTCGCCACGCATCGGGGGATGGAGGAGCTACGGGCGTTCGCGGATCGCTTCGTCGCCGACGGGATCCAGTTCCAGATCGAGGACATCCTCGTCAACGGGCCGCCATGGCGCACCCGAGTTGCCGTGCGGGCGCACGTCTTCGTGCCGTCCAACCCAGGCGCCGACCGCTACAACAACCGAGTCGTCGCCTTCATGGACGTCCGCTGGGGCAAGTTCGTGCGCTGGGAGGACTACGAGGACACGCAGCGCGTCGCCGAGTGGGACCGCTCCCAGCAAGCCGTGCTGGCGAGCTGAGTCGCGCCACCCGCTGTTCGCCGCTTGATGGGTTTTCAGTCGACGGCGCGGTCGACGGCGTCCCTGGTCGTGCGCAGGATGTCGGTGTCGAGCATCGTGTCCTCGAGGCGGCTCTCCTCGTCGAGCAGCAGCCAGATGAACACGCCGACCAGCGAACCGATCAGCGGGAAGATGATGAACACCCAGAGCTGACCGATCGCGCTCGGGTCGGTGTCGGCGAACAAGGCCGTGGCGATGCTGCGGGCCGGGTTGACGCTCGTGTTGTCGACCGGGATGGTTACCAGGTGCACTGCGGCCAACGTGATGCCGGCGACCAGGCCGCCGAGCCCGGGAGCGAAGCGCTTGCTGGTGGTCGCCAGCACGACGACGACGAACAGCGCGGTGAACACGATCTCCACGATCATCGCCGCGCCGAGCCCGCTGAAGCCGTCCCGATCCCATCCGTTGGACGCAAACCCCTCCCGCTCCCAGCCGTCCCGGCCGCTGGCGATGCCGTAGATCACGGCCGCCCCGAAGACGCCACCGAACAGTTGGGCGCCCCACGCCCACAGCGCGTGGCGCACCCGGATCTTGTTGGTCAGGAGGAAGCCGAGTGTCACGGCGGGGTTGATGTGGCAACCGCTGATCGGACCGATCACGTAGGCCATGAGCAGCAGGGCGAAGCCGAAAGCGAGGGAGATGCCGAGGAGGCCGATCTGCTCGCCGGCGAGGATCGCACTGCCCGGTCCGATCATCACCAGCACCGCGGTGCCGATGAACTCGGCGGCGACGATCGACGAGTAGGTCGTGATCACGCCGCGGGTGTCGGCGATCCCCTCGCCGGGCGGGACGAGTACCGGCTCGCTGGCAGTCGCCGGCGGGTCGAGCGGCAACGTGGCGGGTGGGTCGGGCGGCAGCGTGGTCGTCGATGGACCGATCGGCGGCGGCGGGGGCGGCGGAGTGGACGGGTCCATGGTGCGGACTGTACTGAGTGGCTGGCTCCGCTCGCTGGGCCGGCAAGGCCGGCCTGACCGTGCACGCGTGCTGCGGTCGGGGGCCGAAGCGCGCACGTCGGATGAGTAGGCCCGCTCCGCCCGCTGGGCTGCCGGTTCCCTCCAGCACGCACCGGTAGCGTGCCGCCGTGGGGCGCACGCGCACCGAGCGGTTGCTCGTGACCAGGGTGACGCCGGACGGCCGCCGCCGTCAGCCCGACGAGCTGATCGTCGAGGAGCCCATGACGATCCAGCTCGACGGCACGGTCGTGTCGACCACCATGCGCACGCCGGGGCACGACTTCGAGTTGGCCGCCGGGTTCTGCTTCACGGAGGGCTTGCTCGCTGGCGCCGCAGTGACAGGCGTGCGCTACTGTGCCAACGGTTCGGCGCTGGCCAGCGAGTTCAACGACGTGACCGTCGAGACGGGCGGGCGGGCGCCGACGCCACGCCCGCGACTCGGGACCACGTCGTCGAGCTGCGGGTGGTGCGGCAGCGATCAGATCGACGAGCTGATCGCGCGTCTCGATCGGCTGCCGTCGGGCGGGGGCATGGATCCCGCTGTGCTGGCGCGAGTGCCGGAGGCGGTGCTCGGCGGCCAGGGGCTGTTCGGGACGACGGGTGCCGTGCACGCGGCCGCGAGCGTCGACGCCGACGGCGCCGTGACGCTGACGCGCGAGGACGTCGGCCGCCACAACGCCGTCGACAAGGTGGTCGGCGCGCTCCTGCTGGCCGGCGAGCTGCCGGCGACGGGGCGGGCCCTGTTCGTCAGCGGGCGGGCATCGGTCGAGATGGTCCAGAAGGCCTGGGCTGCGGGCTTTGGCTCGCTGATAGCCGTCAGCGCCCCGACCGCGCTCGCCGTCCACGCCGCCCGGCGCGCCGGGCTGACGCTCGTCGGCTTCGTTCGTGCCGACCGCTACAACGTCTACGCCGACCACGGGTCCTAGCCTGGGCGCATGCGTACGGAGACGGGCCTCGCAGTGCTGCACCTGTTCTGCCGGCCGGGGAACGCCGTCGATCGGGAGGCGGCGATCGCCGCCGTCAAGCGGGTCGAAGCCGCCGACGGGCAGGTCGTGACGGCGGCGATGCTCGGCCACAAGTGCGACCTCGCCGTGATGGCCCTGCACCCCGACTGGTCGGTGTTGCGGGCGCTGCAGTCGGGGTTGCAGCACGCCGGCGTCGAGGTCATCGACAGCTACGTCAGCATCACCGAGATCAGCGAGTACGCCAAGGGCATGCCTGAGGAGATGCTGCGCGAGCGCCTGTACCCGACCCTGCCGCCAGAGGGCAAGCCCGTCTTCTGCTTCTACCCGATGACCAAACGGCGCGAGGCCCAGGCGAACTGGTACGCCACGCCGTTCGAGGAACGCAACGCGATGATGCGCGAGCACGGCAAGAGTGGCCGCACATTCGCCGGCAAGGTCGTCCAGCTGATCACCGGCTCGACTGGACTCGACGACTTCGAGTGGGGCGTCACCCTGTTCGCGATCACGCCCGAGGTGGTCAAGGACGTTGTCTACACGATGCGCTTCGACACGGGATCGGCCCTCTACGGCGAGTTCGGTCGCTTCTACGTCGGCTACGTGGCGGCGCTCGACGAGGTCCTCGACGACGTCACGCGTTGATCGGCAACGGTCGCAGCGGGCGATCGATGCCGTTCTCGTCGAACTCGAACACCTCGAAGCGAGCGCGCTGGGCGTCGCCGTTCGGGCCGATCTGTACGACGCCGCCAGGTCCCTCGTAGTCGATGTTGCGGTTGTCGTCCAACAGCTCGACGCACGACGCGAACTCGGCACACGCCACGCCGATCGCGCTGACCTCGACCATGCGCGCGCCCATCTCGACCGGGTCGTCGGTGCCGGACTGCACAGCGGCGAGTGCGATCAGGTTGACGCAGTCGTAGGCGTTCGTGGCGAACGGCCCGATCGGCTCCGCTGGCTGCTGCGCGCGTGCCAGCGGCGCGACGCCCTGGACCTGCTCGCGCAGTGCCGCCGGGAGCGCCTTCAGCAGCTGGGGAGACGACGGCCTGCGCATCGCATCGTTGACGATGACGTCGGGGATCTGTTGGTCGGGGAACTGCCCGGCGGTGTCGCCGAGCGCGGCCAGCAGGCGTGTCCCACTGTCCCCATCGCCGATCACGACGATCACGCCGACCGCGTCCCCGACCAGCTGGGTCGCGGCGGCGATGATGCTCTCGTCGTCGACGGCGAACGGGATGCGCGCCTGCACTGCGAGTTGGCGGAACTCGAGGGAGGCGATCGTCGCCTCGGCCAGCGGCCGGCCGTAGGTGTCGTCGAGATAGGCGACCGCCGCCGTACGGGCTCCCGTCTGCTCGGCCAACGTGGCGATGGCGGCTGCCTGCAGGGTGTCGCTGGGCACCGTCCGGAAGAACAGGTCGGAGCCCGGGTACTCGTCGAGGGCGAGCGAGGTGGCGGTTGGTGAGCAGGCCAATGCGCCACCACCGAGCAGGTCATCCAACGTGCCGAGGGCAAGTGTCGACGACGTCGGACCGACCACCGCGTCGACGTCGGCGTCGAGCAGCGCGTCGATGGCTTCGGTCGCGGAAGCTGACGACGTTCCCTCATCTTCGACGAACAACTCGACCTGTTGCCCACGAGGCGAACCCCCAGCGGCATTGATCTCGTCCACTGCCCTCGTCGCCGCATCGATCAGCGACCGCCCGATCGCCGCGCCCTCCCCGGAACCCGGCGCCAGGACGCCGATGCGCAGGGTGCCGTCGTTGATGCGGGCCACCTCGTTCGTCGGGGTGACGACTGGTGGCGTTGGGTCGCTCTCGGTCGATTCGCCGTCGCCGGTGCACGCCGCAAGCAGCCCGAGCAGCGCCACCGGCAGCGGCGCGACTAGTCGAACCGATGTGACGCAGCGGCGCGGGGACACGGCCAGAATGTAGGCGCCGCATCGCTGCGCCACGTCGCGAGCCACCGCCGGACTCACCCGCGTCCGGCCGGCGCTTCCCCGGGCACGCCCGCCGACGATCGCGTACCCTGCGCCGATGGCCTCGACGGCAGCAGCGACGACGGCGACGGCGGCGACCGTTCTGGCCGCGCGGGCCGCCGTCGTCGCCGACCCGGCGGTGGGCGGGGCCGCGTTGGGCCGACGATTGTCCGACGTGACCGACGACGTGCTGGCCCACCTCTGGGTCGAGGCGAGCGCAGACGCCAAGCGGCGCAAGGGCACCGTCAGCCTGGTCGCCGTCGGTGGCTACGGCCGACGGGAGCTGGCGCCGCGCAGTGACGTCGATGTCGTCCTCGTGTACGAGCGGGTGAAGGGCACCGAGATCGAGGAGCTGGCATCGGCGCTGTGGTACCCGCTGTGGGACGCCGGCCTGCAACTCGGCCACGCCGTCCGCTCGTTCGAGGGCCAGCTCGAACTTGCTGGTGAGGATCTGGACACGGCGACGGCCTTGTTGTCGGCGCGCTGGCTGGCGGGAGACGAGGAGCTGGCCGCTCGATTGGCCACGGACGCGGTGTCATCGTGGCGACGGCGAGGGCGCCGATGGCTTGACGCGTTGCGCGTCCGCGTGCTCGAGCGACGCGAGCGGTCCGGCGATGTCGCCTATCTGCTCGAGCCAGACCTGAAGGACGCCCACGGCGGCCTGCGCGACGTGCACACGCTGTGGTGGGCTGCGGCGGCGGACCTCGTGCTGCCGGCCGACGATCACGCCACGCTCGACGAGTGCTACGCCACCTTGGTCGACGTCCGGGTGGCGCTGCACCGCGAGTCCGGGCGCAAGGGCGACGTGTTGCGTTTGGAGGACCAGGATGCTGTCGCCGCACGGCTCGGGCGACCGTCCGCCGACGAGCTGATGGCCGCCGTCGCAACCTCGTCGCGGTCGATCGCCTGGATCGTCGACGGCGCGTGGCGCCGCATCGGCCGCCACCAGCTGGGTCGAGAGGAGCGGGTCGCCGACGGGGTGGTGGTCATCGACCACGAGGTGGAGCTGACCACGTCGGCTGACGTTCCCGGCGACCCGGCAATCGTGCTGCGCGTGGCGCGGCTGGCGGCCCAGCGCGATCTGCCGATCGGCCGCTCGACCCTCGATCGCCTGGCCGCCGAGGTCGACCCCGGCGTGTGGTCGCAGCAATGGCCGCCCGGCGCGGTCGACGAGCTGGTCGGGTTGCTCCTCGAGGGTGCTCGCGCCATCGACGTCTTCGAGGCGCTCGACCAGCGCGGGATCCTCGTGCGCCTGCTGCCCGAGTGGGCGCCGGTGCACAGCCGGCCACAGCGCAACGCGTACCACCGGTTCACCGTCGATCGGCACCTGTGGGAGACAGCGGCCAACGCAGCAGTCCTCGCCGGTGGCGTCAGCAGGCCCGACCTGCTGGTGCTCGCTGCGCTGTTCCACGACATCGGCAAGGGGTACCCGGGCGATCACACCGCGGCCGGGATCGTGCTGATGGGGACGATCGGGCCGCGGCTCGGATTGGCGCCGGCCGACGTCGCCACGGTCGTGCGAGTCATCCGCCACCACCTGCTGCTGGCGGAGACCGCCGTGCGCCGGGATCTCGCCGACCCGGCGACGATCCGGCTCGTCGCCGATGCCGTGGAAGACGTTGCGACGTTGCAGCTGCTGCACGCGCTGACCGAGGCCGATTCGCTGGCCACCGGACCGTCGGCGTGGGGCTCGTGGAAGGCGCAGCTCGTCGAGGACCTCGTGGCGCGCACGACGGCCGCGCTCAACGGCGACGCCGCGCATGCCTCGCGCCGGTTCCCGGATGACGCCACATTCGCCATCATGGCGACCGGCCGGCTCGACGTGCGCATCAACCGGGACGATGCAGACGCCGACGACGCGTCACATCGCGTGACCGTCGTGTGCCCCGATGTGCCCGGCTCGTTCGCCAGGGTGGCCGGCGTCCTGTCGCTGCGCGGTCTCGACGTGCTCACGGCGTGGGCCTACTCGGCCGAGCTGGGAGGGCCGGCGATGGCCGCATCGCAGTTTCGCGTCGTGCCGCCGCGCCGTGACGTGTCGTGGGACGCCGTGCGGGAGGACCTCCGTCGAGCCCTTGCCGGCGAGCTGGCGATCGACGCGCGGTTGGCGGAGCGGGCGCGCACCTATCGGCGCCGACGCGCCGTGCAGGCCGCGCCGGCCAGCCCGCCGGAGGTGATCTTCCACGACGCCGCGTCGACGTCGGCGACGGTGATCGAGGTCCGCGCGCCGAACCGCATCGGCGTGCTGCACCGCATCGCCCGCGCCCTCGCCGAGCTCGGTCTTGACATCCGCCACGCCACGGTGCAGTCGCTCGGTGAGGACGTCATCGACACGTTCTACGTCCAGGGCATGAACGGCCGGCTCATCACGGACGACCGGCATCGAAGAGAGATTCGCCGCGCCGTGCTGTTCGCCGTGGGCTGACCGACCACGCAGTGGCCGCAGCCGGCGACCGACGACCGCCAGTAGTTTGACCACCGTGGACGACGAGGGCACGCCGCGCGCCGCGGACTTCACGGGTGACCTCGCCCGGTGGAGCGAGACGCTGGCGGCGATCGCCAGGACCGGGCTGGGCTTCAGCGAGAACCTCTACGAACGGGAGCGGTTCGAGGAGGTGCTCAACGTCGCCGCCGACATCAAGGCCGCGGCCAAGCAGGCCGTGGTCGCGGCCGATGCCACTGAGGCGGCAGAGGTGGCGCGTGAGCAGGACCACTTCGTGCAGGAGTGGCTGGAGTCGGTCGGGGTCGGCGTGCCCGGCTACGTCACGCCGAAGGTGGCGATCGGGGCGGTCGTCGGCAACGACGACGGCGAGCTGTTGCTCGTCCAGCGCGCCGACTCCGGCATCTGGCTGTACCCGACCGGCTGGGCCGACGTCGGGTACTCGCCCGCCGAGGTGGCCGTCAAGGAGGTCGCCGAGGAGACGGGGGTGCACTGCGTTCCTGAACGGGTCCTCGCCGTAATCGACGGCCAGCGGATGGGCTTCTCGCGCTTCGGGATGTACATGCTGCTGTTTCACTGCCGGGCGGTCGGCGGTGACCTGTCGCGTCACCCGCTGGAGTGCGCGGATGTCGGTTGGTTCGGCCCCGACGACCTGCCGGCGGCGACGGCCGGCGCGCAGTGGTGGGCGCCGATGGCGTTCGCGGCGATCCGCGGCGACGACATGACGACGCACTTCGACCCGGTGCGCACCCCCATCTGGCGAAGCTGACTGGCATCCAACGAACCTGCCTGGCGCCGACCGGGCAACGCGTGAGCGATGAGTGGTCATGGGACGCACATCGCTCATCGCGTCCGAGTGCTCGGCGGCGCGATGAGCGATCTGCGCGGTCGGACCACTCACCGCTCATCGCGGTCCTCCAGCGGCGGCGACGGCGCGTGTGGAGGAGACGGCTACTGTTCGCGTAGGAAGCGCTCGACCTCGGCGACCAGTTCGTCGCCGCCGCCGGCCTCGAGCGGGGGATGACCGGCCACCTCGTCGTCTTCGTCCTCGTGGTCGAACGGCGTGCGCTCGTCGTCAACCATCGACTCCAGGCGAGACACGTAGTCGATCAGCTCCTGGTCGTCGGCGATCAGCGCGGCGATGTGCGCGTCGTACTCACCGGCGGCGGCTTGCAGCGGCTCGCTGGGCACGGGCGCACCGATCAAGGCTGCGGCTCGCTCGACCAACGCCAGCGCAGCCTTCGCCGCCGGGATCTGTGCCGCATAACCGGGCACGGCGGCCCACAACGAGGCGGTCGACACGCCGGACGTGGCGAGCACGTCGTGAAGCACACCGACGATCCCGGTCGGGCCTTCGTATCGCGAGCGCTGGAGCTGGAACCGCTCGACCAGCTCTGGGTCGCTGGCGGTGCCGATGATGTGCACCGGCCGGGTGTGCGGCACATCAGCGAGCAGCGCGCCGAGGCTGATCGTCATGGCCGCGCCGTAGCGTTCGGCGACGCCGAGCAGCTGCTCACAGAACAGTCGCCAGCGCATGGCCGGCTCGGGGCCGAGCACGAGCAGCACGTCACCGCCGGGGAGCGAGGCCGACCAGATGCCGACGGTCGGCCAGACGATCGTGCGCTTCCCGTCGCTGATCCGCACGTGCGGGCGGACGGTGGCGAAGTCGGTGAACGGCTCGGGGTCGATCTCCGCCACGGCTTGGGCGTCCCACTGCTCGACCATCGTGCGCAGCGCCGACGACGCAGCGTCCCCTGCGTCGTTCCAGCCGGTGAAGGCATACACCACGGTGGGCGTGTGCAAGGTCGGCTCGGTGAGCCAGCGCACGTGCTCCATCGATCCCCGAGGATACCGACGCCGCCGTCGTCGGTATCCCGCGTGATCTCTGGCAGTGGGCGAACTGGGCGTGATCTCTGCCAGCAGTTGGCGGAGAACGCGCCAAGATCGTGCCGCGGCCCCGATGGGCTACAGCTGGGGGCGGACGGTGTAGTTGGCGCCGCCGCCGCTGGCGACGACGTCGTCGAGCCAGTTGCCGGCGTACACCTCGTTGGGGCCCTGCATCAGGTCGTTCTCCGTCGCATCCTGCGGCGTGGTGACGAGCGTCCACGCCTGGCGCTTGTACGTCCAGTTGTCCGGGTCGAGCTGGTGGGCGCGCCGCCACCACGACACCGCCGCGTCCGCTCCGACCGTCGTGCGCAGGTGCTGACCCAGCTCGAAGCAGGCCGCCGCCTCCGCCTCCTCCGCGCCTCTCGGACGCGAGCGGTCGATCACCTCGTCCGGCGTCAGCGCGTACTGCGACGCTGCGCCGTTGGCGACCCAGTCGACGATCGCCGCCCGGTACGCGTCGGCGTCGTCAGGGATCTGCTTGACCTCGCCGAGCATCTTGGTCAAGCGGTCGGGCAGGCCCTCGGGGATGTCCATCTCGCGCAAGGGGTTGCGCTCGATCGATGCCGACTCGGCGTTGCGCACGATCGTGCCTTCCTCGTCGATCCACACGGCCATCGGGATGTTGATGAAACCGAACAGTTCACCGGTGACGTGGCGGGTGTCGATCAGGCTCGGGTGCGTCGCTGCGGCCGCGTCGATCCACTGGTACGTGTGCTCCGGCGCGACGTCGAGGGCCACCGTCACGACGGTCAAACCGCTGTCGCCTTTTGAGGACGACTCCAAGTCGGCGTGCAGTGCCTGCCACCCGGGCAGGCTGGTGCGGCAACCTCAATAGCTGGCCCACGCGACCAGCAGCACCTTGCGGCCGCGCAGCGATGAGAGCCGGAACGGGTTGCCGTCCCGGTCGATCAGCTCGGGATCGGGCGCCGCAGCGGTGCTGAGCGTGTGGCCGGTCGTCGAGCCAGGACCGACGGCCGTCAGTCCGTGCTCATCGTCACGCACCATCGGCATGCCGAGTCGGGCGGCGGCGGACGCGATGTCGACCGTGCCGTCGTCGCGCAATGCGCCGGGTGCCGGAACGCACACCTCGCCGCGGCACAGCCCCTGGGGCTTGGGGTCCCATCCGGTGCCGTCGGCGAACGCGGCGGCGGTCACCTCGTTGAGCTGCTCGATGATCATGGTGGGGACTCCTCGCTGATCGCCTCACCCGATGCGGCCCGGGCGAGGTCGTGGGGACCGGACGACGGGTAGCCCTTGGCGTCTCGGATGGCGACGCCCCACCGCTCGAGGGCGACGCACAGCTCGTCCACGTCGTCGCCGAGGGCGGCGAGCACCGGCGTCTGCTGCGCGTCGGTGTGGACCTCGATGCTCTCGCGCAGCGCGCGGCCGGGCTCGGTGAACGCGCCGTCGGCGATCAGACCGCGCGACTCCAGCCGCTGGGTGGCGGCGTCGAAGTCGTCCTCGGACCACGCCCTCGTGCGGGTGTACGTGCGCATCGGCAGGCCCCAGTACAGCTCGGTGAGCAGGCCGATCTCCGTGGCGTCGAGGCCGGCCGACACCCATGCCGCGATGTGGCTGTCGCCGCGGTACTCGCGCAGCGCGTCACCGCGCCGCCAGGCGGCCGCCAGCGGATCGTCCGGGACCGGCAGTGACGACACGGCGGCGAACAGGGCCCGACCCTCCGGTCGCAACGGCTCGACCGCACGCGCCAGCAGCTCGGCGACGCGGCCCACCCCATCGGGCTCGTCGCCGAGGATCCGCTGCAGCTGGGCGACGGCGCCGTCGGTGCGGGCGGCGCAGATCGTGGGCGCATCCGTGCGCGACCAGCCGAGCTCGACCATCGGCACGACGACCGCCGGGTTGAACACGCCGAAGGTCGCGGCGACGACCCGACCGGGCACCTGCCCGAGCAGGCTGCCGCGGCTCGTGAAGTAGGCCGGACCGTCCGGCATCGCCACGCCACCGACCTCGGCGCTGCTGGCGTCGAAGCCGAGCGCCTCGTAGGCCTGGTGACACTCGGGCGAGAAGTAGACCTGCCCGACCACCGGCTCCAGCGCGGCGGCGAGGCGGCGCGACGGGTGTGAGGGATGCGACTGCGAATCGATCCGGCAACCCTAGGACCCGGCGTCCGTGCCGGCGGCAACCGACGTGGCAGGCGCCGCTGCCGAGCCGTCGTCGAGGCGCGCCAGCTCGGCCAATGCACGCGGCGGGAACAGCACGACCGACACCAGACCGGCCGCCACCAGCGCCGCTCCGGTGGCCGGCGCGAGGGCGTCGATCGCGACGCCGATCTCGACGGCCGTGACGAGGAACGGCAACGATGTCGCCTGGAGGAGGGCCGCGATGCGCACTCCCCGCCCGCCGATCCGGCCCCGGTAGAGGATGGCCGGCAGGCCGCGCGCCGCGAGGAGCGCGGCGACGAACACCGGTACTCGCAGGAGGGCCGCCGGGTCGTCGATCAGCGCGTCGAGGTCGAAGTTCAACCCGCTGGTGACGAAGAAGACCGGGATCAGCAGCCCGTAGCCGACGGCCTCGAGCTTGAGGCGGAAGTTGGGATGGTTCGTGCCGTCACGGTCGATGTGCCCGAGGAGGGCGCCGGCGAGGAACGCGCCGAGGATCGTCTCCAGCCCGACGGTGGCAGCGAGCGTGACGAACCCGATGAGCAGCACCACGGCGCCGCGCACGCGGATCTCGGCGGTGGTGTCCTGCAGGCGCAGGAGCACGGCGTCGATGCGCATGCTGCGCTGGGCTCGCGCCAGGGCCAGCCCGACGGCGGCGATCAGCCCGACGAACATCGCCGGCAGGATCAACCTGCTGGCGGCGCTTCCCCTCGGACTCCGAGAACAGCAGTGAGAGCAGGATGACGGCGCCGAAGTCGGCGATCGTCGCGCTGGCGATGATCAACTGCCCGAGCGGCCGGTCGGTCTGCCTGCGTCTTTGAGGACCGGCACGACGAGACCGAGCGACGTTGCGGAGAGGGCGGCAGCGAGGAACACCGGATGGCGCACCCAACCGATGGCGTCGAAGCTGACGCCGATGGCGAGGCTGAGGGCGACGGCGATCAGTGGGAGCCGCAGCAGGTCGCCGCGCAGTTGCGTCAGGTCGATCTCGAGCCCAGCGAGGAACAGCAGGAAGGCCAGCCCGACGAGGGCCAGGACAGCGATCGGCGCGTCGATCCCGACCCAGCCGAGCACGGACGGCCCGACGATGATCCCGGCCACGATCTCGAGCACGACGGATGGGATCTTGACCACCGGGATGACGCTGACGATCAACGGCGCGGCGACTGCGATCAGCGCGACGACGAGCAGCCCGCCGAACGACAAGTCGGCTGTCATCGCGCGACCTCACAGCCCGTAGTGCTCGAGGAGCCGCAGCCACACCTCGCTGACCGTCGGGAACGATGGCACGGCGTGCCACAGCCGATCGACCGTGACCTCGCCGGCGATGGCGACGGTGGCCGAGTGGAGCAGCTCCTGCACGCCCGGGCCGACGAACGTCGCGCCGATGACGACGCTGCGGGCCTCGTCGATGACGAGCTGACTCGACCCGGTGAACTCGTCGGCGAGCAGCGACGCGCCGGCGACGTCGCCGGTCGCGACGCGTACGACGCGGATGTCCATCCCTGCCTCGCGGGCCTGCGCCTCGGTCAGCCCGACGGCACAGACCTGGGGGTCGGTGAACGTCACCCGTGGCACGACCCGATGGTCGGCGAAGGCGGACGCCTGCTTGCCGAGGATCACGTCGGCCGCGATGCGGGCCTGGTACTTGCCCATGTGGGTGAGCAGGGCCCGACCGTTGCAGTCGCCGACGGCGTACAGCCAGCCGCCGTCTATGCCCGTCGCCCGCAAATGGTCGTCGACGTCGACGAAATCGCCCGGGTGCAGGCCGACGGCGTCGAGGCCGAGATCACCGGTCGCCGGGCTCCTGCCGGCGGCGACGAGGATCTCGTCGCCGACGAGCTCGGTACCGTCGTCGAGCACGGCGCTCAGCGTTCCGCCCGTCTCTCGCCGAACGGCCGATAGCCCTCCACCGAGGTGGACGGCGATGCCCTCCGCCTCGAGCGCGGCGTGCACCTCGGCACCGGCGAACGGTTCCTCCCGAGCCAGCAGCCGCGGCGCGACATCGATGACCGTGACGGCGTGTGCGCCGAGGCGCCGAAAGGCCTGGGCCATCTCGAGCCCGACGGCGCCACCACCGAGCACGAGGAGGCGGCGGGGCACCTGCTCGGCGGCGGTGACCGTGCGGTTGTCCCATGGTCGGGCGTCGGCCAGCCCCGGGATCGGTGGGATCGAAGCGCGGGTGCCGGTGGCGAGGACGACGGCGCGTCGGGCGCGCAGATGGCGCACGGCGCCATCGGGGGATGCGACGTCGACGAGGCGCTCGCCGGCAAGGTGCCCGGCGCCCCTGACGATCTCGATGTCTCGCTCGACGAGCCAGGGGAGGCTCGACGTGTCGTCCCAGTCGTGCGTGAACCGGTTGCGCCTGGCGAACGTGGCTGCCGCGTCCACGCCACCGGTGACCGCTGCGGCGGCGCCGTCGACGCGGCGTGCCGCAGCGAGAACGTCGCCGGGACGCAGCAAGACCTTGGAGGGGATGCAACCCCAGTACGAGCACTCGCCGCCGACGAGCTGGCGCTCGACGATGGCGACGGACAGGCCGCCTTCGGCACACCGTCCGGCGGCGTTCTCGCCGGCCGGCCCTGCGCCGATCACCACAACATCGAACAGATCAGGCACATCGAACAGATCAGGCGATCGGCCGTCGGGTGCGGCTGGACCTGTCGTCGAGGACTCGTCGGCGCTCGTCATTCCAGCTGAGTCCGGCCCGGGCCCATCGCGTTACGCAGTACGTTGCCGTTTTCGGTGAGGGTGTTCAAGTTCCTCGATGCGGCAGGGCGAGCGCCGTTCACGGGCTTCACGTGGCCAGCGCCCGGTGTGTGGGTGGCAGCGGCCAACGCCAGGACGTGCCAGGACGGCGTGCACGCCTGTCGCTCATTTGACCTCTCGCACTGGCTGGCGGCCTCGCTGTGGGAGGTCGAGCTGGCCGGCGACATCGTCGCGTCCCACCACAAGGTCGTCGCTTCCCGTGGACGGCTCGTGCGCATGATCGACGGCTATCCGCAGGCGGTGCGGGTGCTGGCCGAGCTGGGGGCGTGGCGCGCTCGCGACCGCGCTGTCGCCATCTCGCGCGCCGCTGACGGCCCGGCCACCGCCGATCGATTTGAGGCTGCGGTGACGCTCGACGATCTCGCAGCCGTCGGGACCGACCTCACCGATGACACCTTCGATGGGCGGGCGGGTTTGCTGGCCGACGACGCCGCCCACTTCGCCATGCACGGCGAGCACCCGCAGTCACCGTTCGTCGCCACCTGCTCGGCGGGTCATGCCGCTGCCGGGCTGGCAGGCGACCAAGGCCGCTACGACGAGGGCTCTGCCGCGGAGCGGGCCTTCCAGTCCGCGTGGTTGGCGGAGCGCCTCTCGCTCTGACGGCTACCCACACCCCGGTTCAGCGGCTGTGGCGCCGTCGGAACGCGGTCAGCAGCGCCTCGCGGGCGGCGCGGCTCGGGCCCTCGTCGGCGTCGTCGACCGCGCGCAGGACGGAGACGGCGAGACGCAGCTGGGCGAGGTAGGCGGCGCAATCGGGACAGATGACGAGGTGCTCCTCGAGCAGCAGGCGTTGATCGTCGCTGAGCGCGCCCTCCATCCAGTCGGACACGGTGTCGACGAACTCGACGCACCGCACGACCGGCTGCAACATCACGTCACCTCCGCCCCGAGGAAGCGCTCCAACGTCGTCCTGGCCCGGCTCCTCGCGCGATGCAGGAGCACGCGCTGGTTGCCATCGCTGATGCCGAGGAGCTCGCACACCTCGCGCGGCGTGAAGTTGCGGACGTCGCGCAGGTACAGCACGGTGCGCTGCACGGGCGGGAGGCCCTCGATCGCTGCGCTCAACTGCGCGCCGACCTCGGCAGCCAAAGCGTGCGCCTCGGGGAGGTTGGGAGACGGTGGCGCGCTCCAGAACCCGGCCCACCGGCCGGTTGGGAGGAACCGATCGGGATCGACCACCGGGCCGTCGTCGTCGCCCAACGACGAGAACGGTCGTGTGCGGCTCTCCCGTTCACCCCGCGACCTCGCCCGGTTGACGAGGATGTGGAAGATCCACGTCCGCAGCGACGACCGGCCCTCGAACCGATCGACGCCCTGGATCACCCCGAGGAACGTCTCTTGGACCACATCCTCCGCCGCCTCTCGGGTGGCGACGTACCCGCGGGCGACCCGCAGCATCGTCGAGTAGTAGCGATCGACGAGTTGGCCGAAGGCCGCCTCGTCGCCGGCGCGCAGGTCGGCCACCAACGCGTGCTCTTCGACGTTCTGGCCGCCGGCGGGCCGCTCGTCGTCCACCGCGACGAGACGGTAGTGGCCGTCACAGGAGCCGCGCCGCGAGCGGGTCGGCCGCGCGCTGCGCGTTGGGCCCGGACTTCACGGCCAGAACGGGCCCATCGTGTTCACTCGGACGACCAGGTGCCGCGGAAGTCGTTGTACAGCGTTAGGCCGCCGTCGACGAAGATGGTCTGGCCGGTGATGTAGCCGGCGTCGTCGGAGAGCAGGAAGGCAGTCGTCGCCGCCATCTCCTCGGCATCGCCGGCGCGTCCCATCGGGATGTGGGCCGTGACGAGCGCCCGCTTCTCCGGGTCCTCGACCCACGCCCGGTTGATCGGGGTGACCGTGGCCCCTGGTCCGATCGCGTTGACACGGATCCCACGGTCGGCGTACTCGAGCGCCAGTGTGCGGGTGAGGTTCTGCATCCCGCCCTTGCTCACGGAGTAGCCGAGGAACTTCGGCTTGGGGATCAGCTGGTGGACCGACGAGACGTTGACGATCGCACCCTCGCGGTCGTCGCCGAGCAGTTGGCTGATGTGCTCCTTGGCACACAGGAACGAGCCGCGCAGGTTGACCGTCAGCACGCGATCGAACGCCGTCGCGTCCAGCAGGTCGGAGTTCTGGGCGATCTGGATGCCGGCGTTGTTGACGAGGAAGTCGACGGTGCCGAACTCGCGACGCACGTCGGCGAACATCCGCTGCACCGACGCCTCATCGGAGACGTCGGCCTCGACGAGGAACCCGCGGCTGGATGCCTGGCAGGCGTTGACGGCCTCGACGCAGGCGTTGGCGCCGGCCTCGACCGCTTCGCGCGTCGCCGTCGCGCCCTCCATCGGCCCGACGTAGTTGACGGCCACGTTGACGCCCTCCTCACCGAGCCGGATGGCGATGGCCTGCCCGATCCCCGAGCTGCCACCGGTGACGATGGCTGTGTTGCCGCTGAGCCCTCTCATCGGTGACTGCCCTCCTTCGTCTCGCGCGCTTCCGCCTGGCTGATCGCCCAGGCTGCGTTGACGAGACCGATGTGGCTGAACGCCTGGGGGAAGTTGCCGAGCAGCTCGCCGCTGTGCGGGTCGACCTCCTCGGCGAGCAGGCCGACGTCGTTGACGTAGGAGATCGCCCGCTCGAACGTCTCCCGGGCCTTGGCGGTCTCGCCCGCCAACGCTTGGGCCTCGGCCAGCCAGAACGTGCAGAGCAGGAACGTGCCCTCCTCACCGTCGAGCCCGTCGTGCGCCAGGTAGCGATAGACGAGACCGTCGTCGTCGGTCAGCCGTTCGGCGATGGCGTCGATGGTTGCGACGACGCGCTGATCGTCGGCGGGGAGGAAGCCGACGATCGGCATCATCAGGTTGGAGGCGTCGAGGTCGGATGACCCGAAGGTCTGCGTGAACGCGCCGGCCGCGTCGCTCCAGCCTTTGCTGAGGATCGCGTCGGCGACCTGCTCGCGCACTCGGTGCCAGTGCTCGATCCGATCCGGCGTTGCCTGGAGGTGGTCGGCGATGGCGATCGCTCGGTCGAGCGCCACCCAGCACATCAGCTTCGAGTACAGGAAGTCGCGCGGTTCGCCGCGGATCTCCCAGATCCCCTGGTCCCGCTCCGTCCAGCGTTCGGCCGCGGTGTCGGCGAGGTCGACGAGGAACTGGCGCGTGGTGGGGCCGAGGTCGGCGAGTTGGTCGGGGAGCCGGGCGGCGGCGTCGAGCAGCTCGCCGTACACATCGAGCTGGCGCTGGTTCCATGCCCCGTTGCCGACGCGCACAGGTGCGCTGTTGCGCCAGCCGGACAGGTGCGGCAGCTCTCGCTCGGTGAGGTCGCGCTCACCGCCGATGCCGAACATGATCTGCAGGTCCGTGCGGCGGCGCACCTGTGAGGCGGCGGAGGACGACATGTAGTCGAAGAACTTGTGCGCCTCGTCGGGGCACGCCGCCACCCACAGCGCCCGGACGGTGAAGCTGGCATCGCGGACCCACGAGTAGCGGTAGTCCCAGTTGCGCGATCCGCCTGGGACCTCGGGGAGCGAGGTCGTTGGCGCGGCGACGATGGCACCGGTGGGGAAGTAGGTCAGGGCATACAGGACCCGCCCGCTGTGGTGCACGAGCTCGCGCCACGGGCCGTCGTAGTTCTGGTGCAGCTCGGACCACGTCCGCCAAGCAACCTCGGTGTCGTCGACCCGTTCGGCGATCTCGGACTGCGACCAGATCCGAGGTGGTGGCTCCGAGCTCGAGGAGTGGTGCAGGGCGAAGGCGATCGTCTCGCCGCTGCGGATCGTGAAGCGGGCCCTGGCGACGAACTCGTCGACCTCCATCGTGACAGCCGAGGAGAGGGCGAGGACGGCCGCGCCGCCACGGGCGAGCACGCCGCCGTCGACGGCCTCGAGCACGGGCTGGATCAAGCCGTACTCCGGGCGTGGCGCGAACTCCACCTCGACCTCGACATCGCCGTCGACACCGGTGATGGTTCGCGCCAGCACGCCATCTGCCCCTGCCCCGAGCTCGTGGCCGCGGTCGTTGCGGCCCACGGCGAGCGCATCGGTGAGTCGCATCGTGCCTGACGGCGTCTGGAGCGTCGTTTCCAGCACCATCGTCTGATCGACGTAGCGGCGGGTCACCTCCGCTGGTCCGACGGGCTGGATCGACCAATGCCCTGCGGCGTCGTCGAGCATCCGAGCGAACACGGACGGCGCGTCGAACCGCGGCAGGCAGAGCCAGTCGACGGAACCGCTGCGACTGACGAGGGCGGCCGACCGACAGTCCGAGATCATCGCGTACTCGGAGATCGGGAGGTCGCTCATGTCAGAACCTCACCGTGGACGGTGACGCCGGGAAGGAGCGCACCACGTACTCGGCCATGAGCGAGAAGACCGAGCTGCTGGTTCGCTCGCTCGAAGACTCCCTCGCTCATGGTGGGCACAGTCTTCGTGCCCGCCCGCGCGTTACGAGAAAGCGCGCCCCGCCCGCAGAGTGCTGCCCACGATGCAGTTTCCTGGCGCCTGAGCCGTGCGGTTCCGGATTCGGAGAGACTGTCGTGATGGACGACGATGTGTTCGACGGCGAGCCGTCGGTGGTCATCCGGAGCGGCGAGTTGGAGGCGACGTTCCTGCCAGGTCTCGGCATGCTCGGCGCGTCGCTGCGCCATGCGGGCGCCGAGCTGCTGGTCCTCCCGCACGGGATCCAGGGCTACCGGGACGGACACCAGGCGGGCCTCCCCCTGCTCGCCCCGTGGGCCAACCGGCTCGGCGCACGGGCGTATCGGGTGGGCGACATCGCCGTCGACCTCGACGGGGTGACGCTCTCGACCGATGACAACGGGCTGCCGATCCACGGCACACTGACCGCCGCCACCGGCTGGCGGGTGACGTCGGCTGGCGCGGATCGTCTCAGTGCCGGGCTCTCCTTCGACACGCCGGCGCTGCTCGCTGCGTTCCCGTTCCCCCACCGCCTGGCGATCGACGCCACGGTCGGCAACGACACGCTGTGGATCAGCACGACGCTGACCGCCACCGGCGACCGTGTCGTCCCGGTGTCCTTCGGGTGGCACCCGTACCTTCGACTCCCGAACGGCGGGCGGTCGACGTGGGCGCTCGACATGCCGGAGTGCGAACACGTCGAGCTGGACGATCGAGGACTGCCGACCGGACGCGCCTTGGCGCTGCCGGCGTCCAGCGGCCCCATCGGCGGGCGAGTCTTCGACGACCTCTACCGGTTGGGTGACGACCGCCTCCTGGCGCTGTCCGACGGCGACCTCCGTCTCGAGGTGCGCTTCGAGACCGGGTGCCCCTACGCCCAAGTGTTCGCGCCGCCCGGCGCCGAGTTCGTCTGTCTGGAACCGATGACCGCGACGACCAACGCTCTCGTTGACGGCGGGTGTCCGCTGGTCGCACCTGGCTCCTCGTTCACCGGTCGGTTCGGGATCGGCGTCGGCGTCAGCGTCGAGCGGCGCTGAACGGTCCCCGTGGCCGAACCGTAGGATCCGTCGCCGTGCCGGCCGACATCGACATCGCCACCGAGGTGACTGACGAGCTGATCGCCGCGATGGGTCACCTCCTGCCGCAGCTCTCGTCGTCGTCACCTCCGCCGGCGCGAGCCGAACTCGCCGCGATCGTGGACAACGCCGACGCGGCGTTGTTCGTGGCTCGCGTCGACGGGGTGATCGTGGGCAGCCTGACGCTCGCCCTGTACCGCATCCCGACTGGCCTCAAGGCGCGGATCGAGGACGTCGTCGTCGACGAGTCGGCCCGCGGGCACGGGGTCGGCGAGGCGCTCAACCGGGCGGCGATCGACGAGGCCAGGCGCCGCGGGGCGAAGGACGTCAGCCTGACCAGCCGCCCGTCGCGCGAGGCAGCCAACCGCCTGTACCAGCGGATCGGCTTCGAGCGCCGCGACACCACCCTCTACCGCATCACGCTCTGACTTCAAGGCGCACGCGCTTGACTCGAGGACGTACGCGCTTCGGCCCCCAACCGCAGTGCGCGTGCTTGGTCAGGCCGGCCTTGCCCGGCCCAGCGAGCGGAGCGAGCCACTGAGGTCAGTGGCGATTGAGGTCCTCGGCAGCTTGGCGGACCTGCCAGTCGCGGTCGGTGAGGGCGCGGTCGATCGCCGTCGCCACCTCGTCGGCGCGTGGGTGGTCGGGGTCGAGGAACGGGGCGAGGGCGAGGACGGCGCGGCGGCGGATCGCCGGCTTGTCGCTCGTGGCGGCGAGGATCGCGTCGAGGCCCCGGTCGTCGCCGATCGCCCCGAGCGCGGCGACCGCCGACTCGCGCACCAGCGGCTCGGCGCCGGCGTGCTCGCCCCCGGCCAGACCGATCAGCGCGGCGAGGGCGTCCTCGCTGACGACCTCTCGCTCGCCGCACGCCCACGCCGCCGCCTCGACGACAGCAGGATCCGAGTCGGCGAGCGCAGGGAGCAGATCGACGGCGGGGTGACCGGCGGCCAGCTCGGCCGCCCGCCGGCGCACGATGCCGTCGTCGTCGACCAGGCCAGCGGCCAGCTCGTCGTCCCCCACCTCTCCGAGTCGTTGCAGCGCGCCGAGCGCCGTCGCCCGGACGTCGCCTCGCGCATCCGACAACCCAGCCCTGGCCGTGTCCGCATCACCCGTGTGACCGGCGATGGCGATGGCGCGCCGGCCACCCTTGTGCGGCGACACACGCGACCCGGGTGCCGCTACTGCTTCAGCAGGTTGGTCATCGTCGTCACCACGAAGGCGATGCTGAACGCGGCGACCGTGGCGATGATCGCCCCGATGATCAGCGTCAGGCCGGCGCTGGCCGTGAGCGCCCAGGTCCGCCGCAGCACACCGGCCGGCTTGTACAGGGGCGCCGCCGTCGCCTTCACCTCGAAGGGCACCCGGCGCGGGGGATCCATCTGGCTGCGTGGGGTTTTCGTCTGCGCTCTGGCAGTCTTGCGCCACCCTGCCAACGCCAGGGCAGCGACCGCCAGGCCGGCGATCCACGCCATGCGGATGGTGACATCGGTGATCGACACGCAGCACGAAACGATAATCCCCAGCCCCCCGCTCGTCCTGGGCACCCTGCGCACTCCATCGCGTCGCCATCGCTGGTGGGCGGTGCCGCTCGTCGCGTTCGCGATGGTGTTGCTGACGGCGATCTCGGTGACGGCCCTGCTGTCGTCGGGCTTGACCTCCGAGAAGCTGGTCCCATCAGAGGCCGATCCCTCGGTCGAGGTGCTCGAGGCGACGCCGTACGCTCGTGTGCCGGCGTCGGCCGAGCGAGTGGACGGCAGGGTCTCGTTCGGCCAGCTGGAGGGCATCGTCGAGGTCGACGAGGATCGCTCCGGCTCGATCTTCTTCGTCACCATCCGCGAGCCCGCGCAGACCGTGCTGTCGTCCTGGGTCGGCGAGCTCGAACCGGAGATCCTGCGGCTCACCGAGCTGGAGAAGTTCGGCCGCGTCACGCCGACCCAGCAGCGGCAGCTGTCGCTGCAGATGATGCGCACCGCCTCGCAGGTCGCCCAATTCGTCGCCCTCCAGGAGCTGGGCTACGAGGAGGCCCGGATCGTGGCGGGCGACGTCGTCGTCGCTGACCTCGTGTGCCTGGCCCAGACCGGGACCGGGTGCACCACCTACGCCCCCGCCGACGCGGTCCTCGACCCCGGCGATCGCATCGTCAGCATCGACGGCCTGGCGCTGGCGACGGTGGAGGACCTGGTGACCGCGCTGGCCGACAACGACCCCGGCGACGTCGTCACGCTGGAGATCGAGCGTGAAGACGGCGCTCCGCAGGCGATCGAGGTCACGCTGATCGCGTCACCGGAAGAACCCGATCGGGCGATCATCGGGTTCGTCCCATTCGACACGGCGACCGTCCAACTGCCGTTCGAGATCGACATCGACACGGGCCGCATCGGCGGACCGTCGGCCGGTCTGGCCTTCACCCTGACGTTGATCGACGAGCTGTCGGAGGGCGATCTGCTCGGCGGGCGCGACGTGGCCGTCACCGGCGAGATCGACATCGATGGCAACGTCGGGGCGATCGGAGGGTTGCCGCAGAAGGCCTCGGCGGTCAAGCAGGTCGGCGTCGACCACTTCCTCGTGCCGGCGTCGCAGAGCCCCGAGAGCCTGGCCGAAGCCCGTCGCGTCGCCGGCGACGATCTGGAGATCATCGAGGTCGCCACCCTCGACGAGGCCCTCGCCGCCCTGCAACGCCTCGGCGGCGACGCGCTGAGGTAGTGCGCCGAAGCGGCGCGTGTCTGGCTGTCGCTCGACGGGACCGTTTCGTGCTCGCTGCGGTACCGGCCGAAGCGGTTGCGCGTCGCGCGAGTCGAGGGTCCGCGATGTGCGGTGCCTGCAGCTTTACGCTTGCCGGTCATGGCGATCTCGTTCTCGCGCCCCGATCCGTCTTCGCCGGCGGCGGTGTCGGAAGCGTCGTTCAGCACGGGCCGGCGCGGGTTCGACCAGCAGGAGGTGCGCGAGTTCCTGCGCATGGTCGCTGCCGAGCTCGCCCGTCTGCAGGAGCGGGAGCGGTTCCTCGAACGGGAGCTGCGGGAGGTCCAGCAGCGGTCCCCATCCGACGCCATGATCGACGACGACACGGTCACGCAGCTGCTCGGCGAGGAGGCGACGCGCATCCTCCACGCCGCCCGCGAGAGCGCCACCGCCATCCGCTCCAAGGCCGAGGAGGGTGCCGGTCGCCTCCTGCGCGAGTCCTCCGAGGAGGCCCAGCGCCAGCGCGAGGAAGCCGACCTCGAAGCCGCCCGGAGGCGCAGCGACGCAGCGGCCGACGCCGAGGCCGAGATGGCGATGGCCAGGCAGCAGGGCCGGGAGATGGTCGAGGAAGCGCGTTCGTACCGCGAGCGTGTCCTCGGAGAGCTGTCGCGGCGTCGCGAGCTGGCCCGCCAGCAACTTGAGCACCTGATCCACGGGCGTGAGCGGCTGCTCCAGGCGTTCGAGCGAGCCCGCCTCCTCGCCGTCGACGTCGTCGCCGAGATGACGCCGATCGGTGAGCCAGACGAGTACGTCGACCTCTCGCCGACCACTGGCCCGGTCCCGATCATGGTGCCGACCTCCAGCGTCGCTGACGCGTCGGCGATCGACGAATCGGTGCTCCGCCCGAGGCCTGACCAGGCCGATGCCGCGCAGTCCGACGACGCGTTGGAGGGCAACGTCGACGCCGTGGTCATTCCGTTCGAGTCCGGGTTGGCGGGCGACGACGACGCGCCGACCGTGTACGACGCCGCCGAGGAGGTCAGCGAGATCGTCGAGCTCGTCGACGTGTCGGCCATCGAGGTGGCCGACGACGAGATCGAGATCGAACCGGCTGCCGAGATCGATGAGCTCGACGAGTTCGACGACGACGACGACGACGACGACGACGATGCGACGGCCTCCGATGTCGCCGACCTCTTCGCCCGACTGCGAGCCAACCCCCCACCGCCGAACCAGGATGACACCGAGCTCGATGTGGACGTCGACGCCGCCGGTGGGGATGCCGAGCTGGACGAGGATCCCGAGGAGGAACCGGAGCAGGAGACACCCTTTCGCCAACGCGATGCCGTCCTGGTGCCGCTGATCGTCTCCGGCGCCCGCAAGCTGAAGCGGGTCCTCGCCGACGAGCAGAACGAGGTGCTCGACCGTTTGCGTCAGCGCCAGCCCGTGACCGACCTCGACGATCTCGCGCCGGATGCTGAAGCGCAGTCGATCAAGTACCTCGACGCCGTCGCCGACGAGCTGCGGGCGGCGGCGGCCGCCGGCGCCGCGTCGCTCGGCGGATCGCTCGGCTCCAACTTGAGCGACGGAAGCGACGGCGGCGATGCCAACGATGCCGGTTCGCTCATCGACGTGCGGGCGGCGCTCGTCGAGCTGCTCGTGGAGCCGTTGCGCGAGCGGCTGCGCGGCAGCGTGGCCGCCGGCGAGGGCGACAACGACGTCGTCACCAAGCGCGTGCGCCCGGTGTACCGCGAGTGGAAGACGAAGCGCATCGACGAACAGCTCGACGATCTGTTCCGTTCCGCCTACGTCGCCGGGGCGGTCGCCAGTGCCGTAGCTGCGACCCCCGTGCTGTGGCACGTCGACCCGGACGGGCCCCCGTCACCGGACTGCGAGGACAACGCGCTGGCCGGCGCGGTGGCCCTCGGTGACCCCTTCCCGTCGGGTCACCAGTGGCCGCCGATGCACCCCGGGTGCCGCTGCCTCTTGATCTTGACCGACGGGTAGCGTGCCGCGCGTGCGGCGCGCTTCGGACCTTCCCCGCCGCCGCGGCGCGGGGAGACGCATCTCCGGCCGAGCGGTGCTCATCACCGTCGGGGTACTGTTCCTCCTCGTCATCGTGTTCGGTCGGGCGCTGGCTCGGTTCTACGTCGACTTCCTGTGGCACGACGGGCTCGGCCGGGCGGACGTGTTCTGGGGTGTGCTGCAGGCCAAGCTGACGCTGTTCGGGATCTTCTTCGGCACGTTCGTGCTGCTCGCCGGCATGAACCTGATGATCGCCGATCGGTTGCGACCGAGCCGCTTCCCGGCCAACGTCCATCCGTACGTCGAGCGGTTCCACGAGGTCTTCGGCCACCGGTTGCGGCTGCTGCGCTACATCGGTGCCGGTGTCCTGGCGTTGGTTGTCGCGCTGCCGACGACGTCGCAGTGGCAGTCGTGGTTGCTGTTCCGCAACAGCCAGTCGTTCGGCGAGTCCGACGCCCAGTTCGGCGCCGACGTCGGCTTCTACGTCTTCGAGCTGCCCTTCCTCACGTTCGTGCTCGACTGGCTGTTCATCGCCATGGTGCTGGTGCTCGTCATCACACTGCTCGCCCACGTCCTCAACGGCGGCGTCGTCTTCGCCGCCCCGATGCCGTCCGTGCGTCCCGCCACGAAGGGCCACATCGCCGTGCTGCTGGCCGTGTTGGCCGCGCTGCAGGCGGCCAGCTACTGGGTCTCGCGCTACGAGACGACGAACGAACGCCGGGGTTTCGTGCAGGGCGCCACGTACGCCGTCGTCGAGGCTCAGCTGCCCGCACTCATGCTGCTGATGCTCGTCGCCCTTGTCGTGGCCGGGCTGTACCTCGCCACCATGCGGCGCACGTCGTGGCGCATCCCGGTCATCGCCTCGGGCTTGTGGCTCGTGATGATCATCGGCGCGCAGCTCGTGTATCCGTCGGTCGTGCAGTCGCTCGTCGTCAACCCGAACCAGCAGTCGCGTGAGGCCGCGTACATCACGCGCAACGTGTTGGCGACACGGGCGGCGATGGGCATCGAGTCGGTCGATGTCAAGGAGGTGTCGTTCGATCGCCTGACCGCCGAGGAGGTGGAAGCCGACCTCGACCCGCTGCGCAACGTCCGGCTGTTGAACCCGGAAGAGATGCGCTCCCGGTTCCAGATCGACCGCGGCGTCGAGGCCGGTCTGTCGATCAACGACCTGGACGTCGATCGGTACGAGCTGGACGGCGAGATGCAGCAGGTCCTCGTCGCCGCCCGCGAGCTGGACCTCAACGGCATCCCGAACAAGAGTTGGCAGGGTCAACACCTGATCAACACGCGCGGGTGCGACCTGATCATGGCCCCGGTCGGTCGGGTGGAGGAGAGCAACGACCGCCCCGACTACCAGCCGCTGGAGGGCGTCGAGCGGCCGGAGCTGTACTTCAGCCCCAGCCTGTCGGGGTTCGCCATCGCCGGGACGAGAGAGAGCGAGCGGGTGTGTGGTGACGCCGAGCCGTACTCCGGGACGGCCGGCGTGCAGATGTCGTCGTTCCTGCGGCGAGCCGCGTTCGCGCTCGCCTTCCTCGACTACAACGTGCTCGGATCGGGCTCCATCGACAGCGACTCGCAGATGCTGTGGGTGCGCAACGTGCGCGACCGGTTGGAGACGTTGGCGCCGTTCCTGTCCTACGACGGGGATCCGTACCCGGTCGTCGTCGAAGGTCGGGTGAAGTGGGTCGTCGACGCCTACACGACCACGAGCCGATACCCGTACGGGCAGCGCATCGGCGGCGAGGTCCAGCTGACGACCGACAGCGGTCTGTCCCGAGACGCCAACTACGTGCGCAACAGTGTCAAGGCCACGGTCGACGCGTACGACGGCGCAGTGACGTTCTACGTCAGCGACCCGCAGGACCCGATCATCCAGGCCTGGCAAGGCGCGTTCGGCGACCTGTTCTCACCGTTCGAGTCGATGCCGCCCGAGCTGCGTGAGCACCTGCGCTACCCGGAGGACCTGTTCCGGGTGCAGACCGATGCCTACTCCAAGTACCAGCTGCAGCCGGCCGACTTCTTCGAGCGTGACGGTGCGTGGTCGGTGGCCCAGGCACCGGGCATCGATCCGCGCGGTGGGCAGACCCCGGCGGTCACGGCGACGACGGTCTCGGCGGAGGATCAGCAGGCGCCGAGCGACCTCGCCTCCGAATCGTCGGCCAGCCGCTTCGTGCCGTACTTCACATTGTTCGAGAACGCCCTCGGCGAGGGCGACGACGAGTTCGTGCTGCTCCGGCCGTTCGTGCCGTTCTCCACGGAGGATCTGCGTACGGAGCTGCAGGCGTTCATGACGGCGTCCAGTGACCCGGAGTCGTACGGGCGACTCACCGTCTACCTCGTCACGGGTGCCCTGCCGGACGGACCGCGTGCCGTCGGCAACCAGATCGACTCGGAGCCGGCGATCGCCCAACAGATCACGCTGCAGACGGGCGGCGGAAACGAGGTCCGCTACGGCGACCTGCAACTGGTCCCCGTCGGCGACGGGCTGATCTACGTGCGGCCGTTCTACGCCGCCGTGCCCCAGGGCACGGACCGCCGCACAACGGTGACGGAGTATCGGTTCGTGATCGCCTCGCATGGCGGGCGGTCGCAGTTCGGACGGTCCCTGGGTGAGGCCCTCGGGCGATTGTTCCCCGGCTTCGACGCCGACCTCGGCGACCGGATCGGCGGCGACACACCAGCCGTCGGGACCGACCCGGAGGCCCAACCGTCCGAGGGCACGGCGGAGGAGCTGCTGGCGCAGGCCGACGAGCTGTTGCAGGAGGCCCAGGAGGCACTGGCGACCGAAGGTCTCGCCGGATACGAGCAGCGGGTCAACGAGGCGGCCGCGCTGATCGATCAGGCCTTGGCCATGCTCGAACCCGCCGCGCCCGACGGCTAGTCCCGCCCAGTCCGCCGCCTAGATCCGAGGCTTTCAGCGCACCCGAGGGTTTCGTGCACCCCGTCGGGTCCGCACATCCGTCGATGCCGTGAACGCCTCGGACCGGGAACTGGTCACCGCGGTCGGCGGACCTCTTCGGCGAGTAGGGCAAGGTCGTCGCGGAAGGCGATCTGGTAGCGGGCTTGCTCGTTGGCCAAGCGGACCTGCCCGCTGCGCAGCTCGCCGACGACCTGCTCATGGCCGACGTCGGGGTCATGGCCGTTGCGCTGCTCGGCCAGCGCATCCATCTCCGAGCCCAGCTCGATCAGCTGGTTGGTCAGCTCCGTCGACACGGCCGTGACGCGGGCGTCGAGGTCGTCCAGCTTGGCGGTCAGCTGTTCGAGGCGGCGCCGCTCATCACCCGCGTCGATCGCCTCCCGCAACGCCACCATCTCCACCCTCATCCGTTGGAGGTCGGCCGGGTCCGTTGCTCGGCGGAACAGTCCCATGACGCCGGCCACGATACGCGTCGAGCGCGGCGGAAGGCTGGATGCCTTCGAGTTGGTGGGGGATCCGACTGTTGCCCCTCGCTCACCGTTCTCAGGCCGCGGTGGCAGTCACTCAGGGAGCTCGTTCGACGTCGTCGATAACGTGCCGGATCGTGAGCGCTGTCGCAGTCAACGGCATGGCCATCGAGTACGAGGTCCACGGTGACAGCAACGCCCCGCCGCTGCTCCTGGTCATGGGGCTCGGAGGACAGCTCGTCGGGTGGCCGCTGGAGCTCATCGAGCGACTGGCCGGGCGAGGATTTCGCGTCATCCGCTTCGACAATCGCGACGTCGGGCTGTCGACGAAGATCGATGCTCCGGCGCCGACACCGCGCCAACTGACGGCGGCACTGGTGGCGCGGCGCTACGCCCACTCGACCTACCTCCTGCGCGACATGGCCGACGACGCCGCCGGCCTGCTCGACGCGCTGGGGATCGAGCAGGCCCACGTCGTCGGCGCATCGATGGGCGGGATGATCAGCCAGACGCTGGCCATCCACCACCCGGCACGCGTCGCCAGCCTCGTGGCGATCATGTCCAACACCGGGGACCGGCGTCGCGGGCGGGTCAGCCGGTCGCTCCTGCGCAAGCTGCCGCGACTCGCCAAGCGGGCAAGCTCCGTCGACGACGCGGTGGAGATGTTCCGGCTCATCTCCGGCCCCCACTTCGACGCCGGGGCCTCCCGGTCGATGATCGAAGAGGCCCGCCGCCGCTCCGACGACGTCGCCGGCACGGCGCGCCAAGCGATGGCCATCGCCGCCAGCCCGGACCGCACCTGGGAACTGCGCCGCGTGCAGGCGCCGACGCTCGTCGTTCACGGCCTCGCCGACCCGCTCGTGCTACCGAGCGGCGGGGTCGCAACGGCCAAAGCCATCGGCGACTCGCGACTGCTGATGTTCCCCGACATGGGCCACGACCTACCCCGGCTGCGCTGGGACGAAGTCTTCGACGCGATCGTGCAGAACGCTCGCCGCGCCGAAGGTGGCGGGTGCGGCCAGCTGGCGCGCATCGCCTGACGGTGCTGTGGCCATTCGGCCGGGCCTCGTCGCCCTCGACGTGGAGGGTGTGCTGCTCCCCGAGATCTGGATCGCCGTCGCGGAGCGGATGGGCATCGACGAGCTTCGGCGTACGACACGAGACGAGCCCGACTACGACCGCCTGATGCGTGGCCGCCTCGAGCTGCTGGATCGCCACGGTCTGACGATGACCGTGATGACCGACGTCATCGCCGAGCTGGCGCCCCTGCCGGGAGCCGCCGAGTTCCTCACCGACCTGCGCGCCCGCACGCAGGTGATCCTGTTGTCGGACACGTTCGGCCAGTTCGCTCGACCGCTGATGGCGCAGCTCGGGTGGCCGACGATCTTCTGCCACGACCTGGAGGTCGTCGACGATCGCATCGTCGGCTACCGGTTGCGACTGCAGGACCAGAAGCGACGGTCCGTCGAGGCGTTCCAATCGCTCGGGTTCGCTGTCGTCGCAGGAGGTGACTCCTACAACGACATCTCGATGTTGTTGGCCGCCGATGCCGGGCTGCTCTTTCGGGCGCCACCCAAGGTCCGGGCGGAGCACCCGCAGCTCGAGGCGTTCGACGACTACGCCTCGTTCGCCGCAGCGATCGATGACGCCCTGCAGCGGGTCACCGGATCGGAGCGCTGAGCCGTCCGAGTTCGTGGACGCCCGGACGCTCGCCACACTGCGACAACCACCGGGCGCCACGCCCGTGGGGGTGTGCGTAGCGTTGTCGAGGATGGAGGTGCGGTTCATCAAGATCTCCGATGCACGCCACGCTGTCTCGGTCACGCGTGACGACGGACGACGGTCGAATCGAGCTGGACACACGGAGCTTCCTGCATCACGACCTCGTGCACCTCGCCGTCGAGGGCGAGCTCGGGCTTGATGGCGGCTTCTGGGGGAACGTCGCCGCAGGCAGCTCACTCAGCGGTGACGCGCTGGAGGGCGATCAAGTCCGGCTGGCTGAGTCGCTGGCCGGCCCGATGCAGACCCTGATGCGTCTCGAGGCGGGACCGGGGGAGATCCGGGCGGTACTCGATCGCGTCGCACCCGAGCTCGCCTCCGATGACGGCGCGGCGCAGGTCCACGAGCGACTTCGTCGCCTCGCCGGCCACTGGAAGGCCACTCCGCATGGGGGCGAGATCGTCGTGTCGTGGACGGCCGAGGCGGGCGTCTCCAGCCAGCAGGGGTTGCCGGAGTCCCGCCCCGGGCGTAGATTGGAGGCTCCACCGAC
>JBPCJW010000135.1:0-11011 GCA_051004915.1 Ilumatobacteraceae bacterium
GATAATCACCACCAAGACCTGGGTTTTCGGCGGGGGGCTTCCCCTCGCCCAACACTCGGATCGCACGAAACACTCGGATCCCCCCTGTCGTCGCAGCGGCGGAGGTACGTTGCCGACCGATGACCGAACCGAACGTGCTCGTGATCGTGCTCGCCGGCGGGGAGGGCAAGCGGTTGCTTCCGTTGACCAACGATCGGGCCAAGCCGGCGGTGCCGTTTGGCGGGTGCTATCGACTGATCGACTTCGCGCTGTCCAACTTCGCCAACGCCCGATACCTCAAGATCGTCGTGCTCACCCAGTACAAGAGCCACAGCCTCGACCGCCACATCAGCCAGACGTGGCGCTTCTCGACATTGCTCAACCAGTACGTCGCACCCGTGCCGGCGCAGATGCGTCGCGGCCCCTACTGGTTCCAGGGCTCCGCCGACGCGATCTACCAGAACCTCAACCTGATCCACGACGAGCGGCCGGACATCGTGTGCGTGTTCGGCGCCGATCACATCTACCGCATGGACCCGCGTCAGATGGTTGAACACCATCGGACCGTGGGGGCCGGCGTCACGGTCGCCGCGATCCCGGTGCCCCGCAGCGACGCCTCGGAGTTCGGTGTGATCGAGGTCGACGCCAGCGGGAGGATCCTTGACTTCCACGAGAAGGTCGCCGACCCGCCGACGATGCCCGGCGACGACTCACGCTGCCTTGCGTCGATGGGCAACTACGTGTTCGAGACGAAGACGCTGATCGACGTCGTGACGCCGCGCTACGACCCTGCGGAGGGCGACCAATACACCGACCTCGGCGGTGACGTGATCCCCGCCCTGACCCGCGACGGTGTCGCCCACGTCTACGACTTCTCGACCAACGAGGTGCCGGGGCAGGACGAGCGAGAGCGGGGGTACTGGCGCGACGTCGGCTCGATCGACGCCTACTACCACGCCAACATGGACCTCATCGCGCCGCACCCGGTGTTCAACCTCTACAACGGTCGGTGGCCGGTGTACACGTACCGAAGTGCCGAGCCGCCGGCCAAGGTGTCACGTGGTCCGGGCGGCGAGCCGTCGTACGTCGACGGCAGTCTGCTATGCGAGGGGTCGATCATCTCCGGCTCCCACGTCGAGCGCTCGATCGTGGCGCCCGGGGTGTTCGTCGCCCACGACGCCCACGTCACGGATTCGATCCTCTTCCCCGGAGTGCGGGTGGGAGCAGGGGCGAGGCTGCAGCGCTGCATCGTCGACAAGAACGTCGTCGTGCCGGACTGGTACCGGATCGGGCTCGATGCCGACCAGGACCGCCAGCGCTTCACCGTCAGCGCCGAGGGCATCGCAGTCATCGAGAAGGGCCGTCAGCTGTGACCCATGCGATGGTGTGCCCGCACGTCGCCCTCGGATGCAGGAAACGGTCGGGTGGGTGGCAACAAGACGGGAGCGCTTTGGCCCCCGACCGCAGCGCGTGAACGGTCATGCCGGCCTTGCCCGGCCCAGCGAGCGAAGCGAGCCACTCAGAGCGTCACCTGCCGGCGAGCTGGGCGACGACGGGGGCGAACGGCTCCACGTCGTCACCGCCGACGATGACGTAGCTGAAGCCGAGCTCCTCACGGCGGCGCACGAGCTGGTCGATGATCTCCGACGTCGACCCGATGAGGGCGAAGGGCGAGGTGTCGATCATCGAGTCCTCGACGCTGATGAATCCGGCGACTTGCGTGAGCCTGGCCGCCCTGTCGTCCGTGACGGAGAGGAAGAAGGCCCGGATGTTCAGCTCGATGTCGTCGATCCGCTCGGCGGCCACCTCCCGCACCAGCGCCACCCGCTCGGCGACGGCCTCGTACGTCATCGTTGCGATCGCCTCCGGACCGACGACGCCGGCAGCCATGTTGCCGTTGATGCCGATGATGTCGGCCTCGCGAGCGGCGATCGACAGCACCCGCTTCCCGCCGCCGCCGATCAGGATCGGTGGGTGTGGTCGCTGCATGGGTGACGGGTGTCCGTCGTAGTCGGTGATCGTGTAGTGCGTTCCGCCGAATGAGAACGGACCATCCGCCAAGGCCCCCTTGATGACGGCGAGCGCCTCCTCGAACCGATCGATGCGCACGCCGGGGCGGTCGTAGGGGATTCCTGCCGCGTGGTAGTCGGTCGCCATCCAGCCGGCCCCGATGCCGATCTCGACCCGGCCTCCGCTCAACACGTCCATCGTGGCCAGCTCCTTGGCCAGGACCACGGGGTGCTTGTAGTCGTTGTCGAAGACCAGGGCACCGATGCGCAGCGTCGAGGTCACCGCGGCCACCGCCGCCAACGCCGGCATCGGCGCCAGCTGGTCGGTGAAGTGGTCGGGCATGCTCACGGTGGCGTACCCGAGGTCCTCGATCTTGCGTGCCTGCTCGACCCAGGCGGCGGCGTCGGCTGGCCCAGAGAGCTGGACCCCGAAGCGGAACGGACGAGACGACGGGTCCGGCATGGCCGGCGACCCTAGGCGCTCGTCGCCGTGCATCCCCCGCCCGGCCTGCGGCGCACGGCGCGATGAGCGATGTGCGTCGTGTGGCCACTCATCGCTCATCGCGCTGGCCGGCCGATCTTCGCCGTGAGCGATCTGCGGCGAAAGGACCACTCATCGCTCATCGCGCTCGCCGGCGCAGCGGGCCAGCCACGCGGGTTCCCGAGTGTTCGTGGCGCAGCGCGCGTGCATGGTCATGCCGGCCTTGCCGGCCCAGCGAGCGGAGCGAGCCACTTGGCAGGGTGCCACGATCGGAGAAAGGTCGGGCGGTAGCGTCGCTGGCCTGTGCGCCTGTTGACCCACCCCGCCCGCTCGGCGCGGTGGCTGGCCCGCCTGGGGCTGGTCGTCGGCGCCGGGGCACTCCTGCTCTCGGCGGTGGTCGTCGCCGTCGCCCCGCGCCTGTGGCAGATCGCCAACGCCCACGAGGAGCTGCCGGTCATCCTGCCCTCGTTCCAGCCCTTGGCTCAGCGCTCGTACGCCTACGACATCTTCGGCAACGAGATCTCCCTGTTCGAGGCCGAGAACAGCCAGCCGGTGCCGCTGGCGCAGGTCCCCGAGCAGGTCATCTCCGCCTTTCTCGCCGTCGAGGACCGGGAGTTCTTCGAGCACGACGGCGTCAACCTGCGCAGCCTGGTGCGGGCGACGCTGTCCAACTTCTCCACCGACGACGCCTCCCAGCAGGGCGCGTCGACGATCACCATGCAGGTCGTCAAGAACGACTTCCTCGCCGGGTTGGAGCGCGACGGCCGCTACAAGCTCCTCCAGGTTCACTACGCCCTCATGCTCGACCGCGCCAAGTCGAAGGAGGAGATCCTCGAGCGCTACCTGAACACCGTGTTCCTCGGCAACAACGCCTATGGGATCCAGGCCGCGGCCGAGGTGTACTTCGGCAAGACCGTGGACCAGCTGGAGTTCATCGAGGCTGCGTTCCTCGCCGGTCTCGTCCGGTCGCCGTCCGGATACGACCCGGTGATCAACCCCGAGCGCAGCCACTCCCGGTTCCGCCAGGTCCTCGAACGTCTCGTCGACGCCGAGCTGCTGACCGAGGCCGAAGCGGCACAGGAGGACGAGAAGTTCGTTCTGCCGGACCGTCCCCGCAGCATCCCCGGTCGCGTCAACACGCGCACCTACTACACCGAGGCACTGCGCGACTACCTGCTCAACCGGTCCAACCTGCTGGGGCCGACCTACGAAGCGCGCTACGCCGCGTTGTTCCGGGGCGGACTGCGGGTGCGCACGACGTTCGACCCGTTCCTCCAAGCCTACGCCGAGGAGGCGCGCAAGGTGCTGCCCGACACGCAGCAGGGTTTCGATGCCGCCGTCGTTTCCCTCGACTCGGCCACGAGCGCGATCCGAGCGATGGTCGGCGGGCGAGGTTTCGTGCCGCGCGAGCGGGAGACGAACATGGCGCTGCAGGGGCGCCAGACCGGATCGAGCATCAAGATCTTCATCCTCGCTGCGGCGATCCAGGCCGGCGCTCAGCCCGACGACATCATCGATGGTGCGACCGGATGCTCGTTCGACGTCCCCGACGAGGACGAGCCGTTCGTGATCAGCGAAGGGACGGTCGATCGTCCGGCTGACACGCTGGCCCAGATGACGTGGCGCTCGATCAACTGCGCCTACGTCCGGCTGTCGCAGATCGTCGGCCTCAACCGCGTCGTCGACACGACCTACCGCATGGCGCAGTCGAACTACCTCTATCCCGGTCAACCGAAGAGCGACCGCGAGCGGGTCCAGCCGTTCATCAGCTATGCGACGGGCGCCAACGAGATGACCCCGCTCGACATGGCCTCCGGAGCGCAGACCATCGCCAACGGGGGGCTGCACCACGAGCCGTACTACGTCGAGTCCATCGAGACCGCCGACGGGCGGGTGATCTACACCCACGAGAGCGACGGCACCCAGGTGCTCGACCGCGACGCCGCGCTGACCACGGCGGCCACGCTGAAGGGCGTGCTGACCGACGGCACGGCGAGGGGCAACGAGCTGGTGGGGCTGCGGCCGGCGGCCGGGAAGACGGGCACCCAGCAGGACAACACGAACGCCTGGTTCGTCGGGTTCACGCCGCAGCTGACGACCGCCGTGTGGGTCGGTGACCCGAACGGCTACACCCCAATGGTCCGGGTGCCGGAGTTCCAGGGTCGCAACGGCGAGGCCGTCCAGGGTGGTCGTTACCCGGCGCAGATCTGGAAGGCGTTCATGGACCCGGCCCACGCCAACCTGCCGATCGTCGACTGGGAAGTGCCGCCGCCGCCCGTTCGCCCGGCGGCCCGGCTGTACCTGCCCGGCAACGAGTGCGTGTTCCGGCGGGTGACGGCAGCGGGACTGCCGGTCCTGCCGCCGGCAGCATCGACCACCACGACGACCCTCGTGCGTCCCGCCGGGTTCGCCAACGCGGCGGCCCCGACGACGCTCGAGCAGGCCCCGCCGCCGACGGAACCGACCGAGCCGACGGCGGAGCCGGAGGAGCCGACGACCGCGACCACCGAGCCGGACGAGCCGACGGCGACGACGGATGCGCCGCAAATCACGACCCGCACGGGGGTTCCCACGGCACCGACCACGACGAGGCCGACCCCGAACACGCGGCTCGAACCAGACACGACCGGCACGACGATCCCGCCCGACGTGCTCGATCCGCGTGCTCCGATGCCGTCGACCCCGCTTTCCAGCGCCGTCTCCCCTTGCTGACCGACGACCTGCTGGCGCTGCAGGACATCGACACCTCCATCGACCAGGACCTCCACCACCGCGCCCATCTCGCCGAGCGGGATCGCGCCTCGGCTGCCGCCGACGCACGTCGATCGATGGAACGGCGGGTGGCGGCGATCGATGCCCGTCACGGCGAGCTGGAGGCGGCAGTCGCCACGCTCGAGCGCGAGGGCGAGACGATGCAGCGGCAGCGGGTGCGCCTCGACGGCCAGCTGCGGACGGTGACCGCGGTTCGCCAGGCGGAGGCGCTGCAACATGAGCTGATCGCACTGGCTGCTCGTCGCGACGAGCTGGACGACCACGAGCTGGCCCACCTCGAGGAACAGGCGGAGCTGCAGGCCGAGCAGATCTCGCTCGATGCGTCACGCCCCGCGGTGGTTGCCGCGTCCGAGGAGGCGGCCGCCGCGTTGACCGCCGCGGAGAGTGCCATCGACGTTCGACTGTCAGCAGTACGAGCAGCGCGACAGGAGCTGGTCGGGCGGATCGATGACCGCGTCGTCGAACGCTACGAAGGGTTGCGAGTGCGCTTCCGCGGCGTGGCTGTCGCCGCGCTCGACGGGGCGCGCTGCACCGGGTGTCATCTCGACCTGTCGCCCGGCGAAGTGGGTGAGGTGCGGTCGACGCCGGACGGCGAGTTCGCCGAATGCCCGCAGTGCGGGCGCTTGCTGGTCCCCTGATCCGGGGATGAAGGGATGGTCCTCTGGTTCGTCGGCGCGGCGATCGCCATCGTGCGCTTCGTGTTCCAGGATCCCCGCTTCGACTACCGGCTGCTGATCGTCGGCGCGGTGCTGCCGCTCGGCGACGGGTTGTTCGGCGGCGCCCGCATCCTCCACACCCTGCTGTTCAGCCTGGTCGTGCTGGCCGTCGTGATGCTTGCGACGTCGCGCCGCGGCCGGGTGCGGCCGCTGCTGCTCGGCCTGCCGATCGGCACCCTGCTGCACCTGGTCGTCGATGGAGCGTGGACCGACACCCGGCTGTTCTGGTGGCCAGCGGGCGGGTTCGACCTCGCCGGCACACCGTTGCCCGAGACGTCGCGAGGGTGGTGGAGCGTGGTGTTGGAGGTGGCCGGATTGGCCATCCTGGTCTGGGTGTGGCGCGCCTCCGGCCTGTCCCGACCGGCGGCGCGACACCGGTTCTGGCGCCGCGGGCGGCTGTTCGGTGGACGGTGAGGCGGCTGTGGGACACTCTCGACCGTGCTCATCCTGGTCCGTCACGGCAGGACGGCGCTGAACGCGGCCGGCCGGCTGCAGGGACGGATCGACGAGCCGCTCGATGAGGTCGGCGAGCGACAGGCCGTGGCCGTTGCCGCGCTGGTCGGACCGGTCGACGAGCTGATCTCGAGCCCGCTGCTGCGCGCCCAGCAGACGGCCAGGGCGTTCGGGATGCCGTTCGAACTGGATGAGCGCTGGATCGAGCTGGCCTACGGCGTGCTCGAGGGCGTCCCCCATGCGGACGTGCCAACCGGGGCGTGGGATCGGTGGCGCGAGGACCCGTGGTTCGTCCCGCAAGGAGGCGAGTCCCTTGGCGCCCTCGATCGGCGGGTGCGCGAGGCGTGCGCCGAGCTGGCGCGGCGGGCGGGAGACCGCAAGGTGGCCGTGGTCAGCCATGTGTCGCCGATCAAGGCGGCGGTGGCGTGGACGCTCGGGACCGGCATCGACATCGCGTGGAGGTCGCATCTGTCGCATGCCTCCATCTGCCGGATCGACATCCGCCGCGGCGCTCCCGTGCTGTTCTCGTTCAACGAGGTCGCCGTCTGAGGTCAGAACGGCGAAAGGCCGAGGCGGTTGCGCACGGAGACCATCTCCCCGAGGTGGTTGACGCGATGGCCGACCGCCTCCCATTGCACGAACCAGGAGACCGGCTGACCCGACCACATGGCATGCAGCCACGGCACGGTGTCGTCACCCACGCCGGCGGCGGCGAGTGCTGCCGCCGCGTCGGGGTGCCGGTCGAGGTCGTCGACGTCGAGGTCGCGCAGCCAGTCGGCGGTCGCCTCCTGCACGGCGTGCAGGTACCCGGGAAGGTGGGCGAGATCCAGTGACGCCGTCAACTCGGGCGGCTCGGCTTCAGACAGTCCGACGTGGGTCGCGAGTCCGTCCAGGCCGAGCGGTTGCCGCCAGTGCGCGAGGCACGGTGTGTCGTCGCGCAGCACGGCCTTGACGGCGAGGTCCTCGTGGTACGCGACGTGGAAGGCGAGGAAGGCGATCGACGACCCACCCTCGCCGCTCCGCTCGACCCAACGTTGCGTCGGCACGTGGGCGACGATCGAGCGGGCGAAGCGTTCGGCGACCGCCTCGTGCTCGCCAACGATCCATTTCCGCAGATCCATCCGCCCATTCTGTCCGGACGAACCGACCGGACCCGGCCCCGTTGCACCGCCGTCGATCTGGGCGCGGATCGTCTCATGCGCCCAGATCGCGGTACCTGCTCCGAGGGAGGTGACGGGGCGCGGTTCGTACTGTTCGAACAGCTCCGCCAGTTCGGATCAGCGGTGAGTGGTCATGCGCCGCAGATCGCTCATCGCGCAACGATTCGCGCCCAGTTCAGCCCCGTCCGCAGAGGTCGCGGGCGAACGTGGCGACGCACCCGAGACGATCGTGGCCCGCCATCGTCTGCGCCCGTTCGGAGTCCTGACGCCGGCACTCGACCTGGCGCTGGCACCCTCGCTCGAACCTGGACGCGACATGAACGAACGCGACAGCGGGTGGTCTCGAGAGCACATGACCCCTGCTCAGCGGCCACTTCGCGGTGACGACGGTGAGTCGGCCTGTAAGCGGGAGAACGCAACCAGGGATTCCAGGAGCAGGGACGATGCGACTCGCAGCCCGTCTACCAGGACTTTCATGTCTCGCCGCTACTCAACGGTGCACGCCTCAACTCGGCGCGCTGTGTCACAGCGATGTCACCGGATACGGGATGCCTGACCTCGCTGCGAGCAACTGCCAACCCCTGAGCGCGAGCTGAAAGACCCCGAGGTAACTGTTCGCAATGCGCTGCAGCCCGCCGGCGACCGCGAACCACGCCATGCCGCTTTCGTCCGGCTCGCTGACGAGCGTGCTGTCAGGTTGACCGAAGAGCGACCATGTGAGACCGTGCGCCGCACCCGATGTCGACTGCCAGATCAGGTCGATCTCGGTCACAGCGGCCGGATTGTGGGGGAACACCACGAGTGCGGCTTCGTGAATCACATCGGTCTGAACGAACCCCCCTCGCTGACCGTCGGCGTCACGCTTGGCTTGAACCTCACCCAGGCGGTTCCGGATGTGGGCTGCGAAGGGGGTCGCACCGGGCAGCAATTGATCTGTGGGCAGCTCGAGAGCCTTCGTGTTGAACTGATCGTGCCGTCGGTACGTCTCGGCCAGCAGCACCCTTGAGCGACGCAGCCTCTCGTGCCTACCGCTCGGCGCCAGGAGCCAGACTGTCGTCGCCCCACCGACGAGCCCCGCTCGAATCAGTGTTGACTGTGCCACAGGAAACAGCTCTCTCGCCTCGATGTGGACGCGAACTGCATGCAAGTGGTCGCGTGCACTGCTTAGGCCGGCCCATGCCAACTGCCCGGGCTGGAGCCATCGCCAGTCTTGGTCGTCGACGGCGAGGTCGCTGCTGTCGACGGGCACGAACGGCTTGCACAACAGGTCGCGCCACTGATCGAGCACCGGAAACGTCGCCTGCAGGGCACGTAGCAGCGCCTGCTCTTGAGCCGTCACCGTGCCGCCGCCCACGCCTCAACGTCGGCGCGCAGCCAGAGGACGCACGTGCCCTTCGAGATGAGCGGCGCGGGAAAGTCGCCATAGCGGCGTCGATAGGTCGCGACGGCTTCGCGATGGGCGAGGCCTACGACGGCGGCAACCTCGCGAGCGTTCAGCAAATCGGCCGGGTCGACCTTCACGACCACCAACCGTAGTTGACGACCTGGATACATCTGACGTAGTGTCCAGGTCGTACACAGAGTGACCCCGGCGCCGCCAGAACGGCCCGGGGTCTGGTCCCGACCTACAAGGAGGTCCGAACATGTCCACCGTAGAACGCGCCTGTTACGACACGCGCACCGAGCCCGAGCTGCTGGACAGGCGACAGGCAGCCGAGCTGGTCGGTTTGTCCGAGGCGTCGATGCGGTCCGCCCGCATCGGCCACGTCACCATCGACGGCATCTCGTGGTGGCGCCGAGCTGACCTGGACGCCTACCTGGACAAGCCGAGGGTCCGGGCCCGCCGAGCGAACCCCCGTCGAGGCGATGTCGGCTGCGCGACGGACTCTCGAGAGTCGCTTGAGCCGACTGGGGAAATTCCCCAGTCGGACACACGGATGTCAGCTGACGGACGCGAGCGGCCTGCCTCGCAGCCGCCACGCCCTCGCACCGAGTCCCGCCCCGGAATCGAGCGGAGAAGGCCACCGGGGGAAGCTCCCCAGTTCTCCTCAGCGGACGGCGTCGAGCAGCTGCTGACGTCACGCCAGGCCGCTGTGTTCCGCGGTCTGAGCCTCAACTCGATGAGCACGAAGTCCATCGGGATCACACCTGCCGTCGTCGGTACCAGCCATAGCGAACCGCTGTGGCGGCGTGGCGACCTGGAGGCCTACCTGGCCCGGCCGGCGGTGCGGGCGCGTCGGGAACGTGACGCCCGACCGGAGCAGCCACCGCAACCGCTGCCGGGCCACAAGTTCCCCTTCGCGCCGCTCGTCGCGCTGGTGCATCGAGACGCTGGCCGGATCCTGTCGGTCACCGAGACGGCGGACCTGCTCGGCATCGACCGCACACAGTTCTACGCGCTGGCGCACAGGGGGGTGACGTCGGCGATGGCGGACCGGCTCGCCGTGCGTGCTGGCTGGCATCCCGGCATCGTGTGGGGCGCCGACTGGTGGGACGAGAGCCGCCATGCGGCCGCAGGTGACACTCGGCGGCTACGACGCCAGGAGGCGGCGCTCAGAGCCGCTCAGCGGCGTCATCCGTCGTCTCGGTGGTCGAGCGGGTCCGACCTTCCTCCGGCGGCGTGACGTGTGCTCGTGGCGCTGACGTCGCGCGCCGTCAGCGGCCCCCGGTCGACGTGTCCGCCGTCCCGGGGGTCGCTGCGCGTCGCTTGGCGCCACATCTTGCGCCAGTCGCGCGTTGCGCGTCGACGTGGCGCGCAGGAGCACCGTCCGCCAATGTTCCGACGGCCACGTCGGGTGCTGTTCGGATCGGGTCGGCAACCGGATTGGCGCGAGCGGTCGGTTTTAGCTTGGCCCTCCCGTCAGCGGGCGTACACGGAGCGGCCGTCGGCCATCTGCTCGAGGAGCCAGCGCCGGTCGGCGAGCTCGGCGTAGCGCAGAGGTGGCGGCTTGCGTTTCAGCGGGACGTCTCGCTCGATGCCGTGCTCGGCGACAGGGCGCGTGATCCACGCCGACGAGACGCCGCAATGCTTCGCTACTGTGCGAGACGGGTGTTCCGGCCGGGTAGTCGGCCAGGAGCGCCTCCACGTTGATCCGGGTCTGTCAGGGTGACGTGAGACATCTGCGGTAGGCCAGCATCCCTCCGGGGCGAGATCGGAGTCTCTAGACAGATGACCATGACGACTGCATCTCTGGTCGGGCGCGCCCATGATGGCGTGGTGGACGAGCCCGATCCGGCTGCCCGGCCACGGCTGCGATCGTTCACCGCCGAGTACAAGGAGCAGATCCTCGCCGAGCACGACGCGCTCGTCGAATCTGGCGGACGCTGGCGGAAGACGAGGCCAGCTCGGCCAGCATTACGACGTCCTCGGGCACTACGACGGCGTTCGCCCTGCACCAGCGGGTGTGCTCAGCGAGCGCCTTGGCGACGTGCGCCCAACCC
>JBPCJW010000136.1:0-40445 GCA_051004915.1 Ilumatobacteraceae bacterium
CGGGAAGGCCACCGTGCACAGCCCGCTGTTCTCCGGCTGGCGACCAGCACATGTGTCGCCGTACACCTCGTACTCCGAATCGGAGGGCGACTGGAAGAACAAGTCATCGCAGGCCTGCATCTCGCCGTCGTGACAGTCCTGGGCCAACTCGTCGAGCGCGTCGTCGTCGCCGAGGCCGTCCGGATCGTCCTGCGGCGGCGGGATGTCATCACTGACCGTCGGGTCGGGCTCGTCCGTGGTGTCGGGCGCCTCCGTGGTGTCCGCCGATGACGTCGTGGTCGGCGCGTCGGTGTCCGCCGTCGTGCCCGTCGTGGCGGATGTGCCCGTCGTGGCCGTGGTCGTGACGGTGACCACGACACTGGTGTCAACGGGTCCGGTGGACGGACCATCGTCGCGGGTGAGGAAGAACACCGCGACGCCAACGATCGCCAACACGGCGATGACCAGCCCCGCGATCAGCGGCCCGTTCCCGCCACCGGATGGCGGTGGTTGCCCGCCTGCCCCGAACCCGGGCGGCGGGGGCGCTCTCCCGGGCGGCGGTGACCCTCCCGGGGGTGGCGGCGGCACGTACCCCTGCTGCGTCGGGACACCTCCTGGCGGTGGTGGCGGTGGCCCGCCCTCCCCTCCGGGTGGCGGTGGCGGGCTGCTGTCCCCGCCGGGAGGCGGTGGAGGTGCTGCTCCAGGAGGAGGCGGCGGGATCGGGGCCCCGGCATCGCTCATGAGGTCGGCCAGCTGTCAACGAACATCTGTGCACCGTAGGAGAGAATGACCACCCCTTCCGCCCACCTGACGGCTCAGGCGACGCGCCGGGCGGCGACGCGATCAGCGGGTGTCGACGCCACCGCAGCTGGGATCACCAGGTCGGCGCCGGCAGAACGTAGCGCGCTCGATGCAGCACGCAGCGTGGCCCCCGTGGTGACGACGTCGTCGACGACCAGGACCCGCGCTGCCGGGACGCGTGGGCTGGCCACGAACGCCGGCCCGGAGAGGCGCCCGGCGCGATCTCGACCGGTCTGGATGCCGGACGCGACCTGCCGCTCAAGCAGCCGGCGGCATGGCACCCCGAGCTGGCGGGCGACGTGGCGGGCGATCAGCTCGGCCTGGTCGTAGCCGCGTCCGCGCCGCCTCCGGGCGCCCGTCGGCGCCCACGTGACCACGTCGACGCGCTGGCCCGAGCGCGCCAGCCGGTTGACGAGCAGACCCGCCAGGTGGCCAGCGACAGGTCGGCGGTTGCGGTACTTGAACCCGAGCAGGACGTCACGGGCTCGACCGGCGAACGGCACGGCGGCGAGCACGCCGGGTGGAGCAGATGGCTCGTGACGAGCGATGAGGGCGAACCGGCAGGTCCGGCAGATGACGGCACCGGGTGCGTCGCAGCCGGCACAGGAGGTGGTGAGCAGCATGTCTCGATCATGATCAAGGGGTGTCACCGTTTCGATGGCGGCTCCGCCGCCTGCCTCGCTGGCGCTCGGCGTGCGCGCTCAAGCCCACTACGGCCCGAACGCTCGGGAACCCGCCACCGAGAACGTACACGGTTAGGTTCGTCCACGTGCGGGGCCGCGTGATCCCTGTCATCGCGACGACCGCCGGTGCGCTCGTCGCCGGGGGGCTCTGGGTACGGCGGGTGGTGCTGCCCGGGCGTCCGGGATCGACCCCGACCGCCCGTCCGCACCGCGTGCCGGACCCGGAGCGGCGTCCGTCTCCCGATGGCACGGGTGTGACGATGGTCGTCAACCCGGATTCGGGTCCGGCGTGGACCACTGATCCGACCGACGAGCTGCGGGCGGCGTTGCCGGCTGCTCGGATCCACCGGCTGGGTGAGGGTGACGACCTCGTGGCGATCCTCACCGCGGGCGATCCGATCGCGATCGGCGCCGCCGGTGGTGACGGCACGCTCAGTGCGGCCGCAGCCGTGGCCCTCGAACGCAACCTCGTGCTCGTGGCGGTCCCCGCCGGCACGTTCAACCACCTGGCTCGCGATCTCGGACTCGACGAGCCGGACGACGCCGTTGCGGCGGTGCGGGCGGGGACGGCCACCCACATCGATCTCGGTCAGGTCGAGATCGGTGGTGCACCGCGGACGTTCGTCAACACGCTGTCGTTCGGTGGGTACAGCCAAGTCGTCGATGCCCGTGAGCGCCTCGAGCCTCGAATCGGCAAATGGCTCGGTCTGGTGGTCGCGCTGGTCACCGAACTGCACCGCATGGAACCGCTGGAGCTGGAGATCGACGGCCGACGATCGACGGTGTGGCTCGGCTGGATCGGGAACTGCACCTACGCGCCCGATGGGTTCGGCCCCTCGTGGCGGGAACGGCTCGACGACGGCCAGCTCGACGTTCGGCTGGTGCTCGGCGGGCCGCGTCTGGCGCGCACCAGGTTCGTGCTCGACGTGCTCGCCGGGCGGTTGCAGCAGTCGCGGCACTATCGCGAGGAGGTGATCGAGTCGCTCGACGTCCGTTCCCTCGCCGGTGCGCTGCGCCTCGCCGTCGACGGCGAGACGGTCGACGGCGGCACGCACCTGCGGATCACGAAGCTGCGGCGCGCGCTCCTCGTCGCTGTGCCGCCGGACGGCGAGTGACCTGGCGGCAATCGCCTCTGGGTTGCATCGCGCCCCCCGGTAGGTTCGATCGTCGTGCCTGCCGACCGCCGGATCGAGCGCGTCGTGCGCTGCGTCATCGGGCTGGCGATGTGCGGTGCGGGGATCGCCATGATCATCCACGGCGACCTCGGTCTCGCGCCGTGGGACGTCTTCCACCAGGGCGTCAGCGACCGCACCGGCATCGCCATCGGCACCGTCATCGTGATCGTCGGGCTGTGTCTGCTCGCTGTGTGGATCCCGTTGCGCATCAGGCCCGGCATCGGCACGTTCCTCAACGCCGCGCTGATCGGGTTGGTCGTCGACCTCGTCGACCCGCGCCTCCCCGAGCCTGATCACCTTGTCGCCCAGTTCGCCCTGATGCTCGGTGGGGTCCTGGCGTTCGGTGTGGGCAGCGGCCTGTACATCGGCGCCGGACTCGGACCGGGGCCCCGCGACGGCCTGATGACCGGCATCGCCAGACGAGGGCCGTCGATCCGCGTCGCCCGAACGGCCATCGAGCTGGTCGTGCTCATGGCCGGGTTCCTGCTCGGCGGCACGGTCGGGGTCGGCACGGCCGTCTTCGCCCTCGGCATCGGGCCGCTCGTGCACCACTTCCTGCCCCGCTTCGACGTCGACGCGGCGTCTTCACGGGCGCTCGCCCAGGCCCAGCGTTCTGTGTGAGCGAAGACGTCGGCAGGCCGGCGTGTTCGCTCACCCAGACTCAGTGAAGTCCCGAGCGTTCGTTGCGCAGTGAGCGTGGACGGTCAGGTCGCCCGTCGGCACGAAGTGCCGGCGGCGCCAGCCGCAAGGCGACACGCCGAATGAGCGAGTCTTCGAGCGAGCGAGGCCACTAATAGCGGTAGTGCTCGGGTTTGAACGGGCCGCCGGGGTCGATGCCGAGGTACTCGGCTTGCTCGTCGGAGAGCTTGGTCAACTTGACGCCGAGCGCGTCGAGGTGCAGCGCGGCGACCTTTTCGTCGAGGTGCTTGGGCAGCACGTACACACCAACGGGGTAACGCTCGGTGTTGGCGAACAGCTCCATCTGGGCGATCACCTGGTTGGAGAACGAACAGCTCATCACGAAGCTCGGGTGCCCGGTGGCGCAGCCGAGGTTGACGAGCCGCCCCTCGGCCAGGACGATCACCTGGTGGCCGGCTCGGCCACCGTCTCCTGGGAACCGCCACACGTCGGTTCCCGGCTTCAGCTCGTCACGGGTCGCGCCCGAGCGGGCCAGTCCGGCCATGTCGATCTCGTTATCGAAGTGGCCGATGTTGCAGACGATGGCGTTGTTCTTCATCCGGGACATGCCGTCGGCGGTGACGATGTCGGCGTTGCCGGTGGCGCTGACGAAGATGTCGGCGGTGCCGATCACGTCGTCCAGCGTCGTGACCTGGTAGCCCTCCATCGCCGCCTGCAGGGCGTTGATCGGGTCGATCTCGGTGACGATCACCCGGGCGCCCTGCCCGCGCAGGCTCTGCGCGCACCCCTTGCCGACATCCCCGTAGCCGGCGACGACGGCGACCTTGCCGCCGATCATCACGTCGGTCGCCCGGCAGATGGCATCGACGAGCGAGTGCCGGCAGCCGTACAGGTTGTCGAACTTCGACTTCGTCACAGAGTCGTTGACGTTGATCGCCGGGAACAGCAGCTCGCCGTCGGCGTGCATCTTGTACAGCCGCTTGACGCCGGTGGTCGTCTCCTCGGTGACGCCCTTGATGGCGGCGGCCATGCGCGTCCACTTGTCCGGGTCGGTGCGCAGCGTGCGCTGGAGCAGCCCGAGGACGATCGCCAGCTCGGGGTTCGACGCGCCCGTCGGGTCCGGCACCTCCCCCTGCTTCTCGTACTCGACACCCTTGTGCAGCAGCAGCGTGGCGTCGCCGCCGTCGTCGAGGATCATGTTCGGCCCGCCGTCGGTCGCCTCGTCGGGCCACGACATCATCTGGTCGGTGCACCACCAGTACTCCTCCAAGGTCTCGCCCTTCCAGGCGAACACGGGAACGCCCTGCGGGTCCTCGGGGGTGCCGTGCGGACCGACGACGGCGGCGGCCGCAGCGTGGTCCTGGGTGGAGAAGATGTTGCAGCTCGCCCAGCGCACCTCGGCACCGAGCTCGACCAGCGTCTCGATCAGCACGGCCGTCTGGACGGTCATGTGCAGCGAGCCGGAGATGCGTGCACCGGCCAGCGGCTTGGACGCCCCGAACTCGGCGCGCAGCGCACGCAGCCCGGGCATCTCGTGCTCGGCGAGGAGGATCTCCTTGCGGCCGAACGGGGCAAGCGACAGATCGGCGACGCGATAGTCGCGCCGGGTCGCCAGGGTCGTCGATGTCATGCGCCCGGAGGGTACCGGCGAGGTGCGGGGTGAGCGAGCCTGTCGCGTCCGCGGATGACAGCCGGTCAGTTCCCGAGCGTTCGTGCCGCAGCGAGCATGGCTGGTCAGGTCGGCCGCCAGGCCGACACGGCGGCGAGCCGCCCACCAGAACGTCAGAACGTCGGGTCGATGCCCTCGGTGTCGATGCGCGACTGGAGGCGGGCCGCTTCGGCGTCGTCGACGGCTCGGGCCTCGTCGATGAGCATGACGGGGATGTCGTCCTTGATCTCGTACACCCGTTGCAGGCGCGGGTTGTACAACGTGTGCTCGTCGGGCAGGTAGTACAGCGGCCCCTTGTCTTCAGGACAGGCGAGGATCGCCAGCAGGCTTGGGTCGAGGGCCATCGATGTTCCTTTCGCGCGGGTAGTGGGTCGCGCGGGTCGTGGTCGAGCGGGTAGTGGGTCGAGCGGACGACGGGGTCACACGCTCGTCACCAGGCCGAGGACCTCGGCGACGCGGGCGTGGCACTCCTCGCTCGTCTCCGCCTCGAGGTTGAGGCGCAGCAGCGGCTCGGTGTTCGACGGCCGCAGGTTGAACCACCACGACCCGCAATCGACCGTCAGACCGTCGAGACCGTCGTGTGGGCAGTCGGCGAACTCGGCCGTCACCTGCTCGATCGTGGCCTGCGGGTCGACGACCTGGGTGTTGATCTCGCCACTCGCCACGTACCGCTCGAACGGCTTGCGCACCACCGACAGCGGCTGCGCTGCCCGCGACAGCTCGGCGAGCACGAGGACGGTGGCGATCAGCCCGCTGTCGGCCCGGTAGTTGCGGGCGAAGTAGTAGTGCGCCGAGTGCTCACCGCCGAACACGGCGCCCGTCGTCAGCATCTCCTGCTTGATGTACGAGTGGCCGACCCTCGTGCGCACCGGCCGGCCGCCGTGTTCGAGGACCACCTCCGGCACCGCTCTCGAGCAGATCAGGTTGTGCAGGATCGTCGCCCCCGGGTGCTCGCGGAGCATCCCGACGGCGAGCATCGCGGTGGTCGTCGACCCGGACAGCCCGCTGCCGTTCTCGTCGACGACGAACACCCGATCGGCGTCGCCGTCGAACGCCAACCCCAGGTCGAACGACCCGGCCACGACACGCGCTCGCAGGTCCCGCTGGTTGGCCGGCTGCAGCGGATCGGCCGGATGGTTGGGGAACGTGCCGTCCAACTCGCCGTACATGACCTCCAGCTCGATCGACGGCAGTCGCTCGAACACGGCGGGAACGACGAGGCCACCCATGCCGTTGGCCGTGTCGGCGACGACGCGCATCGGGCGCAGCTCGGAGGGGTCGATGAACGAGAGGACATGGTCGACGAAGCGCTCGAGGAGGTCCTGCGAGGTGCGCCGCCCGAGCTCAGCTGCCGGCGCGGGCCCTGCGGCGTCGAGGACGGATTGGGCGACCCGCTTGATCTCCTCGAAGCCGCTGTCGATGCCGACCGGACGGGCCCCCGCCACGCACAGCTTGATGCCGTTGTACTCGGCCGGGTTGTGCGAGGCGGTGAACATCGCGCCGGGGCGGTCCAACGCTCCCGAAGCGAAGTAGAGCAGGTCCGACGACGCCAGCCCGATGTCGACGATGTCGACGCCCTGCCGGCGGACACCCTCGGTGAATGCCTCGACCAGCTCGGGCCCCGACGGACGCATGTCACGGGCGACAAGTACCTCGGGGGCATCGGCGAACGAGGCGAAGGCGACACCGAGCGCGTGGGCCACGCGGGCGTCGAGCTGGTCGGGCACGACGCCACGGATGTCGTACGCGAGGACGATCTCGTCGAGCGCGGACATGCGGGCAGGGAGGTTACTGCTCCGGTGGCGAAGCGCTCCGGGGAGGGAACGTCTCCAACCGGTCCGGCTCGGCCGGTGGCCGCCGACCGCCGTTGTCACTGAGGTCGACATCGTCCGGGTCGTCGGCCCAGCGAGGCTGGGGCAGCTCGTCGAATGGACCGAGGACGTCCTCGTCGGACGACCACGTACTGGTGGCGGTGCCAGCTGCCGCGCCCGTTGCGGCGACCGCGACCGGCCCGTCGAGGCGGGCGTCGCCCTTCCTGCGCAGGAAGATGAGCAGCCCGATGCCGACCACCGTCAGGGCGTAGAAGAACAGGTCGGAGCCCGTGCGCCCGTACGACAGCCGCACCTCGTTCTCGGTCGGCACGACGACCATCAGGTTGGGCGCGACGCGGTACGGCCCCTGCGCTCCCTCCACCTCCCAGTTCGGGAAGTAGCTCACCTTGACGAGCACCGGAACGCCGACCTGGTCGACCCGGAACGACAGGTCCTGGTCCGCGATCTGCACGTCGGAGACCTCGACCGCCGGCAGCGCCACGGCCTCGATCGGCTGCTGCGGGACGACGATGTCAACCTGCTTGCCGCGTGTGTCGGCACCCTCCTCCGCGGTGCGGTCCAGTTCGGGCACGGCGCGCGTCGCGTCGACGGCCACATCGATGCGCTGCCACGCCTCCGGTCCGTCGTCGGCCGGGATCGCCGCCCACTCCTCCGGCTGCTGGAACCAGCTCGTGCCGAGCTCGAGGTTGCGCTCGCGCCCGTCCCCCTCTCGCGGGTTGACGATGACGGGCTGCACGGCGAGCGGCACGACGATGTCGGAGTCGGCGACCTGATAGATCTCCCACGGTCCGCTCGACGCGATCAGCGTCAGCTCGGGTTGGGCGGCAGCCTCGCGTTTAGCCTCGGCCGTGCGGACCATCGTGTAGCGCACGCCGAGCGTCTGCAGGTGGTCGACGCCGACCGCCGCGTCGTTGTCGACGTAGCGCAGCTCGCGCACCGGGTTGGAGCTCTGCTTCGACATCGCCGCGGTGGTCAGGAAGTGGTACGGCGTCGTGCCGGAGGCCTCGAAGAACAGCCCCTCCATCGAAGCGATGCAACCGTCGGTCCAGTGCGGCAGCAGCATCAGCGCCATCGTCGTGCCGTATTGGCCGTTGTCTCCGTCGTTCTCCCACGTCACCCGGCCGCATCCGTTCGTGGCGCCGACGTCCTTCATCGTCTCGACGACGTCGTAGTACTCGGGGTACGACGTGCGCCCCTCGTAGCCGGTGAAGTTGTACCGCGACCAGCCGTCGCCTTGGGCGTCGGCGCCATCGGGTGTCTTGCGCAGCGGCCCCCACGCGTACACGAGCTTGTCGTTCTCGGTCTTGCGGCCGTCGCCCGGCAGGACCTCGAACATGAACCCGAGGACGAGCAGCGACGAGATGCCGACGGCGCCCGCCGTGACGGAGCCCGCGACCCAGCCGATCGGTCGGCGCACGGAGTGGTCGCGCCACGCGTTGACGATGAGGCCGGCAACCTCGACCGCACCGATCATCATCATCAGGTAGCGCACGAAGTACAGCAGTGGCAGCAGGCGGGGGTTCCACAGCAGCCCGATGATCGGGAGGCTGTCGCGCGTGGCGTAGACGCCGGCGAGCGTGAGCAGCCCGATGATGCCGAGCGCCGTGCCGTTGATGTGACGGCGGGCGACGCAGATGACGAACCCGATCACCGCCAGCGACGTGATCAGGATGTCGAGCGGCGGGGTGAGGGGGAAGAACATGTCGTAGAACGAGTCCTCTGCCCCTTCCGGCCGGCCGCCGTACTTCATGTCCGTCATGAAGTCGTGGTTGAAGAGGAACGGTCCGACCCAGAACGCGGCGAGCAATGCCGTGCACAGACCGACCGTCAGTCCGTAGCGCAGTCGCTTCCACGAGTCGGTGTTGATCAGCACGATGACCAGGGCGCCAATCGCTGTGTAGATGAGGACGATGCCGTGGCAGACGGCGGCGAGGGCGAGCACGATGGCGGCCCAGCTGCGGAACTTGCCGGTCTGCATGCCGCGGGCGAGCAACCCGAAGCCGAGGATCATCAGGCTGAGCGCGATCGAGAACGAGAACTCGCCGGCCATCGTCGACTTGAGGTTGCCGCCGTAGATGCTGAAGCTCTCGTCGAGGGCGAAGATCAGCCCGGCGAACGCGAACAGCTCGGGCAGCGGGTAGCGGAAGCGGGCCAGCCGACCGAAGGCCCAGCAGCACAGCGGCAACGTGACCAGCCCCGAGATGGCGATGAGCTTGAACGCCACGCCGTACGGCAGGACCGTGTCGAGGGCGACCATCGCCAGGGCCGGCACGACCATGTAGAAGCGGTAGGTGGGCAGGCCGGCGTACCAGTCCATGCTCCAACCCGACAGTTGGAAGTTCGGTAGGAGGTGGTCGCGCAGGTAGGCCGGACCCCAGACGTGGGCGCCCATGTCGCCACCGGTCGGCGTGTTCGGATCGAGGATCAGGTCGGCCGATGCGTTGATCGGGTTGAAGTGGACGACGTTCATCATGATCACCGTCGTGATGAACAGCGTCAGCGACGTCACGGTGACCTGGATGATGCGGCTCGGCGGCCACGGCCGCCTGGCCCAGCGCTCGGGGCGCCGGGCGATCCGGCGAGCGGCGCGGGCTGCCCATGGCTGGCGGTGTGACCGGAGCTGCGGTTCGTGGCGCGGCTCTTCGGCGACGAGGACGTCGTCCGGCTGGCGCGGCGGCGCGTCGATCAGCGCCACGGACCGGTGCTCGCCCTCGCGGGCCTCGGGCTCAGGATGCTCGTCCATCGCGAACGCAGATCATGCCAGCACCGTGGGCGTGTGTGTCGTCACCGGACGGCGAGGACCAGGCCGGTCACGTTGAACGCGATGTGGGTGACGATGGCCATGCCGAGGCGCCCCGTGAACAGCACGCATGCGCCGGCGACGAGCCCGAACGCGAACAGGCCGGGGTACTCGACGGGGCGGAAGTGGATGATGGCGAACCACGCTGCGACGACGACCCACGCCACCACCTGGTGGAAGCGGGCGGCGAACGCCCGCTGCAGCATCCCTCGATAGACCAGCTCCTCGACGATCGGCGCGCCGATGCACACGATCACGAAGAGCAGGACCGTCGTCGCGCCGCTGGCTCGATCGACGAGTCGTTCGGCGTTCTCGGCGAGCTCGTCCTCGGAGAACGTCGAAGGCCAGATTCGAGACAGCGGCAGGTAGACGAGCGGCACGACCACGAGCTGTGTGACTATGCCGATCGGTGCGCCGATGGCGTCGATCGGGCGGAACCGCACCCGGTAGTCCGCCACGGGGTCGCCGGTGCCGGCGCGCCGGGATGCCCACCACAGGCCGGCGAGGTAGGCCGTCCAGGTGGCGGCGAGGGCGATGAACAGCGTCGGGATCGGTACGGCGTCGACGTCCTCGACACCCGACAGCCCGACGATGATCGTCGACGCGAGCTGGCCGACGACGAAGGCGCCGACCCACGTGAGGACGGCGACGGGGAGGTCGATCGGGCGGCCGACGTCGCGGCGAGCCGTTCGTGTCCGTGTCACGTCGCCGACCCGCACGACTCTCCACCCTAGGCAGCGGTCCACCACCGCCGGCGGGTGGTGCCGTACGGTTCAGCGCCGTGCCGCTCGGCCTCCCCCGCCAGTGCTCGCGGCCCGGGTGCGCGGAACGGGCGGTCGTCACGCTGACGTACGAGTACGGACCGGCCCGGGTGTGGCTCGACGAGCTGGCCGCCGACCGTGATCCGCACGCCTACGACCTGTGCCGCCGGCACACCGCTGGGCTGTCGGTCCCGGTCGGCTGGCAGGTCTATGACCGCCGATACGGCCAGTCCCGGCTGATCGCCGTCTGACCGCCCTCGAAGCCGTCGCGGCAGAGCGATGAGTGGCCATACGACGCACCGCTCACCGCGCACGTACCCACGTTCAGGAAATGACCGCTTCGGCCCCCGACCGCAGCGCGCGTGCATGGTGAGGCCGGCCGCGCCCGGCCATCCCGTCGAGCGACAGCGAGACATGCGCCGCTTCGGCGCCACCAGCACGGTGAGAACCAGGTGAGAGGGCCTGTTGCGGCCACGTCGCATCGCACCAGCCGCAGGTCAGACCCGTAGCATGTCTCTTCATGAGCAACCTGCCGCCGCCACCCCCTCCGCCGCCTCCGGGCCGCGGGCGCGGCCCGATGCGCCCCTCAGGTGATCATCGTCCCAACCAGCAGGGCGGCAGCGGCGGTGGCGACGGATCACGACGCCCCGGCAACTGGCCGCGTTGGACGATGTGGGTCCTCCTCGGCGTGGTCGCGTTGGCCCTCGTCCTGCCGTCGTTCTGGCCGGGCGACGCCGGCGAGAAGCTGACCTACACCGACTTCATCACCCAGGTTCGCGACGGCAACGTCGCCACGGTCGTCATCAGCAACAACACGAACTCGATCGAGGGCAAGCTGGCCGACGGCACCGAGTTCACCACCACCGGTGGTGGTCCGCGCGGCGTGTCCGAGGCGGACGAGGAGCTGCTCAAGGAAGAGGGCGTCGCCTACACGTTCCGCACCGAGGGCAACAACTGGTTCCTCAGCATCGCCGGGTTGCTGTTGCCGGTGCTGTTGATCATCGGGTTCTTCGTGTGGATGCAGCGCAGGGCCGCCGGCCAGATGGGCAACGTCATGTCCATCGGGCGCAGCCGGGCCAAGGCCTACACGACCGACAAGCCATCGACCACGTTCGCCGACATCGCCGGCTACGAGGGGGTCAAACAGGAGATCACCGAGGTCGTCGACTTCCTGCGGATGCCCGACCGGTTCCGGGAGATCGGCGCCCGCGTCCCGAAGGGCATGCTCCTCGTCGGGCCCCCCGGCACCGGCAAGACCCTGTTCGCCCGAGCCGTCGCCGGCGAGGCCGGCGTCGGGTTCCTGTCCGTCACCGGATCGGACTTCATGGAGATGTTCGTCGGTGTCGGCGCCAGCCGCGTGCGCGACCTGTTCCAGCAGGCCCGGCGGATGGGCAGGGCGATCATCTTCATCGACGAGCTCGACTCGATCGGGCGCAAGCGAGGCGCCGGCCTCGGCGGCGGTCACGACGAGCGGGAGCAGACGCTCAACCAGATGCTCTCCGAGATGGACGGCTTCGAGACGTCCGAGGGCATCGTCATCCTGGCCGCCACCAACCGGCCCGACATCCTCGATCCGGCGCTGCTGCGTCCCGGTCGGTTCGACCGCAGCATCGTGGTCCCGCTCCCCGAGTGCTCCGAGCGTCGGGCGATCCTCGACGTGCACTCTCGCGACAAGCGCATCGGCGCTGACGTCGACCTCGACGTGATGGCCAAGGCAACGCCGGGCATGTCGGGCGCCGACCTGGCCAACCTCGTCAACGAGGCGGCGCTGGTCGCCGTGCGGCGCGGTGCCAAGGAGATCGAGCGGATCGACTTCGAGAACGCTCGCGACCGGGTCGTGCTCGGTGCTCGCCGGGAGAGCTTGGTGCTGTCGGCGGAGGAACGGCGGGCCACCGCCTACCACGAGGGCGGCCACGCCATCCTTGCCACCGTGCTCCCCCACGGCGACCCGCTGCACAAGGTCACCATCCTCGCTCGGGGCATGGCGCTCGGTGTCACGTGGAGCCTGCCGCAGGAACGCCACACGTATTCCAAGGAGTTCTTCGAGGACACCATCTGCAAGGCGATGGGTGGCCGCGTGGCGGAGAAGATCGTCTTCGACCACGTCAACAGCGGCGCGGCCAACGACCTCGAGCAGTCGACGAGCATCGCCCGGCGGATGGTCCGTGAATGGGGCATGAGCGATCGCATCGGTCCGATGGCGTGGAGCAGCCAACAGCAGGTCTTTCTCGGCGAGGACCTGATGACGGGCGGCCGCGAGTACAGCGACGACACGGCCAAGCTGCTCGACGAGGAGGTCGCCCGGATCCTCAACGATCAAGAGGCGAGGGCGACGGACCTGCTGAGCAAACACCGTCGAGGCCTCGAGCTCGTCGCCGAGGCGCTGCTCGAGCACGAGACCATCGACGGCCGCGAGGTCGCCAGCCTGATCCAGCAGGGGCTCACCGAGTCCGGCGACACGTCGGCCTTCCACGGCAACGTCCTCGATCCCGAGTCCGACGCCGAAGCCGCCACCGGCGTCCACCACCAGCGCGAGACCTGATTCCCGTTCCGCGCCGGCACTGCGTGCGCGAACACATCGGCAGGCCGATGTGTTCGCTCACGCAGAGATCAGCCCGTCGACCTAGGGTCGGCGCGATGAGCGCCGACGCAACGCTGGACGAGATTAAGACGATGGCCGCCTCCCTCAGCCCGTGGGCGCACATCGCCACGGTCGGGGCCGACGGGGCACCCGACGTGGTGCCTGTCCACCCGGGGTGGGAGGGCGACATGATGTGGACGATGATCGGAGCCGACTCCGTCAAGGCGCGCAACGTTGCCGCCAACCCCGAGGTCGCGCTGCACTGGCAGGTGACCGGAGTGGGCGACGGCGTGGAGGTGTGGGGCACGGCCAGCGTCCACACTGACGTCGAGACCAAGCGCCGGCTGTGGGACGGCGTCTTCGACTACAACCTCACCGACTTCTCCCCCGGCGGTCCCGACGACTCGCCGAACATCGCCTTTCTCGCCGTCGAGCCGAGCCGGGCGCTGATCCTCTACACGTACGGCACGAAGGGCATGAAGCGCTGGAGTCGCTGAGCGGCCTCGCTCACGGTTGCTCGAACTCGACGGTGAAGAACCGTCCACGCGTGTCGTCGTCGACGACGTCCACGATCCGGCCGACGCGCCGCTGCCGTCCCTGCTCATTGGGCGCCGACACCTGATCGCCGACCACGGCGTCGGGCAGCTCTGCGGCCGGCACGAACATGCTCGTCGCGTCCTCCCGGACATGCACCTCCACGTCCCACGTGCGGTCCGCCGACGACATCGCACCGACGGTAGACCAGGCTCCGACCGTCACCAGTCGTCGCCGGAGCGAGCGTCACACGAGATCGATGCGGTCACGTCGACGTCGGCGGAGCCGCCGTAGCGCAGCACCATGATCCCGTCGTCCTCCTCCGCGCTGCGCGTGCGCGTCGCACCGCCACGCACGTACGTCGGACCATGCCATCGCTCCCAGCCGAGCTTGGCGTAGAAGTCGTGATCGCCGGTCGCCAGCGCCCCCATCTCGAAGTGCTCGTGCAGCACCGCGCCGATCTCGGTCATGGCCCGCCGTCCGTGGCCCTCGCCCTGTCGCGCCGTCGCCGTGCCGACCGCCTCGACGTACCCGGCGCGCACCGGACGCGACCCGACCTCCAGCATCCGAGCCACGACGGCGGCATGGGCGATCGCCACGCCGTCGTCGTCGACGATGACATGCCGGCCACCGAGCGCGTGATCCCAGTCGTCGTCGGAGAAGTCACCGGCGAACGCGTCGAGCAACAGCCGGCGCAGCTCTACGACGAGGTCGTCCGACAACTGCGCCGTTGTCAGCACGCGCGCAACAGGCACGACGGACATGGCGACGACGGTACGTCGCTCGGCGTCAGTACCCCCCGGCGAGCTTGGTGTGGTCCCAGCTGACGACGCGCTCGACGTCGATGGCGATGCCGATGCGCTTGCCGGCCTGCGCCTCGATGAACGCCCGACCTTCCGCAGTGGCCGCCGCCGGGCCCCGGTACTTCACCGCCACCGCCTCACCGATCGCGACGATCTCGGCGTGCTCCTCGATCAGCCGGGCCGCGCCGACCAGTTCGACCCCGCGCAGCTCGGCGTACGTGTCGCCGCTCTCGACGAGGGCCGTGATCTTCGGGTCCCGGCGCAGGTTGACGACCTTCTGGCTCTTGCCGAACGTCCAGAACGCGGGTCGCCCCTCGACCATCGCGAACCACATCGCCACGACGTGGGGGTGTCCGCTCGGCCCGTTGGAGGCGATGTTGAGCACCCGCTGTTCGGCGAGGTAGGCGGCCACCTCCGCCTCGGTCATCTTCACCTGGTCACGTCGACTGGCCATCGCCGGACGTTAGGCCCCGGCGCTACATGACCCCGGTGCGCAACAGCTCGGGCGCCAAGGCGCACTCCGGGCGGACCTGGCTCGGCAGGCAGCGGCCGTCCGGCCCGACGATCGAGGCCAACAGCGATGCCGGCACCAGCTCGCACTCGCGCGACCACGGGTCGAACGACTGACCGATGCGCTCGATGATCGCCGCGATCATCGCGGCGGGAAGTCGCCGCCCGACACCGGCGACGGCCCACACCGGCGTCGGCGCCAACCCGGCGGCCGCGGCGAGCACTGCCGAACCCGTCACCGCCACGACCCGGGAGGCGTCGAGCGCCTCGGCCTCCACCAGCACGATGTCCGCAGCGGCCGTGGCGATCGCCGCCGACTCGGTCGGCACCAGCTCGCACTCGATGTCGTGGCGTTCCAGTCGCTGGACGAACGACGACCCGTGGTGCCCGGCATCGACGGCCAGCACGCGCACGTCGCCACGCCGCACGAGCGCCTGCCCGGTCACCACCGGCCACCCGACGGTGCACACCGTGATGCCGTCGGGGATCGCGTCGACGAGCGCGTCGACGGTGCGGTCGTCGCCGATCTCGACGACCGCAGACCGAGCGGCGACGTGCGGATCGGTGCTCGTCAACAGGCGCGCGCACAGCCACCACAGCGGACCACACGTCGGGTGGCGGGCAACGATGCGGCGGCAGGCGACGACCAAGCCCGACGGGTCGAGCCCGAGACCGCGCAGCGCACCCGCCGTCTCTCGCACCAGCGACTCGGCGTCGGCGCCACGGGCCCGCGCCACGTACCGGAGCCGCTCGATCGGGTGCACCACAAGGAGGGTACGGTCCCTGAGCCCGCCGTCCCGCAGCACCGACCGCCGTCCCGCCACTGACAAGCGGTCCGATGGGGTTCCCGAGCATTCGTGCCGCAGCGAACATGCATGGTGAGGTCGGGCTTGCCGACCCAGGCCGAGGAGCGGAGTCTTCGCAGCGAGCGAGGCCCACTTGAGAGCCACTTGCTACCGTCCCGCACCGTGGCCACGGACCCGCCGTCTGACCTGCTGCTGGCGCCGCTGGGGGCCGAGGCGCGGGCCCTGGAAGAGTGGCTGACGACGTTCCACCTGGCGATCGTGGCGCTCGATCCGTACACCAACGAGAGCTCGTGGATCCTGCCGACGGCGCGGCGCATCCTGGAGGGCCTGCGTGGCTCGGATGCCCGGGTGTGCTTCCTCGTCACATCCGACGAACGTGACACCCGTGCCTTCCTCGGCCCGCTCAGCGAGACCTTCCTGGTGTTCCTCGACCCCGACCGACTCGTGGTCAAGGCGATCGGCCTGGAGCAGCTCCCCGCCTTCGTGTTCATCCGCGTCGACGGCACGGTGCAGGCGTCGACCGAGGGCTGGTCGGCGCCGTCGTGGCGGTCCGTCGCCGAGTCGATCACGACCGCCACCGCCTGGCGGGTGCCCGACATCCCCCTCGTCGGTGACCCCGGACCGTTCCGGGGCTCGCCGTCGCTGGGCTAGCGCGACACGGCGTGCTGCTTCCCGATCTGCCGATCGTCGAGGTCCTGGGGCAACTGCGGGCCGCGCTGATCGAGCACGGCCGAGCCGTCGTCACCGCGCCGCCCGGTGCCGGGAAGTCGACGATCGTGCCGCTGGCGCTGCTCGACGAGCCGTGGCGGGGTGCCGCCGGCCGGATCGTCGTACTCGAACCTCGGCGCTTGGCGACGCGCGCCGTCGCCCGGCGGATGGCCGAGCTGGCCGGGTCCGCCGTCGGCGAACTGGTCGGCTTCCAGACCCGTGACGAACGGCGGATCGGGCAGGCAACGAGGATCGAGGTCCTCACCGAAGGCGTGTTGACCCGCCGCCTGCAGCATGACCCGGAGCTGCCGGGCGTGGCGGCCGTGATCTTCGACGAGGTCCACGAGCGCAACCTGACGACCGACCTCGGCCTGGCGTTCACGCTTGACGCTGCCGCCACGTTGCGGCCCGACCTGCGGATCGTCGCCATGTCGGCGACCGCCGACACCGCCCGCTTCGCCCGGTTGCTCGGGGGCGACGGCGACCTGGCACCCGTCCTGTCGACCGCCGACTCGCCGCACCCCGTCGACATCCGCTGGCTGCCGAGACGCAAGGACGAGTGGCTGGAGCCAGCCATCGAATCGGCGGTGCGCCGAGCGCTGGGAGAAGCGGACGGCGACGTGCTCGTCTTCCTGCCGGGCATCGGCGAGATCGACCGCGTCGCCGAACGTCTCCACGATCTGGCCGAGCGCGGCGTCGACGTCCGGCGGCTCGCCGGCGCGGTCGGCGTGGAGGAGCAGGACGACGCGCTCGCCCCCTCGCCGGCGGGGCGGCGACGCGTCGTGTTGGCGACCGACATCGCCGAGACGTCACTGACCGTCGAGGGCGTGCACATCGTCATCGACGGTGGACTCGCCCGCACCCCGCGCTTCGACACCGGTCACGGCATGACCCGGTTGACGACCGTGGCGATCAGCCGCGACTCGGCCGACCAGCGCGCCGGGCGGGCCGGTCGGCTGGGGCCGGGCGTCGCCTACCGGCTGTCGAGCCGGATGGAGCACGGCACCCGACCGGCGCACCGTGCCGCCGAGGTCACGCAGGTCGACCTCGCCGGGTTCGTGCTCGAACTTGCGGCATGGGGTACTGCGGAGGCTGACCTGGCGTTCCTCGATCGCCCCCCGGCGCCGGCCCGCCGCCAGGCCGAGGACTTGCTGCGCGCGCTCGGCGCGCTCGACCCCACCGGCGGCCTCACCGAGCTGGGTCGGCGAATGGTCGCACTCCCCGCCCACCCCCGGTTGGCCCGGATGCTCGCCGATCGTCGCGACACCCTGTCGTGCGTCGTCGCCGCCCTGGTCGACGAGCGCGACGTGCTGCGCGGCGGCCCGACTCGGGTGCCGGCCGACCTGTCGCTGCGGGTGGCCGTCGTGTGCGGGCAGACGACCGACGACCGGGCCGACCGGCGCGCCGTGGCCAACGTCCGCCGCCAGGCCGAGGACCTGGGACGCCGGGCAGGCGTCGACTTCGACCCATCCGGCGTCGACCCCCACGCCGCCGGCCTGGCGCTGCTCGCCGGGTTCCCGGATCGCCTGGCCGCCCGCCGGCGTCCGGGCCAGTTCCAGCTGCGCACCGGCAGCGGGGCATGGGTCGCCGATGACGACCCGCTGGCCACGGCCGAGCTGATCGTCGCGGCCGACCTCGACGGCAAGCGGTCGGGCGCCAGGATCCGACTCGGCGCAGCGGTCGATCGGGCGGCGATCGCCGACGTGCTGACTGGCGTCGTGGAGGACCGCCGGCTGGAGTGGGTCGACGGGGAGCTCGTCGAGCGCGTCGAACGGCGCCTCGATGCGCTGCGCCTCGGCCAGGAGCAACGCCGCCCGGAGCCAGGCGAGGCGACGACCGCTGCGCTCGTGGCTCGGGTGAGGACGACGAAGTTGGAGGTGCTGACGTGGACCCGCGCAGCTCGCCAGCTGCAGGCGAGGGTCGCGCTGCTGCGCGATGAGCTCGGTGACACGTGGTCGGACCTGTCCGATGGCGCGCTGCTCCGCGAGCTGGACAAGTGGCTGGCGCCGAACCTGGTCGGCGCTACCGGGCGGGCCGACCTCGCCCGACTCGACATCGTGCTGCTCCTGCGCACCCGCCTGTCGTGGCCCGCCGGCGCCGAGCTGGACGAGCTGGCGCCGACGACCTGGAAGCTGCCCTCCGGGCGCGATTCGCCGATCGACTACAGGGCTGAACGGCCGACGGTGAGCGTGCGGGTGCAGGACGTGTTCGGGGTGACCCGCCAGCCCACCGTGGCCGGCGGCCGTGTCCCGCTGACGCTGGTGCTCCTCTCCCCCGCCGACCGGACGATCCAGATCACCGCCGATCTGCCCGGCTTCTGGGCCGGCTCGTGGAAGGACGTCCGCAAGGACCTCGCCGGCCGCTACCCCAAGCACCGCTGGCCGCAGGACCCGGCGCCCGAAGCGCCAGGCCGCCAGCGCGACCGCTGACAGTACGTTTGGCGCATGGGCGAGTCGGCTGCCTCCACCGAGCTGCTGCCGCTCGGACCCGACGACACGCCATACCGGTTGCTGACCACGGACGGGGTGTCGACGTTCGAGACACCGGCGGGCACGTTCCTGCGCGTCGAGCCGTCGGCGATCACGGCGTTGACCGAGGCGGCGATGCGCGACATCGCCCACTTCTTGCGCACCGACCACCTGGCGCAGCTGCGCACGGTCCTCGACGACCCGGAGTCCAGCGACAACGACCGGTTCGTTGCGCTCGACCTGCTGAAGAACGCGGCGATCGCCGCCGGCGGCGTCCTGCCGATGTGCCAAGACACCGGCACGGCGATCGTCAAGGCCAAGAAGGGCCAGTTCGTGTTCACCGGCGGCGGCGACGAGGCGGCGATCGCCGAGGGCATCGCGCGCACGTACCTGACCAGCAACCTGCGCTACAGCCAGCTCGCCCCGTTGTCGATGTACGAGGAGCGCAACACCGGCAACAACCTGCCGGCCGAGATCAAGATCTCGGCCGTCGACGGCGAGGCGTACTCGTTCCTGTTCATCGCCAAGGGCGGTGGCAGCGCCAACAAGTCGTACCTGTACCAAGAGACCAAGGCGCTGCTCAACGAGGCGGCGCTGCTGCCGTGGATCTTCGACAAGCTGCAGACGCTCGGCACGTCGGCGTGCCCGCCGTACCACCTCGCCGTCGTCGTCGGCGGGACATCGGCCGAGTTCGCCGTCGAGACAGCCAAGCTGGCCAGCACGCACTACCTCGACACGCTGCCGACGATCGGGTCACCGGCCGGCCACGGTTTCCGGGACGTCGCGCTGGAGGCCAAGGTGCTCGAGCTCGCGCAGCGCACGGGCATCGGCGCGCAATTCGGGGGCAAGTACTTCTGCCACGATGTGCGGATCATCCGGCTGCCCCGCCATGGGGCGAGCTGTCCGGTGGCGCTCGCCGTGTCGTGCTCGGCGGATCGTCAGGCCAAGGCGAAGATCACCCGCGACGGCGTGTTCCTCGAGCAGCTGGAAACGGATCCGGCCCGCTTCCTGCCCGACATGCCCGAGCTGACCACCGACGACGTCGAGGACCAGCCTGCGCTGGCCGTCAACCTGCGCCGGCCGATGGCGGAGATCCTCGCCGAGCTGTCGCAGCACCCCGTCGGGACGAGGGTGATGCTGACCGGCCCGATGATCGTCGCTCGCGACATCGCCCACGCCAAGTTGAAGGAGCGACTCGACACGGGCGAAGGGCTGCCGGCCTACTTCGGTGAGCACTGCGTGTACTACGCCGGACCGGCCAAGACCCCGGACGGGTATGCCTCCGGGTCGTTCGGGCCAACGACGGCGGGACGGATGGACAGCTACGTCGAGCAGTTCCAAGCTGCCGGCGGGTCGATGGTCATGCTGGCCAAGGGCAACCGCTCACGCCAGGTGACCGACGCCTGCGAGCGACATGGTGGGTTCTACCTCGGCTCGATCGGCGGGCCGGCGGCGCGGCTGGCGCTCGACAACATCACCAGGGTCGAGGTGCTGGAATACCCCGAGCTCGGCATGGAGGCCGTGTGGAAGATCGAGGTCGTCGACTTCCCGGCCTTCATCGTCGTCGACGACAAGGGCAACGACCTGTTCGAGCAGTTCCGAGCGCAAGCCGTCCCCGTCACGATCGGCTGACGTCACCCCCTCCGGTCCGAGGGTTTGCGTGCCCGACGAGGTGCACGAAACCCTCCGGTGACGTGAAAGCCTCGGATCAGGGCTGGAGGGTGGCGACGAGGGCCGATCGAGTGGCGTCGCGCTCGTCGGGGGTGCCGCCGAACTCGACGGCGACGAAGTCGGTGACGCCGATGCCGGCCAGCTCGCCGATGCGGTCCTTGACCTCGGCGTCGGGCCCGACGATGGCGATGTCGGCGGGACCGGCCGCGCCCTCCCGGTCGAGCATCGCCCGATAGCTCGGCAACTGGCCGTAGATGGCGAACACCGTTGCGGCCCGCTGGCGCGCTCCATCGACGTCCTCTGTCACGCACACGGGCAGGGCGGCGACGATGCGAGGCGCCGGCCGGCCGGCTTCCTGGGCCGCCTCCGCGATGGTCGGGATGGTGTGGTCGGCCAGCGTCTGCGGTCCGGTGCACCACGTGATCGTCCCGTCGGCCAGCGCGGCCGTGACCCGCAGCAGCTGCGGGCCGAGGGCGGCCACAAGGACCGAGCACGGCGACGAGCCGGCCACCGAGATCGCGGCGTGGACCCGGTAGTCCTTGCCGTCGAAGCTCACGGCCTCGCCACGGATCAACGGGGCCAGCACGCTGAGGTACTCGCGCAGGTGGCGCACCGGCTTGTCGAAGCTCATGCCCATCATCGACTCGATGACGATCTGGTGGCTCAGCCCGATGCCGAGGCTGAGCCGTCCATCGGCCACGGCGTTGACGGTCAGCGCCTGCTGGGCCAGGGCCATCGGGTGGCGGGGGTAGGTCGGCACGACCGCCGTGCCGAGCTCGATGCGCGGCACCTCACGGGCGACCATCGCCAGTGTGGTCAGCGTGTCGTGACCGAAGATCTGCGGCGCCCAGTACGAATCGAAGCCGTCGGCCTCGACCCGCCTCGCCTCCTCGATGACATCCTCAACCGTCCCGTCGTTGATCTGGTTGCCGAACACCCCGGTGCGCACGGCGCGAGAACGTACAGCGCGGACGATCAAGCCAAGGAGACGAGGTCGAGCCAGGAGGGGTTGAAGTAGTCGACGTCGCCATCGGGCATCAGCAGGACCTTGGTCGGCACCAGTTGCTCGACGAACGCCGTGTCGTGGCTGACGAAGACGACCGCGCCGGGCCAGTCGATCAGCGCGTCGGCGACCGCCTGGCGACTGGGCGGATCAAGGTTGTTGGTCGGCTCGTCGAGCAGCAGCAAGTTGTTGCGGCCGACCATCAACATGGCCAACGCCAGCTTCGTCTTCTCGCCGCCCGACAGCGACCCGGCCTCCTGGAACACCTTCTCGCCGGACAACCCGAACATCCCGAGCAGCCCGCGCAGCTGGGTCTCCGTGAGCACGACCTCGGTCGGCACCTCACGTCGCATGTTGTCCAGCAACGTTTCGCCGACCCTTAGGTTGTCGTGCTCCTGGGCGTAGTACCCGACGGCGACATGGTGCCCGAACGTGACGGTGCCCCGATCCGGTCCCAGCTCGCCGGCGAGGATGCGCAGCAGGCTCGTCTTTCCGGCTCCGTTGAGACCGAGGACGAGCAGCCGCTCGCCCCTCCCGAGGTCGAACGACACCTCGTCGAACACCGGCGGGCCGGCGTACGACTTGGCCAACCCGGCGACGTCGATGACGGTCCGCCCCGGCGTCGGCGGCGGCGGGAAGCGCACTCTGAGGGTCCGATCACGATTCGGCGCGTCGACCTTCACCGTCTCCAGCCGGGCGATGCGCTTCTCCATGTTGTGTGCCGCCGCCGCCTTGGTCGCTTTGGCCCCGAAGCGATCCACGAAGCGCTGCATCTTGGCCAACTGCTTCTCCTGGCGTGCTGCCAGCTTGGCCTGCTGCACCTCGTCGGCTGCGCGCCCCGCGAGGTACTGCGAGTAGGTGCCCTTGTACTCGACGAGGTGGCCGCCGGCGTCCTCACCGACCCGATCGAGGTGCAGGACGCGGGTGATCGCCTCGTCGAGGAGCTGTAGGTCGTGGCTGATCACCAGCAGCGCCCCCCGGTAGCTGCGGAGGAACCCCATCAACCACTCCTTGGCGTCGATGTCGAGGTGGTTGGTCGGTTCGTCGAGGCACAGCACGTCGCTGCCGGCGAACAGGATCCGGGCCAGCTCGACCCGGCGGCGCTCGCCACCGGACAGTACGCCGACCGGCAGGTCGATGCGCTCCGGTCCGATCCCCAATCCCGCCGCCAACGCCCGTGCCTCGCTGTCAGCGGCGTAGCCACCGTTGGTCCGGAACAGCTCCTCGGCCCGCGTGTACCGACCGACGTTGCGCTCGTCCGGCCGCTCCTCCATCGCGATGCGCAGCTTCTCGATGCGCTCCTGCTGCTCGTCGATGCCACGACCGGAGAGGACGTGGGCGACGGCATGCCGGCCGTCGAGCACGCCGGCGATGCGCGGGTCCTGCGGGAGGTAGCCGAACTCGCCACGCCGCAGGACCCGACCGGCGGCCGGTTCGGCCTCGCCACCGAGGACGCGAAAAAGGCTCGTCTTGCCGGCGCCGTTACGGCCGACGAGACCGACCTTGTCGCGCGCCATCACGGTGAAGTCGGCCGCCTCGACCACGAGCCGGCCACCGACCTCCACCGACAAACCCTGCGCCTGGATCAACGCACACCTCAGGTGAAGTCGTCGTCGGTGAACTCGGTCGGGAGGCAACTCGGCCGGTCATCGCGGCCTGGGGCGCGACCGAGGGCCGACGAGATCATCGATGTGAGTGCCCTACGACCTTCGTCAGTCGGGTGCAGGTCGTCGCCGCGAGTGAGGCTGTCATCCCCGGCCGTGCGCTCGGCCCAGTCGACGACGCGCACGCCGTCGTTGCGGGCCGCCAGGGTCCGCACGATGTAGTTGACCTCGGCCTGCTGTGGCTCGTACTCGGACACCGTCACGAGCACGATCGGGCGTGGCTGCAGCCGATCGATGATCTGTTGCATCCGCAACGCGAAGTGCTCGGGCGGGTCGGGGTAGTTGTTGCCGAGGAAGACGACGGCGGCATCCCATCCGGCCCTGAGCCGCTCATCCAGCACCTCGATGCCGAACTCGATCTCGCGGCCGGTCTCGGCGTCGATCTCGACCGCCCACCCGAGCGGCACGAGGCTTTCGCACATCTCGCCGTCGTAACGTTCGGCCGTCGACGCAAGGATCGAGTCGCCGATCATCAGCAGTCGGTTGCCGTCGGCCGTGCGGCCGACCGGCAGGCTCGATCGCGGGATCGTTGCGGTCGATCCCTGCACCGGCGACTCGGTCGTCGTGGTGGTGCGCCGAACGGTCGTCGTCGACGGACGCGTCGTGGTGGACGGGGACGTCTCGTCGGGCTCCGTCGTGGCCGAGTCGGACGTCGGCAACACCTCTGGCAGTGCCCCGACGTCGGCGACGGTCGGTGGCGGGCTCGGCGGCGCGGCGGCCTGTCCGGACCCGCAGGCGGTCAGCGCCGGGATCAGCGCCAGCGCAGCCAGCGTTGCCAGTGATCGTCGCCGCCGCATTCGCCACATTGAACCTGCTCGGCCGGTGCCTCACACGTCATCTCGCCCACCCGGTGCAGGTCAACGCGGCGGCGGTGGCGGGGGCAGCTGGCGCTGACCGCGCAGCTCGTCTCGGATCTCCGAGAGCAGCGAGACCTCGGTGTCCTTCGTCGGCGCCGGGCCCTTATACCTGTTGTACGCCTTGATCATGAGGAAGAGGATGAAGGCGACCACGACGAAGCTGATGACAGCGTTGAGGACAAGGCCGATCGAGATGCGCGCCTCGCCGAGGTCGAAGCCGATGTCTCGGTAGTTCGGCTTGCCGAAGATCGCCGAGATGATCGGATAGATCACCCCCTCCAGCACGGCGGTGACGATCTGGGCGAAGAACAGCGCCAGGATCAGGCCGACGGCGATGGTGACGACATCGCCCTTGTTGATGAAGTCGCGGAACTCTGCGCCCATCTTCTTCATTCTTCGTGTCCTCCGGTCGGTGGTCACCCGCTCTCAGCAGTCAACCACAGCGGTCGGGGCTCGTGCCTCGATGCCGTCGTTCGGGACGGTCACGTCGTCGAAGCGGTCGATGTCGCGCAGCGATGGGAACAGCGGCCAGAACACACCGACCACGACCAGGGTCAGCGCGCCCCCGAGCACGACCGCCGGCCCGACGCCGATGAGGGTGCTGGCGACGCCTGACTCGAAGGCGCCGAGCTCGTTCGACGCCCCGATGAACACGTTCTCGACGGCCATCACGCGGCCGCGCATGTGGTCGGGCGTGGCCAGCGGCACGATCGTCGAGCGGATGAACACACTGATCGCGTCGGCACCTGAGAGCACGGTCAGCGCGACGAAGGCGACGACGTAGTTCGTCGTCGCACCGAAGACGATGGTCGCCGCGCCAAAGATCGCAACGACACCGAACAGCGTGCGGCCAATCCGGCGGCGGACGGGACGGACGGCCATCAGGGCGGTGAGCACGACGGCGCCGATGCCGGGCGCCGCGCGCAGCCATCCGTAGCCGATGTTGCCAACGCCGAGGCGATCCTCGGCGATCGCCGGGAGTAGGGCCACCGCGCCGCCGAACAGCACGGCGAAGAGGTCGAGAGCGATGGCGCCGAAGAGGACCGGACGACGGCGGACGAACCGCAATCCCTCCATGGCGTGGTGCAGCGACGGCCGTTCGTCGGCCGGCGTGCGGTGCTGATGACGACGCAGCCCGAGCATCAGGGCGATCACTCCCGCCACGGCGAAGCAGACCGCCGACACGACGTACGGCACGGCCGCGTCGACGTCGTAGAGGAAGCCGCTGCTGGCCGGACCGACGATCAGCCCGAACTGCCAGGTGCCGGCGTACAGCGCCATCAGCCGCGGCAGCCCGCCATCCGGCGCGAGGAGCGGAGGAAGCGAGCGGAACGAGGGCGCCACGAACGCCCGGGCCGTGCCGAACAGCGCAGCGACGAGGAACAGCGGGATCGCCGAGGTGGGATCGGTGGTCGCATAGAGGCAGAAGAGGATCGAGGTGATGATCTCGACGCCGAAGCCGATGGCGGCGACCCGCCGGCGGTCGAACCGGTCGGCCACCGACCCGGTGAGGGGCAGGAGCACCAGCGCAGGGAGGAACTCGACCAGCCCGAGCAACCCGAGCGCGAGCGCGCTGTCGGTGATGTCGAAGAGCTGCTTGCCGAGGGCGGCGGCCTGGAGGAACATCCCGACCGACGACGCTGTGCTGGCGACGAGGAACGCCGCCACCGAGCGGTCGGCCAGCAGCTGGCGACCAGAGGTCCCGCCGGACTGGCTGGAGGTCTCGAACGGGGGGTCCACCGGCTGGCGACCGTACCGCCCGTGGTACAACCGGACCCATGACGTCACTCACCGACGAGACCCGCTGGATGGACGCAACCGACCAGGCCGCCTTGGTGGCCAAAGGCGAGGTGTCGCCCGGCGAGCTGCTCGAGGCCGCCATCGAGCGCATCGAGGCGACCAACCCGGAGCTCAACGCGGTGGTCATCGAGTGGTTCGACCACGCCCGATCGATCGCCGCCGACGCGGACCTTCCGGACGGCCCGTTCCGGGGCGTGCCGTTCCTGCTCAAGGACCTGTACACGAGCTTCACCGGCCAGACCCTGTCCAACGGCAACGTGGCGCTGAAGGCCGCCGGCGTGATCGACGCTGCCGACACCACGCTCGTCGCCCGCTTCAAGCAGGCCGGGCTGGTCATCGCCGGGCGGACCAACGGCCCCGAGATGGGCAGCCTGCCGACCACGCAGCCACTGGCGTGGGGCCCGACCCGCAACCCGTGGGCGCCCGACCGGACGCCGGGCGGCTCGAGCGGTGGCGCAGCAGCAGCGGTGGCGGCCGGGATGGTGCCGTTCGCCAACGCCTCAGACGGCGGCGGCAGCATCCGCATCCCCGCGTCGTGCTGCGGGCTGGTCGGGCTGAAGCCGAGTCAGGGCCGGATCACGGTCGGACCGGCGCGCGCCGAGGTCGGCCTCGGTGTCGAGCTGTGCGTCAGCCACGCGGTGCGTGACTCGGCGGGCCTACTCGACGCCGTGCTTGGGCCTGGCGTCGGTGACACCGTGATGGCTGCCGCACCGTCACGGCCGTACGCCGACGAGGTCGGCGCCGACCCCGGGCGGCTGCGCATCGGGCTGCTCGATGTGCACCCACGCGGGGAGTTCTTGCACGAAGACTGCGTCACGGCCGTGCGCTCGGCGGCGTCGATGCTGGAAGGCCTGGGCCATTCGGTCGAGCCGAACTACCCGGCCGAGCTGTCGGACGCTTCGCTGACCGTCAAGTTCATGGCGCTGTGGGCGACGCAGATGGCGATGGCGGCACGGGGGTTCGGCGAGGCGTTGGGGCGTGAGGTGACGGCGGAGGATCTGGAGCCGGTCAACTGGATCCAGGTGGAGTACGCCAAGCAGCTCAGCGCGGTGGACTTCGCCGCTGCCCAGGCGGCCGGATACGCGTTCCGGCGTGCCGTCCAGCAGTGGTGGGCCGACGGATGGGACCTGCTGTTGACGCCGACGCTGGCCGAGCCGCCGCCGTTGCTGGAGGAGTTCGCCAACGACCCGGCCGACCCGTCGGCGCCGATGCGCAGGGCCGGGAGGTTCGCCGCGTTCACGCCGCCGTACAACATGAGCGGGCAGCCGGCGATCAGCCTGCCGCTGCACTGGAACGACGAGGGCCTTCCGATCGGCGTGCAACTCGTCGCCGCCTACGGCCGCGAGGACGTCCTGGTCCAGGTCGCCGCCCAACTCGAGTCCACCCACCCCTGGTCCGACCGCCACCCCGGGCGGGCCGACTGACCGTGAGGTGAGAGGTGAGGGCGACAGGTCCCCGGATGGAGATCGGCCTCCAACCCATCGCAAGGAAGGGATGGCCAGGTCGAATCGCGCCGATCCGAAGCCGGGCAGTTCGACGTGCACCTGCCGTTCGATCGCCTGGACACCACGTGCGACCAGCGCCTCGACCACTCGTCGTTCGGCATCGGATTCGGCCGCTGCGCCGGGATGCCGTCGATCGAGCACCCACGGTGCAGCACGTCCTCGATGGCGGACGAGATGGCGTCCTCCGTGACGTAGCGCGTCAGATCGACGACCGTGCGTGATGGGTTCGTCACGTTGATGCCGTCGGTCCGGTGGACGATCTCGTCGCACACGAGGAGCGAGGTGCGGTATGCCCGCACCCAGGGCTGTTGGCACGGGTGGCTCCTGGGCGGCGCGATGACGACGTGCACGATGCGGTCGCGCGGCGCTTTCCGCACGATCCACAGTCGAGCGGAAGTCGGACCGGCGACGACGAGATGCGGGCGACTGGTGCACAGCGCCGCGCATCGAGTCAGCTCGTCCGGATCCATGCCGGCGAAGACGTAGGCGCCGTCGACGAGGCGGCGCCGCACTCCCGAGGCGATCAGCCGCTTGCCCTCGTCGAGCCCGACCCGGCGTCGAGCAGGGCCTGCGAGGAGATGGTGGTGTGGTGGGTGCGCAGCCAGGCCAAGGCCTGCCGGTCGAGTTGTTGCACGGTCGGCTCCGTTGCTCGGTGGACGGCGGACCGGTGCGGTCGAGTGGTCCCGGCGGCGGGGCGTCAACGGGCGGTCCAGCCGCCGTCGACGGTGACGGTCTGTCCGGTGAGGAACGAACCGGCGGGGGTGGCCATCAGGAGCAGGGCGCCGTCGAGCTCGTGGGCGTCGCCCATCCGGCGCATCGGGGTGTTGGCGTCGATGAACCGCTGCGCGCCCTGATCGGACTCCATGCCAGCGGTCATCTCCGTCGGGAACCACCCGGGGCAGAGCGCGTTGACCCTCACGCCGCGTCGGGCGAACTGCAGCGCCAGCTCACGCGTCATGTTGATCACCGCGCCCTTGCTGGCGCAGTAGCTGGCTTGCTTCACCGGCGTCGATCCGACCTGCCCGAGCATCGAGGCGACGTTGACGATCGCTCCCCCGCCGTCGGCGATCAGGGCGTCCCGAGCGAGCTTGGCGAGGTGCCACGCCGCCGTGACGTTGACCTCCATCACCGACCGGAACCAATCCAGCGTCTCGTCCTCCAGTGCCGTCGCCAGACCAACACCGGCGTTGTTGACCAGCACGTCGAGCCGGCCGCACTCGGCGAGCGTCGTAGCGACCAGCCGCTCACGATCCTCCGGCACGGCGAGGTCGGCGGGCACGACGACCGGCCCATTGCCAGCCGTCGCGGTCATCGCACCCGCCAGCGTCGCCAGCCGATCGGCCCGGCGGGCGGTCACGACCACCCGCGCGCCGACCGCGTCCAGCACCCTGGCGAACCGTTCTCCGAGCCCCGACGACGCCCCGGTGACGATGGCGACCTTCCCGTCGAGTTGGAACCGGGACAGCGGGTCGAGCAGCTCAGCGATCACCGCGGCGACGTTACGTGCCGGCAGATCACTGATTTCCACTGTTGCAACGGCAGCAACGTGCCGATGAAGGAGTTGCCCCCTTGTCTTGGCGACCACTCGTTCGGAGGTTCTCGCCCATGAAGACGACGATCGATCTGGAGCCGCTGACGTCCTCCGTGACGCCCCACGTGGCGGCCCGGGCGCGACCCGCCACACCTCTCCCGACCACCGTGCGCCTCGGTCTGATCCTCAGCGTCCTCGCCGCGCTCGCCGCGGTCGCGCTGTCCACCATCTGGCACGTGCCGACCGTCGTCATCCTCGTCGGCGTGGTGCTCGTCGGCTTCACGCTCAGCTGGCGGGCCGCCGGCCGGCCGATCGACGAAGCCCAGCACTAGCTTCGGCGGCGTGGCCGCCGCAGGTTCCATTCGCATCGGCGTCGGCCTCGGCGTGCGCACCCGATTGCACGGCCCCGAGTTCGGGCCGGTCGTCGACGAGGTCGAGCGGCTCGGCTTCGACAGCCTCTGGCTCTCCGAGCGGATCACGGGCGAGGCGCCCGACCCGATCGTCGCCATGGCCTACGCCGCCGGCCGCACGACCACGCTGAAGTTCGGGATGAGCGTCCTGGTGCTGCCCGGCCGCAATCCGGTGGTCCTGGCCAAGGAGCTGGCGACGCTGGCGGTGATGTCGGGCGGACGGTTGCTCCCGGCCTTCGGGCTCGGCGTCGCCGACGGCAACGAGCACCAGGCGTTCGGCGTGCAGCGCCAGGAGCGGGCGCGCTGGTTCGACGAGGCCCTCGCCGTGATGCGCGCGTGCTGGTTCGACGACGTCGTCGATCATGACGGCGAGCGCTTCCACTACGAGGGCCTGAAGGTGCGCCCGCAGCCAACTCGCCTCGACGTGTGGCTCGGCGGCATCGCGCCGTCGGAGCTGCGGCGAGTCGGCCGCCTGGCCGACGGGTGGCTGCCGTCGTTCATCACCCCATCCGACGCCGCAGCAGGCCGCGCTGTCATCGAGCAGGTCGCCGCCGACCACGACCGGTCGATCGAGGACGACCACTACGGCGTGCTCATCCCGTACACCATGGACGCCGTGCCCGATCTCCTGCTCGGGCAGCTGGCCCGCCGCCGACCCGACCTCGACGACCCTGCCGCGCTCGTGCCCGTCGGCTGGGACGCGCTGGTCGATGCGATCAAGCGGTTCGTCGACGTCGGCACCACGAAGTTCGTCGTGCTGCCGATCACCGAGCCCACAAGCGACGCCGACGCATGGGCTGCCCATCTCGCCGACGCGGCCGACGCGGTGTTGGCGAGCTGATCGCGGCGAAGCGGCGCCTGTCTCGCTGGCGCTCGACCTGACCTTGCGAGATCGCTGCGGTCGGGGTCCGAAGCGGTCACGACACCATGTCGCTCTGGCTACAACGCCAGTGCGGCCATCGCTGCGTTGCGACCGGGGATGGCGGACACTCCGCCGCCTCGCCTGGCGCCCGCGCCGCACACGAACACGTTCGGGTGCGGCGTCTCCACCCCCCACCGGCCCACGTCGGCGGGCTCCTCGGCGAACGGCCACTGCAGCTCGCGGTGGAAGATGTTGCCGCCCGGCATGCCCAGCCGCTGCTCCAACTCGTGCGGCCCGACCACGTCGATGCAATCCGGCGCCAGCAGGCAGGCCTCGATTGGCTCGGCGAGCACGGAGTCGCGCGACGCCAGGATCTTTCCGCCGGCCTCTTCCAGCCGGTGCGCCGGGTCGTCCCGGAACAGCCGCTCGGGCAGGTGCAGCGCGAACACCGTCATCGTGTGCACGCCCGCCGCCTGCAGGTCGGGACCGAGGATCGATGGGTCCGACAGCGAGTGGCAGTACACCTCGCACGGCACGGCCTCCGGAACGCGGCCGGCGGCGGCCTGGCGGTAGGCCCGTTCGAGCTGGCCGTATCCCTCGTTGACGTGCAACGTGCCGGCGAACGCCTGCTCGGGGCGCACCTCGGTGCACCGCAGCTGCGGCAGCCGTGACACGAGCATGTTGAGTTTGACCTGAGCACCCTCCGGAAGCACCTGCGCACCCTCCGGCCGGGCCGACGATGACGACGACGACGACGGCTGATCACCGAGCAGGCGCGCCAGCACGGCCGGGGCGACGTTGGCGAAGGCCTGCCCGGCGCGCACCGTCGTCCCGTCCCCCAGCTCGACCGTCACGCGATGGCGGTCGGGTCGCAACGCGACCACCTCGGCGCCGGTCCGCAGCTCGGCACCCCTGCCGGACGCAGCCGCAGCAAGCGCGCCCGACACGGCGCCCATCCCGCCGATCGGGACGTCCCAGTAGCCGGTCCCCCGCCCGATCACGTGGTATAGGAAGCAGCGGTTGGCGGCCAGCTCGTGGGCGTGGGCGAACGTCCCGATCAGACCGTCGGTGAGGACCGTGCCGCGCAGTGCGTCGCGGGTGAACCTGCGCTCCAGCGCCTCGCCGATCGGACGCTCGAACAGCTCACGCCACGCCGTGTCGTCCCCCACCCGCCGGCGCAAGGAATCGGCATCGACGAGCGGCTCGGTCAGCGAGGAGAACACACGCGACGCGACCGTCATCGTCAGCGCCGCGAGCTCGTCCCACGCATCGGCGTCGACACCGAGCTGCGCCCGGCTGGCCGCCGGGTCGTCGTCGTCGAGCAGGATGCCGCCGTCCTCCGTCGGCGTGAACGAGGCGTACCGACGACGCCGCAACACCACGTCCAAGCCGAGCTCGTCGACGATCAACTCCGGCAGCAGGCTGACGAGGTACGAGTACGACGACAACCGGGCGTCGTAGGCGGGGAAGACACGCTCGGAGCGGGTTGCCCCGCCGAGCACGTCCGATCGTTCCAGCACGATCACCGATCGCCCGGCCTCCGCGAGGTACGCCGCGCAAGCCAACCCGTTGTGGCCCCCGCCGATCACGACGGCATCGGCCTCGAGCTGCTCCATCGAGCGGCACGGTACCGGCGACCTCTGGATCGACCAGGCGATCGTGAGTGGTAGAAGGAGGTCCCATGAGCCTTCCCGAGTTCATCGCCCGCCCGCTCCTTGCCGGGATGTTCGTCTACGGAGGCCTCGACTCCGTCCGCAACGGCGGCGCCAAGGCCGACGCGGCGGAGCGGGTCGTCGAACCTGTCATCGAGCGGACGGGTCTCGACTCCGAACAGCTCGTGCGGATCAACGGCGCCGTCCAAGTGGTCGCCGGCACGGCACTGGCGCTCGGGATCCTGCCGCGACCGGCAGCGGCAGCACTGGCCGTGACCCTGGTGCCGACGACGCTCGCCGGACACCGCTTCTGGGAGGAGGACGACGCCAAGGCGCGAGCGGGCCAGACGATCCACTTCCTCAAGAACGCGGCGATGCTCGGCGGACTGCTCCTGGCCGCGACGAGCACCGGCGGACGGCCGTCGCTCCCGTGGCGAGCGCGACACGCCTTCCGTCGGTGATCGCCCCGCCCGCGACCGGTTCGCCCGGAGTGCTGCGCTCCGTCATGATGGAGGCGGATGTTCTTCCAGCAGTACTACCTCGCCTGCCTGTCCCATGCCTCCTACCTGATCGGCGACGAGGGTTCCGGCCGGGCCGTTGTCGTCGACCCGCAACGTGACGTCTCGCGGTACCTCGCCGACGCCGAGCAGCACGGGCTGCGCATCGAGCGGGTGATCGAGACCCACTTCCACGCCGATTTCCTGTCTGGCCACCTCGAGCTGCAGGCGAGCGCGGGTGCCGTCATCTCCTATGGCACCGCCGCCGAGGGGTCGGCGGAGTTCGAGATCGAGCCGCTCGATCACGGCCAGCGGCTGTCACTGGGCGACGTGCAGCTGGAGATCCGCCACACACCTGGGCACACCCCTGAATCGATCTCGATCGTCGTCTACGAGCACGCCGCGGATGCCGAGCCGTACGGTGTGCTGACGGGTGACACGCTGTTCATCGGCGACGTCGGTCGCCCCGACCTGCTGACGTCCGTCGGCGCCACTGCCGACGATCTGGCCCGCCACCTCTACCACTCGACCCGTGAGCAGTTGCTGACCCTTCCCGATGCGACCCGGGTGTATCCGGCGCACGGTGCGGGCTCGGCCTGCGGCAAGCATCTCTCCTCCGAGACGTCGTCGACGATCGGCGAACAACGACGCACGAACTACGCGCTCGCTCCGATGTCCGAGGATGAGTTCGTCCACGCCGTCACTGACGGCCAGACGCTCTCGCCGCTGTACTTCGCCTTCGCCGCCAACCGCAACAAGCAGAGCCACGACGTGCTCGCCGAGACAGCGCCGCCCGCGCCGCTGTCGATGACCGAGGTGCTGGCCGAGCAACGTCGCGGCGCCGTCGTCCTCGACACCCGCGACGCGTCCACGTTCGCTCAGGGACACCTCATCGGCTCGTACAACGTCGGGCTGGCGGGGCGCTACGCCGAGTACGCCGGCGACGTGCTGACACCGGACCAGGCGATCATCCTCGTGGCTGAGGCGGGGACCGAGCTGGAGGCCAAGAACCGCCTCGCTCGGATCGGCTTCGACAACGTCGTCGGCTGCCTCAGCGATCAGCTCACGGCGTTCCTCGGGCACCCGGCGTGGATCGCGTCGGCGTCACGATTGACGACCGCCGAGTTGGCGGCCCGTCGCGAGACGGTCGACGGGTTGCAGGTCGTCGACGTCCGTGGCCCCGGCGAGGTCGCTGCCGGGAAGGTGCTCGGCGCGCACGAGGTGCCGCTGCCGCGCATCCTCGATCGACTCGCCGAACTGGACCCTCGGGCGCCGACGGTCGTGTACTGCGCCGGCGGGTACCGCTCCATGATCGCCGCCTCCGTGATGCGGGCGGCCGGCTTCCAGGATGTGTCCGATCTGATCGGCGGCTACGGCGCGTGGGAGCAGGCCGGGCTGCCAGTCACCCCATGACCCGATACGCATTCCTCATCGACCAGGACACGTGCATCGGCTGCCACGCCTGCACCGTTGCCTGCAAGGCCGAGCACGACGTGCCGCTCGGGGTCAACCGGACGTGGGTCAAGTACATCGAGAAGGGCGTCTTCCCCGACTCGCGTCGCTTCTACTCGGTCAACCGGTGCAACCACTGCGACGACGCGCCATGCGTGGCGATCTGCCCGACGACGGCGCTGTTCCGGCGCGATGACGGGATCGTCGACTTCGACGACTCCCGGTGCATCGGCTGCAAGGCGTGCCTCAACGCCTGCCCCTACGACGCCCTCTACATCAACCCCGAGACGCAGACCGCGCACAAGTGCAACTTCTGCACCCACCGAGTCGAGCTCGGCCTGGAACCGAGCTGCGTGATCGTGTGCCCGACGCAGTCGATCTTCGCCGGCGACATCGAGGACCCCACATCGCGCATCTCGGTGATGCTTGGTCGGCACGAGACGAGCGTGCGGGCGCCGGACCAGGGCACCCGGCCGCACGTCTTCTACAAGGGCGTCGACGAAGCCGCGCTCGATCCGTTGCGCACACGCATCGCGGAGGACGGGATGATCTGGGCCGACACGACGCCCCACCATCCCACCCTGCCGGTCGACCCGCCCGGCCACGGCGAGCATGTCGTCGCCCGCACGGCGTACACCACCGAGCACCCGATGGCCTGGAAGGGCAAGGTGTCGGCCTACCTCGTGACGAAGGCGATCAGCGCCGGTTCCCTGCTCGCCGCCGCTCTTGCGGTGTTGACCGGTCACGCCGACGAGCGGGGTCTCGTCGGTCTCGCCCTGCCGGCCGTGGCGCTCGTGTTCGCCGCCATCACCGGCGTGCTGTTGATCGCCGACCTCAAGCAGCCGAAGCGCTTCCACTACCTGTTGACGAAGCCGCAGTGGGGCTCGTGGGTGGTGCGCGGGGCGTTCGTGCTGCTCGGCTACGGCGCGCTCGGCGCGCTGTGGTTCCTTGCGGGGCTGCTCGACGCTCCCGGTCTGATCGAGGTGCTCGCCGCGCCGACCGCACTCTTCGCCGCCGCTTCCGCCGGCTACACGGCGTTCCTCTTCGGTCAATGCGAGGGCCGTGACGCCTGGCAGACCCCGCTGCTGCTGCCGACGTTGCTCGCCCAGGCCGGCGTCGCCGGGTCCGCCGTGGCCCTCATCCTGACGACGTTCTTCGACGCGTCCGAGCCGTTGACGCGCACGTTCGAGTGGATGCTGCTCGGCAGTGTCGCCACGCTCGGGTTCCTGCTGTGGACCGAGCTGGCGAGCACAGCGACGATGCACGTCGAGCTGGCGCAGCGGGCGATGACGCGAGGCAGCTACGCGTCGCGCTTCTGGGCCGGCGTCCTGATCGGCGTCGTCGCGGCGCTCGTGCTGGTCGTCGTCGGCATCGCCACCGACATCTTTACGCTGAGCCTGGTCGGCGGGATCGCCGGCGTCTTCGGTCTCGCCGCCTATGAGGACGCGTTCGTGCGTGCCGGCCAGTCCGTGCCGCTGTCGTGACGCAAGAACCAACGGTGCGGCCGATGACGTTGCTCGACGACCTCAGCCGCACGGCGCACACCAACCTCGCCCGGCTCGTGCCCGGGTCGGGACTGACCAGCTACCCGCCGCCCGAGCGATGGGACGACTGGGTGGAGTTGGACGCCAAGGCGTGGGCGCACGGCGAGCGCAAGCAGCGCAACTTCCGGTTGATCCCGACGACGTGCTTCAACTGCGAGGCGTGTTGCGGCCTCCTCGCCTACGTCGACAAGACGACCGGGCAGATCGCCAAGCTCGAAGGCAACCCGGCACACCCCGCCAGCCGCGGCCGGAACTGCGCGAAGGGGCCGGCGACGATCAACCAGGTCCACGACCCGGAGCGGATCCTGTACCCGCTCAAGCGCTCCGGCCGGCGCGGCGAGGGCAAGTGGCAGCGGATCACCTGGGAGCAGGCGCTCACCGAGGTCGGCACACGCATCGGCACCGCCCTGCGCGAGGGCCGCCACGACGAGATCATGTACCACGTCGGCCGGCCGGGGGACGACAGCTACATCGAGCGCGTGCTCAACGCCTGGGGCATCGACGGGCACAACAGTCACACCAACATCTGCTCGTCCGGAGCGCGCCTCGGCTACGCGGTGTGGATGGGGTTCGACCGGCCGTCCGGCGACCACGCCAACGCCAAGGTCATCTTCCTCATCTCGTCGCACCTCGAGGCCGGGCACTACTTCAACCCGCACGCCCAGCGGATCATCGAGGGCAAGCTGCGCGGCGCCAAGGTGATCTGCGTCGACCCGCGCCTGTCCAACACGGCGTCGATGAGCGACCACTGGTTGCCCGTGTGGCCCGGCACCGAGGCGGCGATGCTGCTGGCCATCGCCCGACTGCTGTTGCAGCGCGGCACATGGGACCGGGAGTTCGTGCGTCGGTGGGTCAACTGGGAGCACTACCTCACCGAGTGCCGGCCCGATCTGGCGTGCACGTTCGACAACGTCGCACCGGCCCTGATCGACCAGTACGCCGAGTTCACACCGGAGCGCGCCGCGCACCTGTGCGGCATCGAGGCCGAGACGATCCGCACGATCGCCGACGTCGTCGCCACGTCCGTGCCGGGCCGGCTCAGCTCGCACAACTGGCGCGCCGCGGCAGCCGGCAACGAGGGCGGGTGGCAGGTCGCCCGCTGCCTGTGGTTGCTCAACGTGCTGACCGGTTCGGTCGGCACGGAGGGCGGGACCAGCCCGAACGGATGGAACAAGTTCATCCCCGTGACGCCGCAGGCTGCTCACCCCCACGACCGCTGGAACGATCTGACGTGGCCGGTGGAGTACCCGCTCGCCCACCACGAGATGTCGTTCCTCCTGCCGCACTTCCTGCGGGAGGGACGGGGGCGCATCGACACGTACTTCTCGCGCGTCTACAACCCGGTGTGGACGAACCCCGACGGGTTCGCCTGGTTGGAGGCATTGACGAACGAGGAGATGGTCGGCTGCCACGTCGCCCTCACCCCGACGTGGTCGGAGAGCGCCTGGTTCGCTGACTACGTGCTGCCGATGGGCAACGGCGCCGAGCGTCACGACCTGGCCAGCTACGAGACCCACTCCGGGCGGTGGATCGGCTTCCGCCAACCCGTGCTGCGGGTCAACGCCGAGCGCGAAGGCCGTCACGTGCACCGCACGTGGGAGACGAACCCGGGCGAGGTGTGGGAGGAGCAGGAGCTCTGGATCGACCTGTCGTGGAAGATCGACCCCGACGGCGAGCTCGGGATCCGCCAGCACTTCGAGTCCCCCGCCGACCCGAGCCAGCCGCTCGGCATCGAGGAGTACTACGACCTGTTGTTCCGCCACCAAGTGCCGGGCCTGCCGGAGGCGGCGGCACTGGAGGGCCTCGACCCGCTGGCGTACATGCGCAAGTACGGAGCGTTCGAGATCCCCGGCGATCAGCTCGCGGTGCACGAGCGCGTCGTCACAGCGGGCGAGCTGGCAGCGGCCGGCGCCGTTCGCGATGACCTTGGCGTCTACCGGCCGCCTGGCACCGCGGGGCGTCACGATGCGCTCGAGGACGTCGAGGGCCACATGCCGTTCATCGGCGACGGCTCACTCGGCGTGGAGATCGACGGCACGGTGCGCTTCGGCTTCCCGACGCCATCGCGCCGGCTGGAGCTGTACTCGGATGTGCTGCGCGAGTGGGGCTGGCCGGAGCACGTGCTGCCCGGGTTCATCAAGAGCCACGTGCACTGGGAGGATCTCGACCTGGCCGCCGGGGAGCGCATCCTGCTACCGACGTTCCGCCTGCCGACCCTGATCCACACCCGATCGGGCCAGGCCAAGTGGCTGGCCGAGATCAGCCACGCCCACCCGATGTGGATCCATCCCTCGGATGCCGAGGAGTTGGGCATCGACCGCAACGGGCTCGTGCGGATCACGACGCAGATCGGCCACTTCGTCATCCGGGCGTGGCGCACCGAGGGGATCCGACCGGGTGTCGTCGGCGTGTCGCACCACATGGGTCGGTGGCGGCTCGACGCCGACGAGGGCGCGTCGCGCTTCACGTCGGGGCTGGCCACGATCGCCGGCCCGGGCGTCGCCTACGGTCCCGGCGCGGCGCCGAGCGGGCGAGCGGGAACGTGGGAGATGCGCCAGGTCGCAGGCGTCGTGCCGTTCGAGTCGTCGGACCCGGACTCGGCGCGCGTGTGGTGGAGCGACGCCGGAGTGCACCAGAACCTGACGTTCCCGGTGCAGCCGGACCCGGTCTCGGGGATGCACTGCTGGCTGCAGCGCGTCACGGTGGCGCCGGCGCAGCCGGACGACCGCTACGGCGACGTGGCCGTCGACACCGGCCGGTCCGTCGAGGTGTACCGGGAGTGGTTGGCCAAGTCCCGGCCGGGGCTTGGGCCGGGCGGGCTGCGCCGTCCGCTGTGGATGGCCCGGCCGGTCAAGCCGCAGGCGGTCGCGTACTCCCGTCCGCCGAGGGACTGGCGGGTCGGCGCGCCGTCATGACCGGCGATCGACCGGCGATCTGGCGTGACCGGCGATCTGGCGTGACCGGCGACCTGGCCCTGCTCGCCGAGCGTCGAGCCGGGCTGGCGGCCCTGCTGGGACTGCTCGTGTTGGAAGAACCGGGACCGGGCCTGGCGGATTACGTCGCCGAGCATCCGGCGATCGCCGCGCTGGCCTCAGCCGGCACGGCGTCGGCCACAGAGTACGAGCGGATCTTCCTGCGTGGCGTCCCGTTGTACGAGAGCGTGTTCCGCAGCGACGACGGCCAGCACGGGGGCGATGTGTTGGCCGAGGTCGTCGAGCGGTATGCGCTCGTGCGTTTCGACGAGCACGCCGAACGGCGCTGGCGGATCGCCGGCCCCGACCACCTCGGGATGGAGCTGCGCTGTTACGCCACACTGTGCCACGACGAGGCGGTGGCATGGCGTGACGAGGTCCCCGATGTCGCGGTCGCTGCCGTCGAGACCGAGCGGACGTTTCTCGCCGACCACCTGTCGGTGTGGGCGCAGTGCGCGATCGAGGCGACGGTCCGGGTGGCGGGCAGGTCGGCCTATGTCGCGGTGCTGGAGGCGATCGACGCGTTCCTCGGCGAGGAGCACGAGCGGCTGCGTCCGCGACCGCGGCTCGGCGCTGGTGCCGTCGCCGCGGCCGTCGGTCTGCCCGGCAATGTCGGCCCAGCGCGGCTGGCCCGCCTGCTGCTGGCACCGGCGACGTGCGGGGCGTGGCTGGATGGCTCGGACATCGCCGCGGCGGCGCGAGCGATCGGTGCGCCGTGGCGGGCGAGCGACACCCGCTCGGGCCTGCGCCAGCTGATCGAGGCGGCCGACGGTGGCGGGGAGTTGGCGACGCTGCTCGCACCGTTGCGTGAGGCCGTGCAGCGGGCTGGCGCTCGCCACGCCGCTCGTGCCGGCGACGAACCGGGCAACGAGGTGACGTGGCGGTCGTGGCAGGCGCAGGCGGTGGCGATGGCGGCGCTGCTCGACGAGATCGTCGAGCGCAACCGGCTGGCTGCGCCGGCGAGCGAGGGCAGTGAGCGCTTGACGGTGTTCGGAGCGGACCCGTCAGCGTTGGCCGACGAGATCGACGCCGTCGTCGCCACCCTGCGCGTCAACGGCTGGCGAGTCGAGCGCGATGAGCGATGAGTGGTCATACGACGCACATCGCTCATCGCACCGCCGGCGCTACGTGGGGAGCGCGTCGTGGTAGAGGTCGGCGAAGTTGCGGCTGTAGAAGCGGTCGGAAGCCTGCTCGTCGACGTCGAGCGTCGCTTCGAACCGGGCGATCGGGTCCCTCGTGCCCTCGGGATGCGGGTAGTCGCTGGAGAACATGAACAGGTCGTCGCCGGCCTGCTCGATCATCCAGCCGACGGGCTCGCCGGGGAACGGCGTGAAGCGCAGGTGGCGGTGGACGTAGGCGCTCGGCTCGTCGCGCAGGTCACGCAGCGGCGGCTCCGACTTGCCGAACCGCATCGCCAGGTCGAGCCGGCGCATCCACGTCACCACCCACATCGCCCCCTCCTCCACGGAGGCGCCCATTAGACCGGGGAAACGGTCGAAGATCCCGTCGAGCACCATCGCCCCCCAGAACACCTCGGGTCGCTGCTGGATGGCGAGGAAGTCTTTCGAGCGCACGTTCTCGCCGCCGCCGAGGAAGTCCGTCACGGGGCGACCGTTGTCGTGGAAGCCGGGTCGCACGGGTTGCCCACCGCCGCCGATGTGGCTGACGACCGGGACGTTGGCCTGCTCGAGCAACTCCCACAACGGGTCGTGGTCGGGGTGGGTCGGCGCGACGACCCCCCTCGGCAGGTCGGTCGGAACCATCACTGCTGCGCAGCCACCTTCGACCGCCCGGCGCGCCGAGTCGATCGTGCGGGCCGGAACGGCCCACGGGATCGTGGCGACGGCGAGCAGTCGGGAGTCAGCGTCGCAGAAGGCGGCCATCGCCCGGTTCAACGCATCGGTCCCGTCGTACAGCAGGTCGAGATCGACCTCACCGCGGCGGACGAACTGCGAGGCGGCAAACGTCGGGAACACGAGCTGCGCCGAGAACCCGAGCACGTCGAGCACGCGTGAGCGCTCCTCGGCGTCAAACGAGCCGATCGCCGCCCAGCCCTTCGTGCCGAGCACCTCCGTCGCGTCGAGCTCGGCGACGGCAGTTCCGGCGCGCTTGCGGTCGGCGGCGTCGGCGACTGCCTGCTCGGCCAGCGCGCCCGCCCCGCCCAGCGCCAGCGGATGCAGACGCTCGCGCAGGGCCGCGTCGGCGAACGACGGCAGCCAGTCAGGCAGCTCCATCACGTGGCTATCGGCGTCGAAGATGAGCCGTTGACCGGAGTA
>JBPCJW010000137.1:0-6811 GCA_051004915.1 Ilumatobacteraceae bacterium
CGAGGCTGCGCTCGAACTCGCGGATCAGGTCGTAGCGAGCCCTCCATCGCTCGGGCGGGGCGAGCTGCTTGACGCGCACGACGAGCACGTCTTCGTAGTGGCTGCGGTTGAACACGCCGATCGTGCCACGCGCCGGACAGGCGTGGTGGATGCGCCACAGGAAGTCGTGATCGGCCTCCTCCTCGCTCGGCACGCCGAAGCTGCGCTCGGCGACGCCGGCAGGGTTGATGCCGTTGAGGACCGTGCGGATCACCCCGTCCTTGCCACCGGCGTCCATCGCCTGGAGCACTACGAGCAACGCCCGCTCGTGCTCGGCGAACAACCGCTGCTGGAGCTCGGCCAGCTCCTCGACGACCTCACCGAGCGCAGCTTTCGCCTCGTCCTTGTCCCAACCGAACGTCTCCTCGGTGTCGTGGGCGCCGAGATCGAGCGGCCCGTCGATGCGCGTCTGGGCGAGCACCCGCTGCGCCGAGCCGGTGGAGCCGGGGTGCTTGCACATCGACGGCGACCGTAGCTGCGCCCGCGGCTCGATTTCCGCGCGCCTCCCGGCGGATGGCTACAGTCGATCCCGTCGTGACCGGCGTCACGGCACACCGGGACGTAGTGTGCGGCTCCGGCGGACCGTCGGGACGACATCGACACGGGCACAAGGGGGACAGGTGCGCACAGCAGCATCAGGGAATCGGCAGCGGTGGACCAAGGCGGGAGCCGTGATCTTGAGCCTCGGGCTCGTCGCAGCTGCCTGCTCCGACAAGAAGGACGATGCCGCCGTCAGCGGAGGCGCAAGCTCGGCGCCGACGTCGCTCGGCGCGCCGCCAACCGCCGCCGGCGCAGCGACCACCACCGCCGCCGAGGAGGAGACCACGACGCCCGACGCGGGCACGACGGCCGACTCCGAGCCGAGCGACGAGACGACCGCGGCCACCGACGAGACGACCGCGGCCACCGACGAGACGACCGGCAGCGACGAGACGACGCCCCCCGACGAAACGACCGACGGCACCACCGAGACGACGGCCGAGGAAAGCCCGACACCCGACGTCGTCGTCCAGGAGACGCTGCCGGCCCCCGAGGGCGACCCCGTCGTGGGTGGCCGCCTCGTGATCGCCGGCGAGGCCGAGGTCGGCGCGCCGTGGACGCCGGCGGCAGTGCAGTGCGACTCGTACTGCCAGATGCGTGCCCGATCTTTCTACGACCCGCTGTTCTCGGTCGACCAGAACCTCGAAATCCAGGGCATGCTCGCCGAGAGCATCGAGCCCAACGAGGACGCCACGGTGTGGACGATCAAGGTGCGCGAAGGCATCATGTTCCACGACGGCACACCGCTCAACGCCGACGCCGTCATCGACAACATCAACCGCACGTTCGCTGGCCTGCTGGTGTCCGGCGCCCTACGGGATACGGCGAAGAACCCCGACGGCACGGTGGTCACCGAGAAGCTCGACGATTACACGTTCACCATCGCCACCGGCAAGAACGGCGACATCAACCAGCCGGTGTCGTGGTACCTGTTCCCGTACTTCCTCACCGGTCAGGCCGGCTTCATCGCCTCGCCGACGTGGCTCGCCGCCGTCGACGCCAACCCGGACCTCGCCACCCAGCCCGTCGGCACCGGCCCATTCGTCGTCCAGGAGTATCTCGTCGGTGACCGCATGCGGGTGACCAAGAACCCGTCCTACTGGCGCACGGACGAGGCCGGCGGCCAACTGCCGTACCTCGACGAGATCGAGTTCCGTGTCATCGTCGACAGCCAGACCCGCCAGCAGGCGCTGCTCTCCGGCGACGTCGACATGATCGCCACGTCGGATCCGAGCGTGGTCGGACCGCTCAGCGAGAACCCCGACGTGACCACGCTTCTGCAGAACGTGCAGACCGAGACCGGCTACCTCATGTTCCACCTCACGCAGCCGCAGTTCCAGAGCAAGGAGGTGCGCTGTGCGCTGAACCAGGCGATCGACAAGCAGGACGTGTCCAACGTGATCTACGGCGGCTATGCACTGCCGTCGGACCAGATGTTCACGCAGGGCCAGGACGGCTACCTCGAACCCGGCGAGAACGACGCTCCTCCCTACGACCCGGCGGCGGCGGCGGCGGCGATCGAGACCTATGAAGCGGCCAACGGCCCGCTCGTGGTCAACTACTCGACGACGCCCACGACGACGAACCGGGCGCTGGCCGACTACTTCCTCCAGAAGTGGGGGGAGATCGGCGTCGACGTCAACATCACCACGATCGAGCAATCGGTGCTGATCACCAACGCCCTGCTCGGCGCGCCGGACTTCCAGGTCTTCGCCTGGCGCAACCACGCCGGCCTGTTCGCCGAGACCCAGAACTTCTGGTGGCACGGGTTCGCCTCGGACGCCAAGGGCGCCGAGACGGCCGACGGTGCGCTGTCGTTGAACTTCGGGCGCCTCAACGACCCGGTGATCAACAACCTGCTCGACGAGATCCAACAGGTCGAGGATCCTGACGAGCGGATCGCGGTGGCTCAGGAGATCAACCGCCAGTTCGCCAGCGAGTGCTGGACGCTGCCGCTCACGGCGACGCAATGGGGCATCCACATGCAGCCGGGCGTGCAGAACATCGGCCGCGACCCGCTGCCCGACGGCGGCTTCCTCCAGGACGGCGCCGGCTTCCCGGGTCAGGTCTGGCTGGCGTCGGTGTTCCGCACCAACTGACCGGCGGCTGCTCCCGGCATGCGCTACCTCGGCCAACGGCTGCTGCAGTTCCTGGCGGTCTTCATCCTCGTGACCTTCTTGGTCATGGTGGCGACCCGCCTCGGCTCGACGGACCCCGCCCGCGACCTCGCGGGCGGGGTCGTCAGCGACGCCCAGATCGAGCGGGTCAAAGCGGACTACCCGTACCTCGATGATCCGCTGCCCGTGCAGTACGGCTACTGGCTGAAAGACATGGTCACCGGGGAGTGGGGGCGCTCATACGTGGCCAGCCAAGACAACGTCCAGATGTTCCAGCAGCGCATGCCGTCGACCGTCTTCATCGCCTTCTGGGCCGTCGTGATCGGGTTGGTGGTCGCCGTGCCGCTGGGCGTGTACAGCGCCTACCGGCGCGACCGAGCCTTCGATCGGGTCGGCAGCCTCGGATCCTTTGCCCTGATCTCCACGCCGCCCCTGGTGGTCGCCGTGCTGGCCCTGTTCCTCGTCGTCACCCGCGTCGACTGGTGGATCTTCGACTTCCCGACCGTCGGTCGATCGACGTACGTCGCGCCATGGAGCGATCCCCTGGCCCACTTCCAAAACTTCTTCATCCCCGCGCTGGTGCTCGGCATCGGGGTCGGGGCCATCTGGAGTCGCCTGCTGCGCGCCGACATGATCCTGACGCTGCAGAGCGACGCCATCAACATGGCTCGGTCGAAGGGGATCTCGCCGCGTCGTGTGCTCTGGGTGCACGCCCTGCGCATGTCGATCCTCTCGCTGATGACCAGCGTGGCACTGCAGATGTCGGCCCTGATCGGCGGCACCGTCGTGGTCGAGCAGTTCTTCGGGCCAAAGGGCATCGGCGAGCGGTTGATCTTCGCCATCCAAGCCAACGACCTGCTGGTCATCCAGTTCATCGCCGTGATCCTGTCCGTCTTCGTGGTCCTCGCCAACCTGGCCGTCGACCTCCTGTACTCAGTCGTCGACCCGCGCATCCGCCTGGCCAGGTCGCTCGGATGAAGGGGGTGATCCGTGACTGAGGTCGTCCCCGCCGCGGCGACCACCGCCGCGGCGACCATCGATCCCGTCGGGCTGGCCACCGAGACGGAGGTGCGACGCCGGCGGTTCCCTGCCTTCGGCCTGGCCTTCGGCGGGCTGTGGCTGCTCGTGCTGCTGTTCCTCGCCCTCTTCGCCGACTACCTGCCCTTCATCCGCCTCCCGACGACACCGGTCAGCGGGGCCGGCGACTACGCCTTCGGCCCGGGCGCCGACTTCTGGTTCGGCAGCGACCGCAACGGGCGCGACGTGTTCGCCCGCTGCGTCTACGGGGCCCGCATCTCGTTGATCATCAGCATCGCCAGCATCTTCATCGGGCTCTTCGTCGGCACCGCAGTGGGCATGCTCGCCGGCTACCGCCGGGGATGGGTCGACCGGGTCATCTCGATCGTCGTCGACTCGTTGCTCGCCATCCCGGCGCTGATCTTCGCTGCCGTGCTGGTCGGCCGGGCCACAGCGCTGCGCGACAGCGACACCGAGGTGTTCGGCATCGGCTTCGGGTGGCTGAGCAACACGTGGGCCATCACGTTCGTCTTCGCCACGCTGTCGGTCGCCCCCATCTCGCGCATCGTGCGGGCCCAGACGCTCAGCCTCAGCCAGCGCGAGTACGTGCTCGCCGCCCGCAGTCTCGGCGCCAAGACGCCGCGCGTGCTGTTCCGCGAGATCCTGCCCAACGTCGTGCCGGTGCTGTCTTCGGTGCTGTTCACGGGCGTCGCCGTGATCCTCTCCGCCGAAGCGGGCTTGGCTTTCCTCGGCTACAGCGTCAGCCCGCCCGAGGCCTCGTGGGGGCTGATGGTGGCCGAGAACCGCGACCGCATCGACACTGCGTGGTGGGCCACGCTGTTCCCGTGCCTGATGCTGTTCCTGACCGTGCTTTCGTTCAACCTGATCGGCGACCGCGTGGCCCGTCGGTTCGACATCCGAGAGGCGACGCTGTGACGCCCGCCGTCGACGGGAACGGACCCTCCGAGTCCGGAGCACGGACGGGCCGCGGCACCCGCCAAACCCAGGCCGCCGGTCGCCCGGAATCGGGTGTGCTGCTCGAGGTCACCAACCTGTCCACGGCGTTCCGCACACCGCGTGGCAAGGTGCGCGCCGTCAACGACGTCTCGTTCACGCTCGAACGCGGCAAGGCGCTCGGCATCGTCGGCGAGTCCGGCTCCGGGAAGACCGTGCTGTCGCGTTCGGTGATGGGCTTGCTCTCCGGCAAGAGCGTGGAGCGCACCGGGTCCATCAGGTTCGCCGGCCAGGAGATGATCGACCTCAAGCCCAAGCAGATGCGCCACATCTGGGGCCAGGAGATGTCGATGATCTTCCAGGACCCGATGACGTCGCTCAACCCGCTGATGAAGATCGGCAAGCAGATCGCCGAGCCGCTGCGCACCCACCTCGAGGAGAGCCGGTCGGTCGCCCGGGACACGGCCGAGCGGCTGCTCAAGGACGTGCGCATCCCCGAGGCCGCCCGGCGGCTCGACCAGTACCCGCACGAGCTGTCGGGCGGGATGCGCCAGCGGGTGATGATCGCCATCGCCCTCGCCTGCGGGCCGTCGCTGCTGTTCGCCGACGAACCGACGACAGCCCTCGACGTGACGGTGCAGGCACAGATCCTCGACCTGATCGAGGAGCAGCGTCGCGAACGCAACATGTCCGTGATCCTCGTCACCCACGACCTCAGCGTGGTAGCTGGGCACACCGACGAGATCGCCGTGATGTACGGCGGGAAGTTGGTCGAGAAGGCGCCGACGGCGACGCTGTTCGCCCGGATGAAGATGCCGTACACCGAGGCGCTGATGGCGAGCATCCCCAAGCTGGAGCAGCCGTCGCACTCCCGGTTGACGACCATCCCGGGCCGTCCGCCGGACCTGGTCAACCCGCCAAAGGGCTGCCCGTTCTCGCCGCGCTGCAAGTACGCCCGCGATCGCTGCCACGACGAGGCGCCGCCGCTGATCCCGGCCGAGACGCCGGACCACCTGTACGCCTGCTGGTACCCGGTCGGGTCCCCCGAGTACCACGAGCGGCGGCGCGAGCTGGACGAAGCGCCGGTCCCCGTCGGCGCGCCGGCCGGCGCCACCGCCGACGTGAAGACGTTCGAAGACGTGTCCTGATGGCCGGCACCGGCAAAGCCCACCTGCGCGAGTCGGACGACATCCTGCTGCGCGTCGAGGACCTCGTGGTCGAGTTCCCGGTCGGGCGCACGGGCCTGGTCGTCAACGCAGTGTCGGGCATCAGCCTCGACGTGCGGCGCGGCGATACGCTCGGGCTGGTCGGCGAGTCCGGCTGCGGCAAGAGCACCACCGGTCGGGCCATCATGCAGCTCCCCCGGCCGACCAAGGGCGCGGTCCAGTTCGAGGGCAAGGACCTCACCAAGATGTCCGGCAACGACATGCGCGAAGCGCGCACGCGGATGCAGATGATCTTCCAGGATCCGATCTCGTCGCTCAACCCACGGCGCAAGGTGCGCGACATCGTGATGGAGCCGCTGTCGATCTGGAAGCGGGGGACGAGCGAGGAGCGCTCATCGCTGGTCGACAAGACGCTGGAGGAGGTCGGCATCGATCCGACCAGAGCGGCGGAGAGCCAGGCCCACCAGTTCTCGGGCGGGCAGTGCCAGCGCATCTCGATCGCCCGGTCGTTGGTGCTCGACCCCAGCCTGATCATCTGCGACGAGCCGGTCTCGGCGCTCGACGTCAGCGTGCAGGCGCAGGTGCTCAACCTGCTCGAGGACCTCAAGGGGCGCCACGGGCTGACGATGATCTTCATCGCCCACGACCTCGCCGTGGTCAAGAACATCAGCGACCGAGTGGCCGTGATGTACCTCGGCAAGCTGTGCGAGGTGGCGCCCAGCGACGAGCTGTACGCCCGGCCGGGTCACCCGTATACGAACGTTCTGCTGGCATCGATCCCCGTGCCCGACCCCGACGCCCAGACGGCCATGGTCGAGGTCATCGGTGAGCCACCGTCGCCTGTGCTCCCACCGTCGGGCTGCCGGTTCCACCCGCGATGCCCGAACGCCGACGAGGTGTGCACCACGGCCGAGCCCGAACTGCGCGAGTGGGCGCCCGGCCACTTCCTCGCCTGCCACCACCCCGTCGAGGAGTCCC
>JBPCJW010000138.1:0-10208 GCA_051004915.1 Ilumatobacteraceae bacterium
AACCAGCTCCTTAGGGGGACGGACGGGAGGAAGCTGGGTGGTGGACCCGGGGGTCGTTCCGACGGGTGTGACCCCGGCGCCGCGGGCCCCCTCCGCCGTCTCCGCCGCCACTGGTCGGCCCGGTCGCGGCACGCCAGCGGCGTCGAAGGCAGCCAGCAGCACATCGCGGTAGCGGTCGATGGCGGCGATCTCGTCGGGGGAGGGAACGAGGTCGACGGCGGCCGCAGCGTGGGCGAGGCGGATGGCGGCGTCGTAGTAGCGGACGGCGCGCCCTCCGCCCCGGTCGGCGTCGGCCTTGACGAGCAGGTCGAACAACGTGCTCGGCTGCTCGAGCCACCGTCGACGGCCCTCGAGCATCCCGCCCTCGCGCAGGCGGGTCGACGTGACGAGGACTGGTGGCTCGAGCCGTGGTCCGATGTCGTCGAGCCAGGCCTCCAGCTCGTCGTCCGTCAGCCGGTCGTCGCTGTCGATGACGGCAGCGACGAGGTCGCCGGCCTCGATGGTCACATCGCCGCGGTGGTCCCGGCCGGCGAGTGCCTCCAACTCGGCGCCGATGCCATCGACGAACTCGTCGACGTACCGAGCCAGCACGCCGCCCACGACGCCGGATGGTACCGACCGACGTCCCGCTGAGCGATGAGCGATGAGTGGCGCATGACCACTCATCGCTCGTCGCTCGTCGCTCGTCGCTCGCGCGCCGACCGCAGGGATCCGGTTGAAGGCGTGGCTGACCTCGCCAGTAGCGTCCAGCCGATGGTCGTGACCCAGGACAACCGGTTCGAGAGCGTGCCGGCGGTCCGCGACGGACTGCGTGATGTCGCCTACCTCGCCGACGACGGCATCGCCGGGGTCGTCTACCTCGCCGACCGCCTCGGCAAGCCGGTGCTCATCGAGGGCCCGGCCGGCACGGGCAAGACGCAGCTCGCCAAGTCGGTGGCCGAGATGACCGGCGCCCGGCTGATCCGGCTGCAGTGCTACGAGGGCCTCGATGAGTCCAAGGCGCTGTACGAGTGGAACTACAAGAAGCAGCTGTTGCGCATCCAGGCCGACCGCAGCTCCGACTCGTGGAGCGAGGTCCACGACGACATCTTCTCCGAGGAGTTCCTCCTCACCCGACCCCTGCTGGAAGCGATCCGCGCCACCGAGCCGGTGGTGCTGCTGATCGACGAGGTCGACCGGGTGGAAGTCGAGACCGAGGCGCTGCTGCTCGAGATCCTTTCCGACTACCAGGTGTCGATCCCCGAGCTCGGCACGATCGAGGCCAACCAGATCCCGCTCGTCTTCCTCACGTCGAACAACACGCGCGAGCTGAGCGAGGCGCTGAAGCGCCGCTGCCTGTACCTCCACGTCGACTACCCGACGCTGGCCAGGGAGAAGGAGATCGTGCTGGCCAAGGTGCCGGGCGTGACCGACAACCTGGCCGATCAGATCGCCCGGGTCGTGCGCTCGATCCGCCAGCTCGACCTGAAGAAGGCGCCGAGCGTGTCCGAGACGCTCGACTGGGCGCGCACGCTGCTGCTGCTCAACCTCGACTCGATCGACGAGCAGACGGCCAAGGACACGTTGCACATCCTGCTCAAGTACCAGACGGACATCGCAAAGACGGCCAAGGAACTGACCGTCGACGACAAGTAGCGGTCAGCGCCGGAGCACTGGTGCCGAGTTCGCCACGCCGCTCTCCACGCAGCAGAACGTCGCCGCTCCACCGGGCGTGAAGAGATCGACCTCCGTGTCGTCGACGATGCCGGACGGGACGATGAACCGGCACGAACTGGTGTCGCACTCGGTGACGGCGGCCGAGATCGTCCCCTTGTTGAGATTGACGTAGAGCGGAGGGCTGGTGATGGCGGGCCAACCGCGGCTGTGAACGGCACGGAGTTGCTGGTGGCGTCGTCGATGACAGCGTGAGCTCGACTGTCGGGTCGCCAACTGCGCTGTCCGGCACGGGACGGTGCACGAGCTCGGGTTGCAATCGGCATCGCAGTCCGGCGATCGGTTGCCGCTGGTCATGGCCGGTACGGTGCTGCAGGTGACCGACGTGGTGCCGGCTCGGCCGACCTCCAACATGCTCGACCTGCTCAACGGGTTTGTCGTGGAGCTGCGCAACGCCGGGTTGCCCGTCAGCCTGACCGAGAACCTCGACGCCATGGAGGCCGTCCAGCACATCCCGGTCGAGGACCGGGACGCGTTCAAGTACGCCCTCGGCGCGACGCTGATCAAGAACAACGCCCACTGGCGGGCGTTCGAGACGGTCTTCGAGGTGTACTTCAGCCTGCGCGGTCCGCAGTACCTCATCGGCGAGGGCGACGATTCGCCAGTCGAGGAGATGTGGCGTGAGATGCAGGAGCAGATGCGCCAGGGCGAGGGTCGTGGCGGCGCCGGCGGGAGCATGGACGCGCTGTCGCCGGAGGAGATTGCCCACCTGCTGATGCAGGCGCTGCTCAACGGCGACCAGGCGATGATGCGGGCGATGGCCCGCCAGGCCGTGCAGCGGTTCGCGGGCATGGAGCCGGGGCGGCCGGTCGGCGGCACGTACTACCTGTACCGCACGCTGCGCAACCTCGACCTCGATGCCATGCTCGAGAAACTGATGGAGGCCAGCCGACAGGAGGTCGGCGGTGAGCTGACGTCGCTGGAGGAGCGCCTCGAGCGGGAGGAGTACGAGGACCGCATCGGGCAGTTCAAGACGGAGATCGAGGCGGAGATCCGGCGACGGCTGGTGGCCGACCGGGGCGCCGAGGCGATGGCCAAGACGTTGCGCAAGCCGCTGCCGGAGGACGTCGAGTTCATGCACGCCTCGCGCGACGAGATGCAGTCGCTGCGCAAGGCGCTGTACCCGTTGACCCGCAAGCTGGCGGCCCGACTGACGCGCAAGCGGCGCCACGGCCGCAAGGGGCCGCTCGACTTTCGCAACACGGTGCGCCACTCGCTGTCGTACGGTGGCGTGCCGGCCGAGCCGAAGTTCAAGTACCCGCGCCCGGCCAAGCCCGAGCTGATGGTGGTCGCCGACATCTCCGGCTCGGTGGCGGCGTTCGCCCGGTTCACGCTGATGCTCGTGTACGCCCTGCAGAACCAGTTCTCCAAGGTCCGCTCGTTCGTGTTCATCGACGGCATCGACGAGGTGACCGACTACTTCCGCGCGACGGAGGACATCCAGGAGGCGATCCACCGGGTCAACACCGAGGCCGACGTGGTGTGGGTCGACGGGCACTCCGACTACGGCCACGCCTTCGAGGTGTTCTGGGAGCGCTGGGGCAAGGACGTCGGACCGAAGACCACCGTCCTGCTGCTCGGCGACGCCCGCAACAACTACCACGCCAGCCAGTCGTGGGTGGTCAAGGAGATGCGTCACAAGGCGCGCCACGTGTACTGGCTGAACCCGGAGCCTCGCTCGTACTGGAACACCGGGGACTCGATCGTTGGCGACTACGCGACGCACGTCGACGGCGTCTACGAGTGCCGCAACCTGCGCCAGCTCGAGGGCTTCGTCGAGAAGCTCGCCTGACGCACACTCGGATCAGGTGGCGAAGTCGGGGACTGCGCCACGCGTGGTGTCGGCGCGACCCTTCGGTTCCTCCCAGTCCTCCTGGCGGCCGAGGGCGGTGAGGTCGAGGAAGGCGTACGAGCCGCCGAGCCACTCCGTCCCCCTGGCGTACACCGAGTAGGTGTGGAACACCTCGCCATCGACGGCGAGGAAGCAGCTGTAGCCCGGTTGCTCGGTCGGGCCATCCAGGGCCCAGCCCTGCCCGGCGGCTGGGAGCTCGTCTGCTGGCCGGAAGTTCAGCTCGACCGGCGCGATGGTCGGATCGAGGCTGGCATGGAAGTCGTAGCTGAAGTCGCTGCCGTGGGACGAGTACCACGGGAAGTCCCATCTCCGCTTGGCCTTGTAGCGCTCGATCTTGTTCAGTGGCGCGCGGGAGACGACGGCGAACGTGGTGTCGCGAACCCGCAGGTGGTCGAGCAGGCCGGGGGAGAGCTCGTCGGCCGACGCGGTGCAGCTCGGGCAGCCGTCCTCCCAGCTCGGGTCGAACATGAAGTGCTGGACGATCAGCTGCCGGCGGCCCTCGAACAGATCGAGCAGGCCGACCGACCCGTCCGGACCCTCGAAGCGGTAGTCCTTCGCGACGAGCACCATCGGCAGCTGCCGACGCTGCGTGCTCAGCGCGTCGCGGGCCTTGGTCATCGCCTTCTCGGCGGCGAGTAGCCCGAGTCGGGCAGCTCGCCACTCCTCGGGACTGACGACATCGGGCAGGGTCATGGGTGTCACCTCACTGTGGCCGTTGCGTTCAGGATGGACGACGTCCGGCGGGACGGCAACTCCGGTCCTGCCGGTAGCGACATCCCTGTGTGGTCGACGGTCGCCCCGGACCGTCACACCCCCGCGGTACTGTCCGCCTCATGTTCGAGCGCATGCGCAGGGGGTGGCAGCTGACCAAGAAGGCGTGGGGCGTCATCCGGTCGCACCCCGGCCTGGCCCGTCTGCCGCTCTACGGCGGAGTGCTGGCGTTGATCTCGGCGGCGATCTTCGCCGGTCCGGGCGCCTACCTGCTGAGCCGTGATCAGGCATCGACGGGCGAGAAGATCGGCGGTGGCGCCCTCGTCGCCGGCGGTGTCTACCTGGCGTCGTTCTTCGTCATCTACTACAACGTCGCCCTCGCCTCGGCCGCCGACCAGGCGATGCGCGGCGAGCAGCCCGACACGCGTGCCGCCCGGGCCGTCGCACGCAGCAAGGTCGGGATCATCGCCGGTTGGGCCCTCGTCTCGGCGCTGATCTCCGTCCTGCTGTCGGTCATCCGCGATCGTGCCGGCTTCGCCGGGGACTTGATCGCCGGCATCGGCGGCGCGATCTGGGGGCTGGTCACGTTCATGGTCGTGCCGGTGTTGGCCTTCGAGGGCATCGGACCGGTTGCTGCGATCAAGCGGTCGGCCAACCTGTTCCGCCAGCACTGGGGTCAGCAGATCACCGGCAACGTCGTCATCGGCGGCGTCTCTGGGTTGATCGTGTTGGCGGGGGTGTTGATCGGCGGAGGTGGGGTCGCCCTGCTCGCCGTCGGCGATGCGGCGGCCGAGGTCGCCGGTGCGGCGCTGTTGCTGATCGGTGTGATCGTCGCCGTCGGCGGCGCCGTGTTCGGTGGCGCGACGCGCGGCGTGTTCGGCACCGCCCTGTACCGCTACGTCGCCGAAGACAGCGCCGTCGGCCCGTTCAGCGTGGAGGACCTGGAGAGCGCCGCCCGCACCCGGTAGCCCTCGTCAACGCCTTGCGTCGCTACGCGATGAGCGATCTGCGTCGCATGACCACTCATCGCTCATCGCGTTGGATGGGCCGTTGACGCGATGAGCGATTTGCGTCGTAGGACCACTCATCGCTCATCGCACTGGTCGGGAATTTAAAACAGTGATCGCTGTTCTAATCGGTACCATCACGGGATCGGAAGGAGACAGCGATGTCGAGTCGACGTACGGCCATCGTCACGGGACGTTCGCAAGGGCTGGGGAGGGCGCTCGTCGAGGCCCTCGCCGCAGGGGGCTGAAACGTCGTCACGGACGCCCGGCATGCCGCCGAGCTGGAGGCATCGACCATTGACCTCGGACCGCAGGTCGTCGCAATCGCGGGCGACCTCACGGATCCAGTCCACCGCCAGCAGCTGGTCGACGCCGCCGTCCAGGCCGGAGCCGGCATCGACCTGCTGGTCAACAACGCGGGCGGGCTCGGTCCGTCGCCGTTGCCGGCGCTGAGCGAGTACCCGCTCGACTCGTTGGGCGCGCTGTTCGACGTCAACGTCCTCGCCGCACTCGGGCTCATCCAGGTCGCGTTGGCGCACCTTCGACCGGGTGCCGCCGTCGTCGACATCACCTCGGACGCGTCGGTCGAGGCGTACGAGGGCTGGGGCGGGTACGGCGCGACGAAAGCGGCGCTCGACCATCTCGGGCGGGTGCTCGCCGTCGAGCGGCCAGGGCTGCGGGTGCTCACTGTCGACCCCGGTGACATGCCGGCAGACATGCATCAGTTGGCGTTCCCCGGCGAGGACATCTCGGATCGGCCGTTGCCCGAAGAAGTCATCCCTCGATTGCTGGCGTTGATCGACGGGCCAAAGGGTTCTGGTCGCTTCCGGCTGGCCACTGCAGAGGTGTCGTGATGCCCGTGCTGGAACGCTTCGAGCTGCCGGCAGGGCTGGAGGCCTCCGAGCCTCCGGAGCAGCTCCTCGGCCGGCGCGATGCCGTCCGCATGATGGTCTCGATCGGCGAACAGGCGCCGCAGCACACGATCGCCCGCGACCTGGCGACGTGGTTGCAACCGGGCGACCTCGTCGTCGTCAACACCTCTGCCACCGTGCCGGCGGCGATCGATGCCACCACGACCGACGGCCGGGCCGTCGTCGTGCACGTGTCGACCGAGCTCCCGACCGGACTGCACCTCGTCGAAGTCCGTCATCCCGCCCACGACGGCAGCACCTTCCCGCACGGCGAAGACTTCACCGGCGCGTCACTGGCCATGGCCGGTGGTGGACACGTCCACTTGCTCGGCAGGATGCCCCGATCCGTCCGGCTGTGGGTCGCCACGCTCGACCTGCAGTTGCCGTTGCTCGACCACCTCGCCCGCTTCGGGCGGCCGATCCGCTACCGGTACGTGCCCGAGGCGTGGCCGCTCGATGCCTACACCAACGCCTTCGCCCTGGAGCCGGGATCGGCGGAGATGCCTTCGGCTGGGCGGGTGCTGACGGCCGAGGTGGTCACCGACCTCGTCGCCCACGGCATCGTCGTCGCCCCGATCATGCTGCACACCGGCGTCGCATCCCTGGAGGCTCACGAAGCGCCGTACCCCGAGCGCTATCGGGTGACCGAGCCGACGGCGCGGCTCGTCAACCTCGTGCACGCCAGCGGTGGCATCGCCGTGGCCGTCGGCACCACCGTCGTTCGGGCGCTCGAGTCGGCGGTCGACGAGGCGGGGGTCGTCCACCCGTCGGCCGGTTGGACCGAGCTCGTCGTCACGCCGGAACGCGGCGTGCGGGCCGTCGACGCCCTGCTCACTGGCTGGCACGAGCCAGAAGCCAGCCACCTGCAATTGCTCGAGGCGGTGGCCGGGAGGTCGGCGCTGCGCACGGCCTACGCTGCGGCGGTGGAGGCCGGGTACCGCTGGCACGAGTTCGGCGACGTCCACCTGCTGCTCCCCGAGCGTGATCGATGACCGAGGTCGCAGCGACCGGCGTCGACGTGCGGCCCGCCGTCGCCGTTCCGCCTCCTGTGACCGCGGCGCAGCGCAACGTGCTGTTCGCCGTGCGCCGACGGGGCGAGGCGACCGCCGCTGACGTCGCTGCCCAGCTGGACATGACGGTCAGCGGTGCCCGTCAGCACCTGGCCGGTCTGGCCGAGCTGCGGCTCCTGGAGGCTGGGGCCGCGGCCCGTGCGGCGGGTCAGCAGGGGAGGACCGAGCGCGTGTACCGCATCGCCCCGGACGCCGAGACGCTGTTCCCCCGGGCATACGGCGAGCTGACCAACCAGCTGCTCACCTACCTGCCGTCGGACGCCGTCAGCGCCGCGTTCGAGCGGCGGCGGGACGAGCGGGTGCGTGGTGCCCGGGCGCGGCTGGCCCGCATGCGCGGGTGGGGGGCGAAGGTCGACGAGCTGGCCCGCATCCTCGACGAGGACGGTTACATGGCCAACGTCGAGCGCGACGCTGACGGGACGACGCGCATCGTCGAGCGCAACTGCGCCATCTTCGCCGTCGCCCGTGAGCACCCGACGGCGTGCTCGACCGAGCTGGAGTTCCTGCGGGCTGTGCTGCCCGAAGCGACGATCGAACGAGTCACCCACATGATGGCCGGCGCCACCTCCTGCAGCTACGAGGTCCGCCCCACGCCCCACTGACCGCTCGGGGTCCGAGGCTTTCACGTCATCGGATGGTTTGCCGCGCCCCGTCCGGTACGGAAGCCCTCCGATGCGCTGAAACCCTCGGATCAGTGGACGTCAGCCGCGTTGGTAGTTGGGGGCCTCGTTGGTGATCTGGACGTCGTGGGGGTGGCTCTCGGTGCGGCCGGCCGTCGTCACGCGCATGAAGCGGGACGTGGTGCGCAACGACTCGAGCGTCGCCGCGCCGGCGTAGCCCATGCCGCTGCGCAGCCCGCCGACGAGCTGGTACAGGACCTCGTTCAGGGCCCCTGCGAACGCGACGCGACCCTCGATCCCTTCCGGAACCAGCTTGCGGCTGGCCGCCCCCACCGCCGATTGGCCGGTGGCGTAGCGATCGGCACCGAGGCCCTGCATGGCGCCCATCGACCCCATGCCGCGGTAGCTCTTGTACCGCCGACCCTCGAACAGCTCCAGCTCGCCCGGGCTCTCCTCCGTGCCGGCGAGCAGCGACCCGAGCATCACGCACTCGGCGCCGGCGGCGATCGCCTTGACGATGTCGCCGGAGTAGGTGATCCCCCCGTCGGCGATGACCGGCACGCCGAGCCGGCGGGCACGGTGCGTCGTGTGCCAGATCGCCGAGAGCTGCGGCATCCCGGCGCCGCTGATCACCCTCGTCGTGCAGATCGACCCAGCGCCGACGCCGACCTTCACGGCGTCGGCACCGGCAGTCGCCAGTGCCTCGAGGCCGTCCTCGGTGACGACGTTGCCGGCGACGACGGGGAGGTCGGGCCAGCCGCCCTTGATCCGCTCGATGGCCTTGACGACGCCGGCGGAATGACCGTGGGCGGTGTCGATCGCCACGGCGTCGACGGCCATCGCCACGAGCGCCTCGACCCGCTCCTCGAGATCGTCCCCCACGCCGACCGCGGCCGCGCAGCGCAGCCGGCCGGCGTCGTCACGTGAGGCGTTGGGGAACTCCTGGCGCTTTTGGATGTCCTTCACCGTGATCAGCCCGGCGAGGCGACCCTCGGCGTCGACGAGCGGCAGCTTCTCGATGCGGTGGCGCTGCAGGATCGCCTTGGCCTCGTCGAGGGTCGTCCCAACGTCGGCCGTGACCAGACCCGCAGCCGTCATGAACTCGGTGACCGGGCGGTCGAAGTCGGCGCCCTCACAGAAGCGGATGTCGCGGTTGGTCAGGATGCCGACGAGGCGGCCGTCCGGATCGGTGACGGGGACCCCGGAGAACTTGAAGCGGTGCATCAACGCCTCCGCGTCGTGGAGGAGCGCGGTCGGCGGCAGCGTCACCGGGTCGGTGATCATGCCGCTCTGGCTGCGCTTCACCTTCTGCACCTCCGCGGCCTGGTCGGCGACGGCGAGGTTGCGGTGGATGACGCCGATCCCGCCCTGGCGGGCCATGGCGATGGCCATCCGCGAGTCGGTGACCTTGTCCATCGCCGCCGACACGAGCGGCACGGCCAGCGTGATCCCAGCGGCGAACGTGGCCGAGGTGTCGACCGCATCGGGCAACGCTTCGGAGTACCCCGGCACGATCACGACGTCGTCGAACGTCAGAGCCTCGAAGCGGTCGAACAGCTCGTCGTTGTGGCGATTCATCTGGGTGGTCATCAGGTGGTGGCCTCCTGGCGGCACAGGTCGGAGAGGGTGGCGACGAGCACCTGGTGCTCGGTGCGATGGATGCGTTCGGTCAAGGACTCGAGCGTGTCGTCGGGGCGGATCGGCACGACGGCCATTCCGAGCACTGGGCCGTCGTCGACCGACTCGGACGGCACCAGATGGACCATCACGCCGGTGACGGTGCGCTCGCCGGCCAGCGCTTCGTGCCAGGCCCGCTCGATGGCGTGCGTACCGGGAAGTTCTCCTGGCAACGCCGGGTGGAGGTTGACCACTCGGTCTGGGAAGGCACCGAGGAAGCTCACCGTGAGCACGCGCATCCAGCCGGCGAGCACGACGACGTCCGGCGCGTAGCCGACGACGACGTCGGCGAGGCGAACGTCGTAGTCGGGTCGGGACTCGCCTGGGAGACGGCCGACGTGCACGGCCGGGACACCGGCTCGGCGAGCCCGTTGCAGCGCGCCGGCATCGGCGTGATCCGACACGACAGCGACGACGTCAGCAGGAAGACATCCGTCTGCGCAGGCATCGAGGATCGCCTGCACGTTGGTGCCCGTCCCGGAGGCCAGGACGGCGAACCGAGCCACCATGGCGTGACGCTACGCGTTCACCCGCTCCAGGCGGCGGACCGTTGACGAAAAGTCTCGCCACCAAGAGTTTCTGACGAAGGTTCATGCTGGATTTCCAGCACGATCGCGCCACGGAATGGACGGCGTGGCACGTGCTCG
>JBPCJW010000139.1:0-24878 GCA_051004915.1 Ilumatobacteraceae bacterium
TGGAGGCGACGCCGGGAATCGAACCCGGGTAGAGGGCTTTGCAGGCCCTTGCCTGAACCACTCGGCCACGTCGCCCGGTGAGGCGTCCGCACGATACCGGCGTCGGGGTGGGCGTCGCCGGGTGGAAAGTGGGCGCCGATCGTGTCGGGATCCGTCGGAGATGGCGCTCAGATCGGGCGATGGCGGAGAGCGCGCCCAGATTCGGCTGCGCCGGAGGTGGCACACTGCGGTGATGGCGTACAACTCGACGGGGCTGGTCGTCCACGACGCCGACGCCCACATCATGGAGCCGCCGGGATGGTTGCGCAGCTACGCCGACCCGGCCGTGCGCGAGCGCATCGAACCGCTGCGCTACTCCAGCGGCAACGAGCTGCGCCAGACCGGTGACCCCGACGGCCAGCTGGCCGACCTCGACGCGGCCTTTGACAGCCTGCGTGCTCGCCACGCCAGCGACGACTACCGCCACGACGAGGCGGCCGAGATCATGGCCCGCAAGAACTTCGCCGCCACCGGCTCGTTCGTCTCCGAGGACCGTCCGCGCGCCCTCGACCTGCTCGGCTTCGCCAGCCAGCTCGTGTTCAACACGTTCCACAACCGCCGCCTCCACGACTGGGAGCACAGCGGCGATCTCGAGCTCGCCGTCGGTGCGGCGCGCGCCCACAACCGGGGGATGGTCGAGTTCTGCTCCATCGACCCGCGTCTCCTGCCGACCTGCTACGTCCCGCTGGCCGACCTCGACAACGCCGGCCGGCTGGCCGCGGAGGCGATCGACGAGGGCGCGGCCGCGCTGCTGATCGCCTCCGGCTGCCCGCCGACCCACTCCCCCAGCCACATCGCCCTCGACGCCGTGTGGTCGGTCGCCAGCGACGCCCGCATCCCGGTCGTCTTCCACGTCGGCGGCACCGGCGACCTGATCGACCCCAACTACTTCCGCAACGGGCTGCCCATCCCGCCCGATTTCCACGGCGGCGAAGAGAACTTTCGCTCCGTCGACTACATGGGCATCCCTGCGCCACCGGCGCAGACCCTGGCCACGATGATCTTCGACGGTGTGCTCGAACGCTTCCCCGAGCTGCGCATCGGCGTCATCGAGCAGGGAGCCATCTGGCTGCCGTCGTGGATGCGCCAGATGGAATCGGCGTTCGACGCCTTCGCCCGCCACGAGGAGCGCCTCCACGCCCTCTCGATGCGGCCGAGCGACTACGTCCGCCGCCACATCCGCGCCACGCCCTATCCGACCGAGGACGTCGGCTGGATCATCGAGCAGGCCGGCCCAGAGGTCTGCCTCTTCTCCTCCGACTACCCGCACGTCGAGGGCGGTCGCCGGCCGATCGAACGATTCGAGGCGTCGCTCAGCGGCATCGACGAGACGACACGCCGCGCCTTCTACCACGACAACTTCGTCGACCTGATGGGCGCCGGCCTGCCCGCTACCGTCGCCGCCTGAGCGGTTCCGATCAGGGCAGCAGCGAGCCGCGCAGGACGACCTCGCCCGACGTCTCGGTGCCCTCGCCCTCGCGCTGCAGGGTGACCGTCAACGTCGGATAGTCGGCGATGTCGACACCGGACCACAGCGTCACGGCGTCATCGCCGGCGCGCAGGTGGAACGTCCCGACACTGACCAGCTCGCCCGCCTCCGAGCGCACCCAGCCCTGGTAGAAGCTGCCGGGCGGCGCCGGTGCCAGCCCTGCCACGTCGAGCCGGATGGCCACGCCGGCGGCAAGCTCGTTGACGACTGCGTCGGCGCTGGCGCCCGGGGCCAACTCGGTGCCCTCGATCGCTACCGCCACCTCACCCTCGCCGTCGCGATCGGGGAGCAGTACCACGACACCGACCGCAACGATGGCGACGACTGCAGCGGCCGCCGCCAGCCACCAGGTGCGGTGGACCCGCCCCGACCGCCCGGTCGCCACCAACTGAGGTGCCGCCACCGACCCATCGTCGAGCGCATCGATGTCGCGCTGTGCTCGGAGCGTCGCGACGATCGACTCGCCGAGCCACGCCGGCGGTTCGGCCCACACCGCCGGATCGGCGAGCGCAGCGGTGACCACCGATGGCAGTGCCACCGGTCCATCGGGTTCGTCCGCCCCGCCGCGCAGATCGTCGTGCTCACTCATGCTGTTCGAGGCCCAGTCGTGCCGTCACCGTCCACTACGTCTGGCGTGGCGGATCGGTTCGCGTCATCGAGGTGGGCGAGCAGCGCAGCCAACCGCCGGTGGGCGCGGTGGCTGCGCGACTTGACCGTGCCGATCGGCACGCCACACCGTTCGGCGATCTCGGGATGGCTGAGGCCTTCGAACCAGCTCATGCGCACGACGTCGCGCTCGTCGACCGGCAACTGGTCGACCGCCAGGCGCACTTCCCACGCCTCCCAGATCCGCTCGATCGACGCCGGCAGCTCGATCACGTCGAGGCTCGCCGCGTCGGTGACCTCGACGCCGCGGTTGCGCCGATACGTGTCGATGGCTTGACGGCGGGCGATGGAGTACAGCCACGGCCCGAGCTCTCGATCGGGTTGGAACTGCGGCGCCGCTCGCCACGCGTTGAGGAACGTCGTCTGCACGACGTCGGCTGCCGCCGTGGCGTCGTGCAAGACGGACATGGCGACGGTGTGCACGGCACGTCCGTACCGCTCGTACACGGCGCGCACCACGTCCTCGTCGCCGCTCGGGAATCGCCGAGCGAGCTCACGGTCGTCGAGCTGCACCGTCGCGCATCCTGGCACGAGCGACGAGAACGGAGAAGGACTTCGCACCGACCGCGAACCGCGACGTGATGAGCGGCGTACTGGTCGATGACCGAGCAACCCATCCATCGACTGGAGACACCGTGGACACCACTCGCTCAACCAAGCGGCTCGCCGGGCTCGGCGTCGTCGCCCTGCTCGCCCTGGCCGCCTGCGGCGACGACGACGCGCCCGCGTCCGGCTCCCCCACGACCACCGCGGGATCGACCGCCACCAGCGCAGCCACCGCCACGACCGTCGCCGACGCCACGACCGTTGCCGATGGAGGTCTGTACGGCGACTCGACCGCTACGACGGCACCCGCGGCCACGGACGCTCCAGAAGCGACCGATGCCCCGGAGACGACCGAGGCAGCGACCGAGACGACCGCAGCCGCTGATGGCGGCGAGGCGATGGTCGCGACGGCCGAGACCGATCTCGGCACGATCCTCGTCGACGCCGGCGGGCGGACGCTGTACGCCTTCAAGAACGACACCGACGGCGAGCCGTCGTGCGTGGAGGGATGCGCCGACGCGTGGCCGCCGGCGATCGTCGAGGGCGAGCTGACCGTCGGCGATCTCGACGCCTCGGTCTTTACGCTCGTCGAGCACCCGGCAGGTGGCCAGCAGCTGAAGGCCGGCGACTGGCCGCTGTACCTATTCGCCGGTGACACCGCTCCCGGCGACGTCAACGGTCAGGGCTCCGGCGACGTCTGGTTCGTCGTCGGCCCCGACGGCACGACCATCGAATAAGCCATTCCTGACCGCGGCGGATCAACACGTCAGCGCGGTGTCGGACGCGCCGGGCCGCGCGTCAGCCCGGCAGCATGCCGTAGGCGTGGGTCGGACGAATGCGGGCAAGCACCCGTCCATCGTCGACCATCGCCCGCCGATAGTCGGCCCAGTCCGGGTGCTCGCCCGCCACCGCACGGTAGTACTCCACGAGGGCCTCGGTGGTCGCGTCGTCCGGCGATGCGGCGGGCGGGGTCAGCTCAGCGTCGCCCTCCAGCACCACGTAGGCGTAGAAGTCGTCACGAGTGACGTGCAACGAGGCCCGACCATCGCGACGCAGGTTGGCCGTCTTGGCCCGACCCTCCGTGACCGAGATGGCGACCACACCGTCGTCACCGACGAAGTAGGCGATGTTCGACAGCTGCGCCCGCCCGTCGCGCTTCAGCGTGACCAGCACGCCGTGTTGGTGCTGACGGGCGAACTGCAGTGCGGTATCGAGTTCCATGACGCCACCAACCGCTGCATCGCGGCGCTCATTCCGGGTCGACGCTGTTGGCGCGCAGGACCGTCGCCGCCGCCACTGCGCCGGCGGCCGCGGCTTGGGTGGTTTCGGCTCCGCCGAGCAATGCGACGAGGTAGCCGCCGGCGAATGCGTCGCCGGCGCCGGTCGTGTCACGCACCCCGTCGACGGCGTCGACAGCCACCTGCTCGGTGCGCCCGTCGCCGTGGACGAGCTCGACGGGATCGGCGCCGCGCTTGACGACAAGCAGCGGCAGACCGAGCGCCCGCACCAACTCGGCTTCGGGGGCGTTGGCGAACACGACGTCGGGCTGCAGCTCGCGCAATGCGTCGGCGAAGGCATCAACGCCGAACTGGCGCACGACCGCCACCGACGACACGTCGACGCTGATCCGACCCCACCGCCGACGCACGTGGCGGGCCAGGGCGCGCGTCGTCGTGCCGATCGGCTCGGCGCACAGCGAGTACGCGGGCACGTGCAGCCACGTCACGCCGTCGACCGACGAGGCGTCGACATCGCGCAGCTGGGTCGAGGCGGCTCGGTCCGGCAACATCGTCCGTTCGCCGTCCACCTCGACGAGCACGACGACCGAGCCGGTGCGCCCGCGGCCGTGCTGGACGCGCGCATCGACCTCGGCGTCCTCCAACTGTTCGACGAGCTGCGCGCCGAGCAGGTCGTCGCCGACCCGGCCGATGAACCGGGTGGCGCAGCCCGCCGCGGCTGCGGCGACCGCCACGTTCGCCGCGCTTCCACCCAGGCGGCGGTCGATCACCGCCGGGCTGTCCGAACCGGGGACGATCGACTGGGAGAGGCGGACCACGACGTCCTCCACCAGGTCGCCGATGACGCACAGCACGAGACGTGTGTAGCAGTGGAGCGGCCGAGCAGTGTTGCGCCCGGCTTGAATGGTGCCGTGGCTGACGAGGTGACCGCTGCGGTCGACCGCGCCGCCGCGCTGCTCACGGCGGCCGCCGAGCGCACCACCCGGCGGGAGCGCCGGCAGGCCGTCCGCCTCGGCCGCCTGCTGGCCGACGCCGACGGGCGCGAGCTGCTGTTCACCCTCACCGACGAGGTGCTGCGCACACCGACGGCGCGCCGTTCGATGGAGCAGCTGCGGACCGTCGTCGGGCGTGGGTTGCCCGAGGCACTGCCGGTGCTCGACCGCGTCGCCCTGCGGCTTGCCGCGATCGGCTCGTCGATCGCCCCGAGGCCCGTCTCGGCGATCGTCCGGCGGCGCATCCGGGCCGAGACGAGCGACGTCATCGTGCCGGCCGAGGACTCTCGATTCGCGCGTCACCTCGCCCGCCGTCGCGCCGCCGGTTTCAGCGTCAACGTCAACCTGCTCGGCGAGGCGATCCTCGGTGGCGACGAGGCCCAGCGCCGGCTCGACGCGCTGTGCGCCCGAATGCGCCGGCCCGACGTCTCCTACGTGTCGGTGAAGATCTCGGCCCTGTGCGCCGATCTCGACGTGCTGGCGTTCGACCACGAGGTCGACCGCATCGCCGAGCGGTTGCGCATCGTGTGCACCGTCGCCGCCGAGCAGCACCCGCCCGTGTTCGTCAACCTCGACATGGAGGAGTACCGGGACCTCGACCTCACCGTCGCCGCCTTCTGCCGCGTGCTCGACGAACCGGAGCACCGGTCGCTGCCGGCCGGGATCGTCCTCCAGGCCTACCTGCCCGACACCCACGACGTGCTCGATCGACTGGTGCCCTGGGCGGCGCAGCGGCGGCGCAGCGGCGGCGGTTGGACGAAGGTGCGCTTGGTCAAGGGTGCCAACCTGGCGATGGAGCAGGTCGACGCCGAGCTCGGCGGGTGGGTGCCGGCGCCGTACGCCACCAAGGCCGAGGTCGACGCCAGCTACAAGGCGTTGCTGGCCCGCGCCATGGACGCCGCGGCCGAGGGGGACCTCGCCGTCGGCGTCGGCAGCCACAACCTGTTCGACGTGGCATGGGCGATCGACGGTCGCGAGCGGCGGCGACTCGTCGATGTCGTCGGCATCGAGATGCTGGAGGGCATGGCGCCACCGCAGGCGCGTGCAGTGCTCGACGATGCTGATGGCGTGCTGCTGTACACGCCGGTCGTCACGACGGAGGACTTCGCCGCCAGCATCGCCTACCTGTCGCGGCGGCTCGACGAGAACGCCGGGCCGGAGAACTTCCTGCGCTCGCTGTTCACCGTACGGCTCGGCGACGCGGTGTGGGAGCGGGAGCGCCGGCGGTTCGAGGCGTCGGCCGCCGATGTGCGATCGGTGCGCAGGGTCGCCCGCCGCTGCCAGGACCGGCGAGTCGAACGGCGGACGTTCGCAGTCGACGATCCGTTCGCCAACGAGCCGGACACCGACTTCACGCGGCAATCCAATCGGGACTGGATCGCGACCCACCTCCGTGTTGACCGGCCGGCGCCGCTGCCGCCGCTCATCACGACCACGGCCGGGGTCGACCACCTCGTGGCTCGGTCGAGGTCCGGCGCCGACCGATGGGCGGCCGCGACGACAGCGGAGCGGCGCGCTGCGCTGAGCCGAGTGGCCGAGGAGCTGGCTGCGGCCCGAGGTCGCATCCTCGCCGTGATGGCCCACGAGACCGGCAAGACGGCGCGTGAAGGCGACCCCGAGGTCTCCGAGGCCGTCGACTTCGCCCGTTGGTCAGCGGCGTGCACCCGGACGATCGACGACCTGGCGGCAGACGGTGTGGCCGCCAATCCGCTGGGGGTCGTCCTCGTCGCCGGGCCGTGGAACTTCCCGGCGGCGATCCCGACCAACGGGGTGGTCGCCGCGCTCGCCGGCGGCAACGCGGTGGTGCTCAAGCCGGCGCCGGAGGCGGTGGCGACGGCGGTCGAGCTCGTCCGCGCGATCCACGCCGCGGGGGTGCCCGACGACGTCGTGCAACTGGTGCGCTGCGCCGACGACGAGGTCGGCCGGCACCTGGTCACCCATCCCGGCGTCGACGGCGTCGTGCTCACCGGCGCCTACACCACGGCACGCACGTTCCTCGACTGGGAGCCGTCGCTGCACCTGCTCGCCGAGACGAGTGGGAAGAACGCCCTCGTCATCAGCCAGACGGCCGACGTCGACCTGGCCCTCAAGGACCTCGTGCGGTCGGCGTTCGGGCACGCCGGCCAGAAGTGCTCGGCGGCCAGCCTGGCCATCGTCGAGGCGCCGCTGTACGACGACCACCGGTTCCTGGGGCGGTTGGCCGACGCCGTGCGCAGCCTGCGGGTCGGCCCGGCGATCAAGCTGACGACGGTGGTCGGACCGGTGATCGCGCCGCCGTCCGGCGCGCTGCAGCGGGCGCTGACCCGGCTCGACCCGGGCGAGTCGTGGCTGGTGGAGCCGCGCCGGCTGGACGAGCGGCTGTGGACGCCGGGCGTGCGCATCGGTGTGCGACCCGGGTCGTGGTTCCACCAGACCGAGTGCTTCGGGCCGGTGCTCGGGGTGATGCGGGCCGACTCGGTGGCCGAGGCCAGCGAGCTGCAGAACGCCGTGGCGTACGGGTTGACGGGCGGTCTGCACAGCTTGGACGAAGCCGAGGTCGAGACGTGGCTGGAGCAGGTGCAGGTCGGCAACGTCTACATCAACCGCCACACGACCGGGGCGATCGTCCGCCGCCAGCCGTTCGGCGGATGGAAGCGCTCGGCGATCGGGAGGGGCGCCAAGACGGGCGGGCCGGGCGACATCAACCGGTTCCTGCGCTTCTGCCGGGTCGGTGCGGTCCCGTCGCTGGCGGCGGCGCGGGGGTCGTATGAACGGTGGTGGGACGAGCAGTTCGGCGTGGCCGTCGACCGCAGTGGTCTGCGCAGCGAGGCCAACGTCCTGCGCTACCGCCCGGTCGATCGGGTGGTGGTGCGGACCGGACCGGAGACGACCAACGATGATGTGGCGTCGCTGCGTGCGGCCGCCGCGATCGCTGGCGTGGCGGTCGAGGTCTCGGGCCCGGCGGAGAGCGACGAGGCGTTGGCGGCGCGCCTGGCGGGGACGGGCGCGGAACGGCTGCGCCTGCTCGCCCCGTGCGCCGACGTGCTGCGGCGGGCGGCCCACGAACACGACATCGCCATCGACGAGACGGCGGTGACCCACGACGGCCGCATCGAGCTGCCCTGCTGGCTGCGCGAACAGGCCATCTCGCGAACCCTCCACCGCCACGGCCGGATCAGCCACGACCGCTGACACCCGAGCCGCCCAGTTCGACCTCATGACGTGGTCGTACGACGCACATCGCTCATCGCACATCGCGCCGTGAGCAGGCAGACTCAGTGCCATGGCAGGGCTCGGTGGAACTCCGGTGTGGCGGCACGGGATCGTCGTCGCCGCCGTCGCCGGGGGTGCGGTGCTGACCGGGGCTGGGGTCATCGGCTCGCCATCTCGTGACGAGCGATTCGAGTCCAAGCAGGTGGTGGTGGCGCCGGCCGGCGACGACGGGGTGCGCATCACGGAGACCGTCGACATCGACTTCGGCTCCGAAGAACGGCGCGGCTACCAGCGCCAGATCCCGGTCAACTTCGGTGTCCCCATCGACGTGGAGGCCAGCTCGCCCGACGCGCCGGATGGCGTCGACGTCGAGGTGATCGGCGGCGAAGCGCGCATCCGAGTCGGGGACCCGGACGTCACCCTCACCGGCCAGCACCGCTATGTCCTCGCCTACACCTTGCCCGACGCCCGACTGTCATCGGGTGACCTCGCCCTCAACATCATCGACAACGAGGAGACCCTCGAGACCCAGCGCTTCGAGGTCGTCGTGACCGGCATGCAGCTCGACGACGTGCTGTGCAACGTCGGCGCGTTCGGTGCCGAGGGCGGGTGCGAGCTGCGCTCGGTCGCCGACGGCACGTATCGCGCCGCCATCAGCCCGCTCGCAGCCGGTGACGGCATCACCGTCGGCGCCACGATCGTCGAGCTGACCGTGCCGGCCAACGTCGTCGCGCCACAACTGCCGCCACGAGAGGTGGACGACGACCGCCTCCCCGTCGCCATCTCGATGGTCCCGCTCGGCCTGGCGTCGGGTGGCGCCGTGTTCCTGTGGTCGCGTCGACGCGGTCGCAACGAGGTGTTCGCCGGCGGCGCCGCCGACGCCGCCTACGGCACGACCACAAGCCGACCGCCGCCGTCCGGCATGCCACTGCCGCCGCCGAGCACGGCGACCCCGCTGCCGGCCCCACGGAGCAACCCACCCACCACGACCACCACCAAGGGCGGCGAGGCCAGGGCGGTGCGCCTGGTCACCGACGACAAGCTGGCCGATCTGGCGACGATCGAGTTCGTCCCGCCGACCGGGATCCAGCCCTGGCAGGGCGCGGTGCTGCTCGGCGAGCGCATCGACGACGAAAACGTCGGCGCCTGGTTCTCCGGTCTCGCGGCGCGTGAGGTGCTCACCTTCGAGCGCGAGGGCCACGAGCCGGGCGCCGGCGATGTCGTTCTGCGAGGAGGCCCCCGGTACGACACGGCGAGCCCCGACGAGCGCACGGTCCTCGACCCCCTGTTCGCCGGGCGCGAGTCGATCACACTCGACTCCTACGACAAGCAGTTCGCCGCGGCCTGGCGCGAGGTGCGGGCGCTCGAAGCCCGATCGATCGCGGCCTCCGGTTGGTGGTCGAGCGATCCGCCGAAGGCCACCGCCGGCGGTCCGTCGTTGATCTTGTTCGTCGTCCTCGGCATCTGGGTGTTGATCGGTGCCGGATCCGTGCTCGGCGCGATCCTCGGCGTCTTCTCCAGCCCGCTCGGCGCGATCCTCTTCGGGATCGTCCTGCCCGCCGTCGCCGCACTGGCCGCCTACCGCACGCTGCTCAGGGTGCGCAGCGCAACCGGCTCTGCGCTGGCGCTGCGCACGGAGTCGTTCCGCCGCTTCCTCGCCGCCAGCGAGGGCCGCCACGTCGAATGGGCCTGGACGCACGGCCTGGTGCGGGAGTACTCGGCCTGGGCCGTGGCCCTCGGGGCGGCCTCGGCCTGGGAGCGGGCGCTCCAAGCCTCGAGTGTGCCACCGGTGGAATACGTCAACGGCCCGTTGCTCGTCTACAGCATGGGGCCGTCGTTCTCCAGCGCCCACACCGCACCGTCCAGCTCGGGCTCGGCCGGTTCGAGCGGAGGCTTCACCGGGGGCAGTGTCGGCGGCGGAGGGGGCGGCGGCAGCTCCGGGTCCTGGTGAGCTTCGAGGCCGGGTGAACTGCAACTCCCGCCCGCTCCAGCCGTGCCGCTCTGGACGAGACAGATCTGTCTAGTAAGGTCCCGACGACGGACAAGACATTGGGGGGTGTCGCATGTACCCGGCGCGATTCGACTACCTAGCCGCGACGTCGCTGAACGAGGCGATCGAGGCGAAGGCCGCTGACGGCGACGAGGCGCGCGTCCTGGCCGGCGGCCAGAGCCTGCTGCCGTTGATGAAGCTGCGCTTCGCCACGCCGGCGCGCCTGATCGACATCAACCGCATCCCTGACCTCGACAGGATCGAGCGGCACAACGGCCACCTCCACATCGGTGCGCTCGTCCGCCACGCCGACATCGTCGATTCCCACGAGATCTTCGGTGCGATGGAGTCGGCCGCGCCGATGATCGCCGACCCGCTGATCAGGAACCTCGGAACGCTCTGCGGCTCTGTCGCCCACTGCGACCCGGAGGGCGATTGGAACGCTGTGCTGCTGGCGACCGGCGCCGACGTCGTCGCCTTGGGACCCTCCGGCGAGCGCACCATCTCGATCGGCGAGTTCGTCGAGGGCGTGTTCACCAACACGCTGGCACCCGACGAGATGGTCGTCGCCGTCAACGTCCCCGTTCCGAGCGGTCGATCGGGCGGCACCTACATGAAGCTGAAGCGCAAGATCGGCGACTACGCAACCGTCGGCGTGGCCGTGCACCTCGAGCTGGGCGACGACGACACGATCACCGACGTCGGTCTCGCCCTCACCTCGGTCACGCCCATCAACACCAAGGTGGGCGCGGCGGAGGATCTGCTGCGCGGCAGCGTCCCGAGCGACGAGCTGTTCGCCGAGGCGGCGGACCTTGTGGCCGCGGCGTGCGAACCGCGCGACGACGTGCGCGGCACCGCCGAATGGAAGCGCCACGTCGCGCACGTCTACACCCGTCGCGGCCTCGCCCTCGCCCTCGAGCAGGCCCGTACCGGGAAGGCCGCCGACGATCAACCGACCGAGCTGACGCAGACCGACCGCGGGGCGGCCACGGACACCGATCGCGACACCGACCCGCGATGACCATGACCGACCACACCGCGCGAGTGGCGCAAGGAGACACCGTGGAGATCACCGTGACCGTCAACGACGTCGAGCACGTCGTCGAAACCGAACCTCGCCAGCTGCTCGTGCACCTCGTGCGCGAGCAGCTCGGGCTGACCGGCACCCACATCGGCTGCGACACGAGCAGCTGCGGAGCGTGCACCGTCCTGGTCGACGGCAAGGCGATCAAGGCCTGCACGATGCTGGCGGTGCAGGCTGACGGCCGCGCCCTGACCACCGTCGAAGGTCTGAAGTCGAACGGCGCTCGCGACCCCGTCCAGCAGGCGTTCACCGACGAGCACGGCCTGCAGTGCGGGTTCTGCACGCCGGGCATGATGCTCGTGGCCAAGGTCCTGCTGGAGAACAACCCCGACCCGTCCGAGGACGAGATCCGCTGGGCGCTGTCGGGCAACCTGTGTCGCTGCACCGGCTACGTCAACATCGTCAAGTCCGTCCAGGCCGCGGCCCGCGCTGCCGCGCCGGCCCCCGTCGACGCCTGAAAGATCAGGAGCACGAACATGACCACGATCGAAGCACCAGCCACGCCCGGCACCCAGACCACGCCGGCCACCCAGGGACCGCCCTCCACCCCGCGTGAGATCGGCGGCATCGGCCACCGCATCCCTCGCCACGAGGACGCCCGCCTGATCGAAGGCCAGGGCAACTTCCTCGACGACATCGTCCTGCCCGGCATGTTGCACATGGCGATCCTGCGCGCCGACGTCGCCCACGCCACGATCAACTCGATCGACACGGCGGCGGCATCCGCGATCGACGGCGTGATCGCGATCGTCACCGGTGAGCTGATGGCGCAGCACAACCTGGCCTGGATGCCGACGCTCTCGGGCGACACCCAGGCGGTCCTCGTCACCGACAAGGTCCGCTACCAGGGCCAGGAGATCGCCGCCGTGATCGCCACCGATCGCTACATCGCGGAGGACGCGGTCAGCCTGATCGAGGTCGACTACGAGATGCTCCCCCCTGTCACCACGCCGCAGCAAGCGATGGAGGACGGCGCACCACTGATCCGCGACGAGAAGGACGGTCAGACCGACAACCTCGTCTACGAGTGGGAAAGCGGCGACGAGGCCGCCACCGACGCAGCGTTCGCCTCCGCCGATCGCATCGTCTCCATCGAGACGCACTACCCGCGGTCGCACCCTGCGCCGCTCGAAACGTGCGGTGTGATCGCCGACGTCAACTCGGTCACCGGTCAAGCGACGCTGTACCTCACGTCGCAGGCCCCGCACGCCCACCGCACGCTGTTCGCCATGGTCGCCGGTCTGCCCGAACAGGACATCCGGATCATCAGCCCCGACCTCGGCGGCGGGTTCGGCAACAAGGTGCCGATCTACCCCGCCTACGTCGTCGCCACCGCCGCGTCGCTGCTGCTCGGCGCGCCGGTCAAGTGGATCGAGACACGCAGCGAGAACCTCATCTCGACCGGCTTCGCCCGCGACTACTACATGAAGGGCGAGCTGGCAGTCAACGACGACGGCCGCATCCAGGCACTGCGCGTTGACATGCTCTCGGACCAGGGCGCCTTCTTCGCCGACGCCCAGCCGACGAAGTTCAAGGCCGGGCTGTTCCACGTCGTCACCGGCAGCTACGACTACCCCAGCGCGCACATCAAGTGTCGCGGCGCGTTCACGAACAAGGCACCGGGCGGCGTCGCCTACCGATGCTCGTTCCGCATCACCGAGGCGTCGTTCCTGATCGAACGCCTCGTGCAGACGGCGGCCTACGAGCTGGGCATCGACCCCGCCGAGTTCCGCTTGCGCAACTTCATCCAGCCCGAGCAGTTCCCGTACGAGTCGCCGACCGGCTTCGTCTACGACTCCGGGGACTATCCCACGGCGCTGCGCAAGGCGCTCGACGCCGTCGGCTACGAGCAGCTGCGCGAGGAGCAGCTGGCCAAGCGGGCCGAGGGGAAGCTGATGGGCATCGGCATCGCCCACTTCACCGAGGCCGTCGGCGCCGGTCCGTCGAAGCAGTACGACATCGCCGGGCTGAAGATGTTCGACTCGGCCGAGCTGCGCGTCCACCCGACCGGCAAGGCGATCCTCAAGCTCGGCGTGAAGTCCCAGGGCCAGGGCCACGAGACAACGTTTGCCCAGATCGTCGCCCAGGAATTGGGCATCCCGGTGACCGACGTCAAGGTCGTCGAGGGCGACACCGACCACACGCCCTACGGGCTCGGCACCTACGCCTCGCGCTCCACTCCCGTCGGTGGCGCGGCAACCGCGATGGTCGCCCGCAAGCTGGCCGACAAGGCGCGCCTGATCGCCGCCCACCTGTTGGAGGCGGCCGACGCCGACATCGAACTGGACAACGGCAAGCTGTTCGTGCGCGGCACACCCCATCGGTCGGTGACCATCCAGGACGTCGCCTTCGCCGCCTACACCAACCTGCCCGACGGGATGGAGCACGGGCTGGAGGGCGTCACCTACTACGACCCACCGAACCTGACGTATCCGTACGGCAGCTACGTCGTCGTGGTCGACGTCGATGCCGACACGGGCGAGTGGGAGGTGCGCCGGATGGTCGCCCTCGACGACTGCGGTGTGCGGATCAACCCGATGATCGTCGAAGGACAGATCCACGGCGGGCTGACCGAAGGCTTCGCGATGTCGTCGATGCAGTGGATCACGTTCGACGACGAGGGCAACTGCATCGGATCGAACTTCATGGACTACCTGCTTCCGACGTCCTGGGAGACACCACGCTTCGAGCTGCTCGAGACCTCCGTACCCTCGCCGCACCACCCGATCGGGGCGAAGGGCGTCGGCGAGTCGGCGACCGTCGGCTCGCCCGCCGCCTTCGTCAACGCGGTGGTCGACGCCGTCGCCCACCTCGGAGTGCGCAACATCGACATGCCCGTGCTGCCCGACCGGGTGTGGGCGGCGATCCAGGGCGCCGCTGGCGAGGGCTGACCGCCGCTCGGCCCCTCGACAGATCGAGACAGCGAGATCGAGCCGGAGGACTGCGCTGTGGACATCGACGTGTTGCAACGGGCGGCGGCGCTGGCGAGGGCGCGGCAACCGTTCGCCGTCGCCACGGTGGTGTGGCGGCGGGCACCGTCGTCGAGCCACGTCGGGTCGAAGGCGCTGATCCACCCCGATGGATCTGCCGACGGTTGGCTCGGCGGCGCATGCGCCGAGCCGACGGTGGTGCGGGCCGGCCTGGCGGCGATGGCCGACGGCACGCCGCGCCTGCTCTTCCTCGGGCGCGACGACGAGCTCGACCAGAGGGCCGAGGACGGGAGGGTGACCGTGCCCATGGCGTGTGACAGCGAAGGCGCCGTCGAGGTGTACCTCGAACCGGTGCTGCCCGTCCCGCAGCTGATCGTCATCGGGCGAACACCGGCGGTGTTCATCATCACCTCCGCCGCCGTCGCCCTCGGCTGGGACGTCACCGTCATCGACGACGGCGGTCGCCCCGGCGACCATCCCCACCCCGACCGCGTGCGCACGACGCTCGATCTCGATGAGCTCGGCATCGGGGCAGCTACCGCCGTCGTCGTCGCCACGCAGGGCCACTACGACGACCTCGCACTCGACGCCGCGTTGACCACGGCGGCCGGCTACGTCGGGCTGGTCGCGTCGCACAAGCGGACCGCCTCGGTGCTCGAGCTGCTGCGCGGGCGCGGCGTCGACGAGGCCAGCCTGCGCCGGATCGCCGCCCCGGCCGGGCTCGATCTCGGGCCGGTGGCCAACGCCGAGATCGGCATCGCCGTGCTCGCCGAGCTCATTGCGCGCCGAGCGGCCGGCGGTCTCGGCGTCGCCGTCGCCCACCCGCCGGCTGAGCCGCACGCCGTCGACCCGGTGTGCGGCATGGTCGTCGATCCGGCAACGTCCAGGTATCGCTCGACGCGCGAGGACGGCACCGCCGTGTACTTCTGCGCGCCCGGCTGCAAGGCGACGTTCGATGCCGGCGGCGCCCACGCGACGATGCGCGATGAGCGATGAGTGGTGATGGGACGCAGACCGCTCATCGCGCACGGCGGCACCGTCATGCCATGAGCGATGTGCGCTGTCTGACCACTCATCGCTCATCGCACGCTGGCCGGATCCCTCGGCGGCGTGACCGCAGCCGTGCTTGCAAGCGATGCGCGTGGTGCTCTAACTTGGCGACTTCCACGGGGGGCGTAGCTCAGCTGGGAGAGCACGGCTTGCCGAGACAGAGGTTCAAATCCTCTCCCCTCCACCACGATCGCACCAGGGCCGGGCGTCATGTTCCTGGGCCGCACACTGACCTGGAGGAGCCCTGATGTCGTGGACCGTCGAGGAAGTCGCCCGCCACTTCCTGTCCTACATGGAGGCCCGCGGCCACGTCGTGATCGAAGGGCACTCCGTGCGCTCGCCGACCGACGACGTGCTGTTCACGACCGCGGGCATGCACCCCTTGACGCCGTACCTCCTCGGTGAGCCGCACCCGGCAGGGCGACGCCTCTGCGACGTGCAGCGCTGCGTGCGCACGACCGACATCGACGAGGTCGGCGACAACAGCCACCTGACCGTCTTCGAGATGCTCGGCAACTGGAGCCTCGGCGACTACTTCAAGGAGACCTCGATCCCACAGTCGTTCGACCTCCTGATCGGCGACTTCGGCCTCGACCCCAACCTGCTGTACGTCTCCGTGTTCGGGGGCAGCGACGAGGCCCCGGCCGACCCGGAGGCTCCCGAGATCTGGCGCCAGGTGTTCAGCGACGCCGGCGTCGACCCGACGGGCCGGATCAACCCGCTCGGCGCCGCCGACAACTGGTGGTCCAACGGGCCGACGGGCCCGTGCGGACCGGACACGGAGATCTTCGCCTGGGTCGGCGACGGCCCCGCGCCGACCTTCGCCGACATCCCGCAGTTCGTCGAGATCTGGAACAACGTCTTCATGACGTTCGATCGGTCCGCCGACGGCGGGCTGACCGAGTTGGCGCAGCACAACGTCGACACCGGCATGGGGTTGGAACGGATCACCCTGATCCTCAACGGCCACAACTCGGTCTGGCAGATCGACGAGCTGTCCCGGCTGCTCGAGGTCATCGCCGAGCCGCTCGAGGTGAACCCCGGCGAGCTCGACGACGACGCAGCGCACTCGCTGCGCATCGTCGCCGACCACCTGCGCGCCGGCCTGGCCATCGCCGCCGCCGGCATCCACCCGGCAGCGACGCGCCACGGTTACATCCTGCGCAAGCTCGTGCGCCGGGCGGTGCGCCACGGCGAGTTGTTGCGGGGTACCGATCAAGGCCTCGCCGTCGCGCTGGCCACGGCGACGGCCAACGTGTCCGACGTGATGGGCGGGCGGTGGCCGGACATCGGCGCCTCCGAGACGGGCGAACAGGCTCGCGAGATCATAGGCAAGGAAGCCGAGAAGTTCTCCAAGACGCTGCGCCGCGGCGTCGAGAACCTCCACGACGTGGCGACCGAGAGCGGGACGTTCGACGGCGACCTGGCGTTCCGCCTGGCCGACGAACGTGGCTTCCCGGTCGAGCTGTCGCTGGAGGAGGCCAACCGCATGGGCCTGACGATCGCCCCCGACTGGAACGCTCGGTACGAGGAGCTGCGCGAGCAGCAACGAGCGCGCTCGCGCGGATGACCACCGCGGGCGCAGTCGTCGGCGCGGTCGAAGGAGCGTCGCCACCCGGCGGCTTGAGCGCCCGCGAGGTTGCCGAGCGGGTCGCCGACGGGCGGGTCAACCGCTTCTCGGTCAGCGCCGGCCGCAGCACCGCCCAGATCATCTGGGCCAACGTCTTCACGCTGTTCAACCTGATCGTCGGCGTGTTGTTCGTCGTCATGCTGTTCGTCGGCCCGATCCAGGACGCCCTGTTCGGCCTCGTCGCCATCGCCAACACCCTCATCGGCACCGTGCAGGAGCTGCGCGCCAAGCGGTCGCTCGAGCAGCTCGCCCTGATCGGCCGGCCGAAGGTGGGCGCTCGTCGCGACGGTCGGGTCGTCGAGCTGCAGCCCGACGAGGTCGTGCTCGACGACGTGCTGGTGCTCTCCAGCGGCACCCAGGCGGTCGTCGACGGCATCGTGGCGGAGGCCGAAGCGTTGGAGATCGACGAGTCACTGCTCACCGGGGAGTCCGACCCCGTCGTCAAACAACCCGGCGACGCGGTGATGTCCGGCAGCTTCGCCGTCGCCGGGACCGGCGCGATGCGCGTCACCGCCGTCGGTGCCGACTCCTACGCCGCCAAGCTGGTCGCCGAGGCGAGCCGGTTCCAGGTCGTGCAAAGCCAGATCCGCTCCGACATCAACCGCGTGCTGAAGATCATCACCTGGGTCATCGTGCCGATCTCCGCGTTGCTCGCCTTCAGCCAGCTGCGCGACGGTGAGGAGCTCGACGACGCGATCAGCGGCACGGTGGCCGGGATCATCACGATGATCCCCGAGGGTCTCGTGCTGCTGACGAGCATCGCCTTCGCCGTCGGCGTCGTGCGCCTCGGTCGTCAGGGTTGCCTGGTCCAGGAGCTGAGCGCCGTCGAGGGGCTGGCGCGCGTCGACGTGGTGTGCGCCGACAAGACGGGGACCCTGACCGAGGATCGGATGGAGGTCGGTGAGCTGCTCCCCCTCGACGGCGCAGCCGAGGCAGAGGCGCGAAACGCCTTTGCCGCGCTGGCCGCCGCCGACGAGGCACCGAACGCGTCGATGCTCGCGATCGCCGCCGCCTGCCCGGACGCGCCAGGCTGGGTGCCGACGTCGCGCGCCGCGTTCTCGTCGGCGCGCAAGTGGAGCGGCGTGTCGTTCGGCGACCACGGCAACTGGCTGATCGGTGCACCCGAGATGCTCCTCCCAGCAGGTTCGCCGGCGATCGCGGAGGCGGGCACGCGAGCCGACCAAGGCATGCGCGTGTTGTTGCTCGGCCGCAGCGACCTGGCGGTCGACGACCCGCAGGCACCCGGCGCCGTGGCGCCCGTCGCACTGGTCGCGCTGGCGCAGGCCGTCCGGCCCGACAGTGGTGCGACGCTCGACTACTTCCGCCAGCAGGGCGTGGCGGTCAAGGTCATCTCCGGCGACGATCCGCGGACGGTCGGCTCGATCGCCGCCCGCCTCGGGCTGGACCGCGCCGATCGGCCCGTCGACGCCCGCACGCTCGGTGACGACGAGGCGAAGATCGCCGCCGCCGTCGCGGAAGCGTCGGTGTTCGGCCGTGTCACCCCGCACCAGAAGCGGGCGATGGTCGGCGCCCTGCAGGCCAGCGGGCACACGGTCGCGATGACCGGCGACGGCGTCAACGATGTCCTCGCGCTGAAGGACGCCGACGTCGGCGTCTCCATGGGCTCCGGCTCGGCGGCCACCCGCTCGGTCGCCCAACTCGTGCTGCTCGACAACAAGTTCGCCGTGCTCCCCGTCGTCGTCGCCGAGGGTCGCAAGGTCATCGGCAACGTCGAGCGGGTGGCCAAGCTGTTCCTGACGAAGACGATGTACGGCGCGCTGATGGCGGTGTGCGTCGGCATCATCGGCTTGCCGTTCCCGTTCCTCCCCCGCCACCTGACCGTCGTCACGGCGCTGACCATCGGGATCCCGTCCTTCGTCCTGGCGTTCACACCGAACCGTGACCCGGTGGCGCCGAACATGGTCGCCAGGGTCCTGCGCTTCAGCGTCCCGGCCGGGCTGATCGTCACGATGTGCTCGTTCGGCAGTTACTGGGTCGGCCAGACGGTCCTCAGCACCACGCTCGCCGAGGACCGTACGACGGCGACCATCTCGTTGGTCATCGTCGGGCTGGGTGTGCTGGTGGCCGTGGCCAGCCCGCTGGCGCCCTGGAAGGTCGGCCTGGTGGCGGCGATGGCCGGGCTGTTCGTGCTCTGCCTGACCGTGCCGTGGGCTCGCCGCTACCTGGCGCTCGACCCGAGTGAGGCGATCGACACCGTCATCTCCATCGGGGTCTCGCTGGTCGGCGCCATCGTCGTGATCATCATCGGCCACCACACGATCCCAAGTCCCTCGCCCACCAGGCCACCGCTCGCCACTAGCCGATCTGGACGGGCAGCCAGCGGTCCAATCCGCTGACCCGCAGGATCCGCCGGACCGACGCGCTCGGGTTGCGCACGACGAGTCCGCCGCGCTGTTGACGTGCGCCGTGAGCGTCGACGAGCACGGCGAGGATCGACGAGTCGATGAACGTCACGGCGCCGAGATCGACGGTCGTCACCGCCGCGTTGCCGAGGTGGGCGCGCAGCAAGGGGACGGCCAAGAGGTCCAGCTCGCCCTCGGCCAGCAGGACGTTCTCGCCGGTTCGGTCGACCGCGAACCGCCGCACGGACCCGTCCCTTGGATGGTCGATGGGAGCCGGCAACATAGGGACAAGAGAATCACCCCTTGAGTGCCTTGAACACACCCCTAGGGGTGAATTATGTTATCCCCCATGGCCTCGCCGCTGCGGCTCGCGCTCGTCGACGACTACGAGGTGGTGCTGGCCGGCGTGGCGCAGATGTTCGAGGGCTATCGCGACCGGGTGCAGGTCGTCGAGATCGACGCCAACGAGCCCGTCCGCGAGCCGGTCGACATCGCGCTGTACGACACGTTCGCCCAGCCCGAGGCCGACCAGGGCGACCTCGACGTGCTGATCGACAACCCGCACGCTCGCCGCATCGTCGTCTACACCTGGAACTTCCACTCCCACCTGATCGACAGCGCGCTGGCCAAGGGGGCCAGCGGGTACCTGTCCAAGACACTGCCGGCGAGCCAACTGGTGACGGCGCTGGAGGCGATCCACGGCGGCGAGGTGGTGGTCAGCCCGCCACCGGCCAGGGCGAGTGGCGCCGCCCGCGACTGGCCGGGGCGGGTCGAGGGGCTGACCGATCGGGAGTCCGAGATCCTCGCCCTCGTCACCCAGGCCTGCAGCAATGCTGACATCGCCAAGCTGACGTGCCTGAGCATCAACTCGGTGAAGACCTACATCCGCAGCCTGTACCGCAAGATCGGCGTCCAGACCCGCACCCAGGCGGTGCTGTGGGGTCTCGGTCACGGGTTCCAGCCCGACCACCGTCGCCTCGAAGGCTGGCGCTGAGCGGCGTCGGTGCTCCCGTGGAATTCCCGGCCAGATCTGGCCGTGAAAACGCTTCCAACCTGATCTCGGTCAGAGCGCGTCGATGACCGCGACGAGCGCGTCGCCGACCTGGCGCAGCTCTCCGGCGTCGAGCGACGCCAACGACACGCACCGATCCCAGCCGGGCGCGCCGAACAGCAGTCCCGGCTGGGCGATGACCCCGTGGCCGGCCGCCAGAGCTCGCACCACGGTGACCGGCTCGACGTCGTCGCGCAGGTGGCGGGCGAACGCGGCCCCCCTGCGCTGTTCGGCGCAGTTGGTGCAGCCGAGACGGCGGCAGCGCTCGGCTGTCTGCGTTGCCCGGGTTCACGATGAAGAACGCCTTGATCGCCGGATCGCGCAGCTGCTCGAAGAGATCGGCCCCGAAGCGATCCGGGTCGTGGTGGTCGGAGGCCAGCTCGACGACCTCGAAACCGAAGCCTTCGAGGATCGGGATCTGCAGGTAGGGCGTCCGGCGTCGCCATGGCGATCTTGTCGCCGGGGATGAGCAGCGCGTTCTCTCGAAGGGTGCGAAGCGGTAGGCCATCCCGGCTGCGCCGCCCTCGGTGCAGAAGACCTTGGACGCGCCGGTCCGGGTGAACGGGTTGCCGACGACGGTCAGCAGAGAGCGCTGGAGGATCCGCTCGACGTACGGCAGGACGCGGGGCGGCGACGGGTAGCCGGCGCCGAGCACGCCTCGCGTCGGCTCCGAGACGGGCGCATCGGTTTCGTGGTCGAACTCGGTGGCAGGAGGCGATGGCCTCCGTCAGCAGTTCGCCGCCGGGTGGTCCGTCGGCCAGCGCGGCGTGCGACCGATCACGTGCTGATCGCGCGGTCGCCAACGTTCAGTCGTCGTGGGGCGCGGTGGCGTGGTGCGGACGCGACATGTCGACCGACATCAGCGCCCAGTCCTTGGCCGTGGCGTCGGGCATGTACGCCCTGGCGACGGCGATGCCGATCTCGGCGAGCGCTGTCGAGTCGGGGAAGACGAGGTACATCGGACGCAGCTCTGGCTGGAACTTGCGCTTGAAGGAGAACAGCGACTGGAAGCCGTAGTACGGCTCGAGGATGTCGCCGAGGAAGTCGAGCAACCGCTGCAGCACCTCCTGGTCACTGTTCCCACCGAGCGCATCCGGCGCCTTGGCCAGCGGCGCCGCCGACAGGCTGATGTACCGGTAGCCCTCCTCCTTGAAGCGCAGCGCCGACGCGCCGATCATGAACTCCATCACGGGCCGGAAACCGTGATCGCGCCGCCGCATCAGGTCGATCGTCCAGCCGACGATCTCACCGTTCTCGCTGATCGGCATCCAGGACGTGAACCCCTCGATCGTCTGGTCGGCGTCGATGGCGAGGTGCAGACGCACGTCCGGATCGTCGGCTTCGGCCAGCGACCCGAGCGTGAAGCCCATCTCGGGCAGCGATTTGTCCGCCACCCACCCACCGCTGATCGCCCGCAGCTGGTCGGCGACGACCGGCTTGGCGTCCGCCCACGACGTGACCTCGAAACGGACGTCCTGCTTGCCGGCCTTGTTGATCGCAGTGCGGATGTCCTGCCACTGCTTGCCCTTGAACTCGAGGTTGGCCAGCGGGATGATGCTGTCCTCGGCGACCTGCACGGCCTTCCAGCCGAGCTGCGGTGCGAGCTCCGCCGTCTCGACGCCGGCCGCGAACAGGCACGGGATCCAGCCCCGCTCGAAGCAGAACGCATCGAACTGGCGGAGCGCGTCGACGCGCTGCTCGAGCGGTCCGACCGGGTCGGCGAGGCACAGCGCGACCGAGCCGATGGTGCGGTAGCCGATCGCCGTCTGCTCGTCGGCAGTGAACCAGATCGTGTTGCCCTTCCAGGTCAGCATCCACTCGATCGACGACGACTGGTAGCGACGCAGCAGCCCGCGCAGCCGTACGTCCTCCTCGGCGACCGGCTGCACCCGCCGACTGGCGTAAGTCAACCCGACGATCGTGACGAGGATCGTGATGATCCACACCGCGCCGATCGACGTGACGAACCACGTCGCCGCCCTCGTCTGCGGTTCGATGTTCCCGCTCGGGATGAAGATGAGACGGCTGGCGAACTCGCCGATCATGTCGGCGATGGTGGCCTCCGGCACGAAGTCGTCCTGGAGGACGAAGAACCCGATCGCCGTGTAGGCGAAGAGGCCGGCCGCCACGGTGATCAGCCGTCGGGCCACGCGTCGCAGCGAGCGCGCCGGCGCGCGCGCGCTGAAGGCGCGGAACGTCACGAGGAGCAACACGAGCTGACCCCCGACGATGACGAAGTTGGCCGTGCGCTCGGCGCTCGGATCGAGCGAGAACAGGGAGACGAAGGAGATGAGGAACAGCGCGGTCATGAAGATCCACGCCACTCGGCGCCCGCGCCGGAGCCCGTCGGCCAGCAAGAGCAGCACCAGGGCGAAGATGGCGCCGAACAGCGTGGCGCCAGTGCTCTGCTCGGCCTGGTCCGTCGCCTGCGTGTGAAACGGGCCGCCGTTGCCCGGGAAGACCGACTCGATCAAGCCAGCGATCGACGCGACCGCGATGATGAGCGCCACGATCGCCCTCTGGGTGCGCCGGCTGAAGTCGAGCCTTGGCGCGTGGAGGCGGCGGAACACGAGGAGCGGACCGGCGAGCAGGCCGACCACCCAGGCGACGAAGTGCTCGACGTCCCACAAGAGGCCGGAGTCGAGCACCATGACGAGGAGGTAGGCCGAGAAGCCGACGCGCACCCGCCGGCGCCAGACCGGCTGGATGGCGGCCGTCAGCGCGGCGACCACGGCGAACCCGCCGGCGGAGATCCCGAGATCACGCTCGCCGGCCAGGCGGGTGGCCCACGTCCAGCCCGTGCCGTCGAAGCCGTCCAGGAACCCGGCGGTGATCAGGGCACTGAGGGCCTGCCCGCCGATGACCACGAGCAGTGTTCGCCAGTGTCCGACCCGCCGCTCGTAGGTGCTGGCGGCGACCACCAGCAGGATGAGGATCGGGATGTAGACGATGAGCTGCGGCGAGAAGAACTGCCCGAGCAGGAGCGTCCACCACTTGCCGTCCTGCAGCGCCGGGAGGCCGTAGGCGACATCGTCGAAGAGCTGCCCGTCTGAGGGCACGCCGTTCCACAGCGCGCCGGTCACGAGGCCGGCCACGATGATGGCGAGGATGAGGACCGTCGTCGCCCAGTAGCGACCGAGCAGCCGCACGCCCAAGCCGACGTTGCGCCGGGGCCCCTCGTCCGGCTGTGGCGCTGCGGCGTCGTCGTCCACTGCCGGCGCGGCGGTGTCGTCGGCCGACGGCGAGGCAGGACGGTCCGTCACCGAGCCGGTTCCGGTGGCCAGTGCACCGGCATCACTCACGTTGCTCACGGCGCGCACCTCGAGACTGCCCACATCGCCTGGCATCATCGCACGCCCGGGCGCACCGTTCCCGCCCATGGTCGACCGGTAGCGTCCGGCGATGGACAGCCGGCTGGCGGGAACGCTCGTGTTCGTCGCCTCGGGCGCCGTGCTCGTCCTGGAGACCCTCGCCGGCCGGCTGCTCGCGCCATACGTCGGGGTGTCGCTGGCGACGTTCACAGGGATCATCGGCGTCGTCCTCGCCGGCATCTCGATCGGTGCCTGGGTCGGCGGCCGCCTCGCCGACCGCGTCGACCCGCGCCATCTGCTGCCGGGCGCGCTGGCCTTGGGCGGTGCGGCGTCGATCGCCGCCGTTCCTGTCATTCGAGCGCTCGGTCCGATCGCCGACGGAGCCAGCGGGCCGACCATCGTGACGCTCGCCGGGGCGGCCTTCTTCCTTCCCTCGGCGCTGCTCAGCACCGTCACACCGATCGTCGTCAAGCTGCAGCTGCAGACGATCGCCGAGACCGGGCGGGTCGTCGGGCGCCTCTCGGCGCTGGGCACAGCCGGCGCGCTGGTCGGCGTGTTCGGCACTGGCTTCATCCTCGTCGCCGAGTTCCCGACGACGCCGGTCGTCATCGTGCTGGGCGCGCTGCTCGTCGCCACAGGCGCGGTACTCGGCGCGACGCTGTGGCGATCGAGTACGAGCCGGTCAGGGGTCGGCGCCGGTGTGGCGATCGCCGTGGTGGCCGCCGGCATCTCGGTCGCCGCCGGCAGCCCGTGCGACGTGGAGACGGCGTACTTCTGCGCCAGCGTCCGACACGACGTTGGACGCGAGTCGGGCCGAGTGCTGCTGCTCGACGATCTTCGTCACGCGTACGTCGACCTCGCCGACCCGACCTACCTCGAGTTCGAGTACACCAAGCTGCTCGGCTACGTCATCGACACGATCGCCGACGACGACCGTGCGCTTGACGCCCTGCACCTGGGCGGCGGCGGCTTCACGATGCCCCGGTACCTGGCCACCACGCGTCCCGGCTCCGACAGCCTCGTGCTCGAGTTGGATCCCGGCGTCCTCGCGCTGGCTGAGGAGGAGCTCGGGCTGCAGCTCGGAGATCGGCTGCGCGTGCAGACCGGCGATGCTCGCACCCAGCTAGCGCAGCTGCCCACCGATTCCGTCGACCTGGTCATCGGCGACGCGTTCGGTGGTCGGGCCGTGCCGTACCACTTGACGACTCGGCAGTTCCTCGTCGACGTGGCGAGGGTGTTGCGCCGGGGCGGCGTGTACGCGCAGAACGTCATCGACCAGCCGCCGTTCGGTTTTCTGCGGGCCGAGG
>JBPCJW010000140.1:0-16914 GCA_051004915.1 Ilumatobacteraceae bacterium
CTCGGCATCGCTACCGTCGACGTCGGGGTGCCGCAGCTGTCGATGCACTCGGCGCGCGAGCTGTGCGGGGTGCGCGACCCGGTCTGGCTGGCCGCCGCCCTGGGCGAGTACCTGACGGTGGAGTGAATAGGGCGAGGTGAGAGTTGAGCGCGCCGTTCACGTTCACCTCTCACCTCTCAGGCGTCGGCGCGCCGCATCGCCTCGTCGAACAGCCGCTGCAGCGTGGCGTGCAGCTCGTCGGTGACCGTGCGCACGACGAGTCGCGGCACGCGACCGCTTGGCCCGATCGGCGCCGAGATGGGTGCACCGATCACGACGTGGACCTTGCGGGGGTAGATGAACTTGGCACCCTTCGGCATGACTCGTTCGGAACCCCCGATGCCGACCGGCACGATCGGCACGCCGGCCTTGAGCGCCACGTACGCCGCGCCGTCGAACAGGGGCTGGACGACCGGTCCGGACTTGCGCTCGCCCTCGGGGAACAGCACGAGCGGTTCGCCGCCGGCGAGGACGGCGATGCAGCGCTGCAACGCCTGGCGGTCGGCCGTGCCCCTCGCCACCGGGAACCCGCCGAGCGAGGAGAACAGCCAGGCAGCAGTTCGGCGCCTCCACAGCGAGTCCTTGCCCATGAAGCGCAGGCGGCGGCGGCTCAGGCACGACGAGATCAGAGTGTCGACGTTCGACCGGTGCACCGGCGCGAGGACGAAGGCACCGGTCGTCGGGACGTTCTCGCCGCCCTCGACGCTGAGCCGCGTCCACAGCCGAGTGAAGCCGGCCACGAAGACCCGCGCGATGGCGTAGGCCACGCGACTGGCCGGACCCTGTCCAGCCATGAACGTCTCGATCTTCGTCACGGCGGCGTCTCGATGGCGCCACCGCGTGGGAGCAACTCGATGATCCGCTCGACCACCTCGGTGATGGTCAGCCCGGTCGTGTCGATGGTCACCGCGCCGTCGGCGGCGCGCAGCGGTCCATCGGCGCGGTGCATGTCGCGCCGATCGCGCTCCGTGATCGACGCTTCCACCTCGTCGACCAACCCGCCGATCTCGCCGACCCGTCGCTCGGCGCGCACCCGGGGGTTGGCTGTGACGAACAGCTTGAGTGTCGCATCGGGGAAGACGACCGTGCCGATGTCGCGACCCTCGATGACGCCGCCGCCGTGGTCGGCTGCCCACTGCCGCTGCCGTGCCCGCAGCTCCTCGCGCACCAGGGTGTTGGCGGCGATCGCGCTGACGCCTTCGGTCACGTCGCGCCCGCGGATGTCGCCGGTCGCGTCGACGCCGTCGACCACGACGTTGCGGTCGACGACGTCGAGCTGCAACGCCGTCGCCAGCGCGGCCACGGCGTGATCGTCGTTGACCGCGATGCCGCGGCGCAGCGCGGCAAACGTCACGGCGCGGTACATCGCGCCGGTATCGAGGTAGCCGAGTCCGAGGCGCTTGGCGACGGCCCGCCCGACGGTGCTCTTGCCGGCACCTGCCGGCCCGTCGATGGTGATGATGACGGGACTGTTCACGGCGATGGACGTCACCAGGAGGTGCCCTGGGGCAGGCCCTCCTGGTAGCCGGCGGCGCTCTGCACGCCGACCACAGCCCGGTCGTGGAGCTCGACGAGGTTGGCCGCACCGGCGTAGGTGCAGGCCGAGCGCACCCCGGCAACGATCTGATCGATGATGTCCTCGACGCCGGGACGCTCCGGATCGAGGTACATGCGTGAGGTGCTGATGCCCTCCTCGAACAGCTCTTTCAGCGCCCGCTCCAGCACGTCGTCCTCGCGCGTGCGGTGCTTGACCGCGCGGTTCGAGGCCATCCCGAAGCTCTCCTTGTACAAGCGACCGTCCGGATCACGCAGGGTGTCGGCGGCGGACTCGTACGTGCCGGCGAGCCAGGAACCGAACATCACGCTGGCTGCCCCACCGGCCAGCGCGAGCGCCACGTCGCGCGGCCAGCGCACGCCGCCGTCGGCCCAGATGTGCCGGCCGGTGCGACGAGCCTCGTCGGCGCACTCGACGAGGGCTGAGAACTGTGGGCGTCCGACGCCGGTCATCATCCGCGTGGTGCACATGGCGCCGGGTCCGACGCCGACCTTGACGATGTCGGCACCGACCTCGATCAGCTGGCGGGTGGCCTCGGCCGTGACGACGTTGCCGGCGACGATGGTCGCGGCGGGCGCGACGGCGCGCACTGCCTCGACCGCACGGAGCGTGCGGGTCTGGTGGCCGTGGGCCGTGTCGATCACGAGCACGTCGGCATCCAGCTCGACGAGCGCCTTGGCCTTGGTCTCCGGGTCGCCGTTGATCCCGACCGCCACAGCGATCATCAGCCGGCCGTTCGCGTCGACCGCCGGCGAGTACGTGACGGAGCGCAGCGCCCCCTTGCGGGTCATCACGCCGACGAGCCGACCGTCGTCGTCGACGACCGGCTCGATCGAGCGGCGGTTGGCGGAGAGCAGCTCGAAGCCCGCCCTCGCGTCGGTGCCGTCGCGCATCATCACGAGGTCGCGCGACATCACGGCGTGCAGCTGCGTGAACCGATCGAAGCCGGCGGCGTCGGCTTCGGTGAACACACCCAGCGGTCGATCACCGTCGTCGACCACCACGACGGCTCCGTGCGAGCGCTTGTGGATGAGGCCAAGGGCGTCACCGATCGTGTGGTTCGGTGACAGCGTGATCGGCGTCTCGTAGATCGGGTGGCAGCGCTTGAGGTAGTCGATCACGGAGCCGACCACCTCGAGCGGGATGTCCTGCGGGAGCACGGTGATGCCGCCGCGACGGGCGACGGTCTCAGCCATGCGCCGGCCGGCGACCGCCGTCATGTTGGCCACGACGATCGGCAGCCGCGTGCCGATGCCGTCGGGCGTCGTCAGGTCGACGTCGAGGCGCGACGGCACCGCCGACAGGCTGGGCACCATGAACACGTCGCTATAGGTCAAGTCGTGGGCGGGTGCAGGGTGGAGCAGGCGCATGGTGATTCCGTCTGACGTCGTGTGTCGGCCCAGCGAACAGGGCGAGCCAAGGTTACGGCGTGCGGGTCTGGCGTGAACCGGTTCGGTGACCGCCGGCGGGCTTCTACGATCCAGCCGTGGCTGACGACCCGGCGGTGCTGCTGGTGCACGGTTGGGGTGGCTCGTTCGAGACGACGTGGCAGCGCAACGGGTTCACCGAGCTGCTCGCCGACGCCGGGCGGGAAGTCATCGGCGTCGACCTGCTCGGGCACGGCCGAGCTCCCAAGCCGCACGAACCGGAGGCGTATCGCGACCTGACGGAGCGCATCGTCGACACACTTCCGGACGAGCCCGTCGATGCCGTGTCCTTCTCGCTCGGCGCGGTCACGGCGCTGCGCCTGGCTGTCCGGGAGCCCGAGCGGTTCAACCGTCTCGTCGTGGCCGGCATCGGGCGCAACGTGTTCGAGCGCGATCCCGACCAGCTCGATCGCATCCTGGCGGGGGTCGAGGGGACGGCCGACGACGACGACAACGTGGCTCGACTGTTTGGCCAGTACTCCCGCCAACCCGGCAACGACTCGCTCGCGCTGGCGGCCCTGCTGCGCCGGCCGGATGATGGTCCGTTCACCGAGAACGAGCTGGCCGCCGTCATGTGCCCGGTCCTCGTCGTCATCGGTGACCGAGACTTCGCCGCCCCGGCCGACCGCCTCGTCGAGGCGCTGCCGGACGCCCGGGGTGTCGTGCTGCGCAACGTCGACCACTTCGCCACACCGGAGTCGTTCGGCTTCATCGACGCCGCGCTCGAGTTCCTCGACGCTGTTCCGTAAAGCCGTCACCGCTTTGGCCCCCGACCGCAGCGCGCGTGCGTTCAGGCCGGCCCGGTCCGGCCCAGCGAGCGGAGCGAGCCACTTGTTGACCACGACGAGCGTCGGGCGGGCTGCTGACTCCCTTCGCGCGGGCGGTCTCGTAGCGATCCCCACCGAGACGGTGTACGGGCTCGGTGCGGACGCCGAGGACGACGCAGCGGTGCGGCGGATCTTCGAGATCAAGGGTCGCCCCGGGGACCACCCGCTGATCGTGCACGTCGATCTAGCGGCGGTCGAGATGTGGGTCGGCGAACTGCCCCCGGCGGGTGCCGTGTTGGCTGCGACATGCTGGCCGGGGCCGCTGACGTTGCTCCTGCCACGGCCGGACCGGGTCTCCACCGTCGTCACCGGCGGGCGGGACACGGTCGGGCTGCGCGTGCCGGCGCACCCGATGACACAGCGTCTGCTCGTCGTCTCCGGGTGTGCGATCGCCGCCCCGTCGGCGAACCGGTTCGGGCGCGTCAGCCCGACCACCGCGCAGCACGTGCTCGACGACCTGGGCCCCGTCCTCGACCCCGCCCGCGACGTCGTGCTCGACGGTGGGCCGTGCCCGATCGGCGTCGAGAGCACCATCGTCGACTGCACCTCGGATCCACCCCAACTGCTTCGGCCCGGCGCCATCTCGGCCGAGGACATCGAACGGCTGCTCGACGCACCGCTGGCGGCGGCGACCGGCGCGTCCCGGGCGGCAGGGATGCTGGCGTCGCACTACCGGCCGCAGGCCGAGGTGCTGCTGGTCGACGACACCCGGGCGGCAGATCGTCTCACCGGCCAGCTGGCTGACGAGGGGCGTCGCCCGACCGTGCTCGACCACACCGATGACCTGGTGCGCTACGCCCACGACCTGTACGCCCGCCTGCGGCGTGCCGACACCGACAGCTACGACGTCGTCGTCGCCGTGCTCCCCCCGCCCACCGGTCTCGGCCACGCCATCCGCGACCGCCTGATCAAGGCCGCCACCCCGACTTGATCCGAGGGTTTGCGGACCGGACGGGGTACGGCAAACCCTCCGGTGCGCTGAAAGCCTCGGATCAAGGGCGGCCGAGCCGGTTGAGGTTGGCGACCCACGCGTCGCGTACCGCGTCGAGGTCGGGGAGGGTGCCGTCGTCCCGGGCGACGAGGGTCACGGCGACGGTGCTCGCGCCGGCGTCAGGCACGAGGTCGAGGCGGCACCAGCAGGCGAACGGCTCCCCCAGCTCGACATCCAGCTGGTACGGCGGCTCGTCGACCAGCACCTCGCCGATCCACGTGGCGACGACGAGCAGCGCTTCGAACGCCTCGGCCGGCAGCGCCTCGACGGTGAACGACGCGACGTCGTGGACGACTCGCCCCGGAACCCGAGCCGGTGCCGACGGCGTGACGTTCGCGGCTGCGTCCGACACGTTGTCCGCCGTGTCGCCCGGGCCGGCCGCCCCACGCTGCAGCTGTTCCAGCGCGGCGTCGAAGGCGGCGTTGAGGCGGCGCATGCGAGCGGTGTCACCACCCGCGTGGTCCGGGTGCAGCTCCTTGGCCAGTCGGCGACGGGCGGCGCGCAGCTCCGCCTCGCCGACATCGGGCGTCACTCCGAGCGGGGCGAACGGGTCGTCGACGTCAACCATCGCCGCCACCTCGGTCTCCGAGCCACTCCGCCCGGCGGCCCCAGCGCCCGTCGTGGACGAGCTGCGCGAGCGGCTTGCGGCGCAGCGGCCCGTGACGGCCCGCCGGGATGCCGAGCGTGATGCACGCCGACAGAGCGACACCGTCGGGCAGCGCGAGCAGCTCGCGCAACTCCGCCTCGACGGCCTCGTGCCACATCGTCAGCGCCCCGCCGGCGCCGAGCGCCCGGGCGGCAAGGAGCAGGTTCTGGCAGGCCGGGTACACCGACGCACCCTCGTAGGGGTTGGCCGGGCGGTAGCGCTCCAACCCGACCAGGACGATGACCGGTATCTCCTCCAGGTGGTCGACGAAGTACTGCATCGTCGTCATCATCCGCGCCCGTGGCGAACCCGGGGCAGGGGCGCCGTCTGCGCCGGCGTCGAGATCGTTGCGCTTGTCGACCCACGAGGCGCGAAACGAATCGCCGAGCAGGTGGCGGGCGGCCGATGCCTGCGCATCCTCGCGACGAAGCACGATGAAGCGAAAGGGCTGGCGATTTGTCCCCGACGGCGCCCGGCCCGCATGCCACAGGACCTCGGCCAACGTCGCCTCCGGCAACGGATCGTCGGTGTACCGGCGGATGGCGCGTGTCGTCGCCAGCCCCTCGAGCAGCGAGACCTCCGAGTTAGGAAGCGCTTTCATGGCCACATCTGGCGTCGAAACCCACGGAGAACCGGGATCGACGTCACCGGCCGGCGAAGTCGGCCTCCCGCTTCTCCATGAACGCGGTGACCCCCTCGCGGAAGTCCGCCGTGGCAAGGAGCGGCAGCAGCTGCAGGTAGACGTGGTGGATGTGCTGCTCGAACGTCTCGGTCTCGGCGGCCCGCATCATCCGCTTGATCGCCCGCACGGCGAGCGGGGCGTTGGCGGCGATCTCCCCGGCCATCTCGGCGACGAATCCGACGAAGTCCTCGTCGGCCACCGCATGGTTGACGATGCCGTGCTCGGCCGCTTCCGTCGCCGTCAGCGTCCGGCCTCGGAACGCCAGCTCAGCGGCCCGGGCGTAGCCGATCATCCGTGGCAGCAGCCACGTGCCGCCGCTCTCGGGCAGGATACCCCGCTTGGCGAACCCCGGGTTGAGCTTGGCCGACGCCGTGGCGACGCGGATGTCGCAGCAGAACGCCAGGTCGAGCCCGTACCCAGCCGCTCCCCCGTTGAGGGCGCAGATCGTCGGCGTGTCGAGCTGGTGGAGCACGACCGGTGGGGCGTTGCGCAGGTCCAGCTCCCCTGCTCCAGCCGCCGGCGATCCCAGGTTGCCGAGCCCGCCGTTCGTGGTAGCCGACTGGGCGGCCAGATCGAGCCCGGCGCAGAACGCCCGTCCAGTCCCGGTCAGAACGATGCACCGCACGTCGCGATCACCCTCGGCCTCCAGCAGGCGCGCCGACAGCTCGGTCAGCATCGGCCCGGAGATCGTGTTCATCCGCTCGGGGGCGTTGAGCGTGACGGTGGCGATGTGGTCGTGCACCGAGTAGAGGACCTGGTCCTGCGGCATCGATCCAGACCGTAGCGAGCGCTCCGAGCCGTTACGGGAATCGGAACGTTCGCACCCTCGTACCTGGTTCCTTGCAGTATCCTGTGCGCACCTCAACGAGCGGGACAACCCGGTCCCACTCGGGCAGAGGGGGAGAACACACGACAATGAGACAGACACGCGCACGACGCGCTGCAGTGGTCTTGATCGGTCTCTCGCTCGTCGCCGCCGCCTGCGGTAGCGACGACGAAGGAGACACCGGCGGCGCTTCGACGACCGCCGGCGATGCCACGACCACGGCCGGCGAGGCAACGACGACCGAGGGCGATGCCACGACCACGGCCGGCGAGGCAACGACGACCGAGGGCGAGGCAACGACCACGGCCAGCGAGGACACCACGGAACCGACCACAGAGGAGACCACGGAGCCGACGACCGAGGACACGGCCACCGAGGAGACCACGGAGCCGACGACCGAGGACACGGCCACCGACCCGACCACCGAGGACACGGCCACGGAGCCGACGACCGAGGACACGGCCACCGACCCGACCACCGAGGACACCGCGGAGCAGGCCGACGAGTGCGGTTTCGCCCCGAGTGACGTCACCGACGGTGAGCTGACCGGCTTCGCCGGCACCACGCCGTTCGGCGTCATCACCGACGAGTTCTTCGCTCGCCTGTGCGAGGTCGACCCCGGCCTGACGGACCTCAACTACGCCTCGGAGACCTACGACGCGGTGATGATCCTGGCGCTGGCCACCGAGATCGCCGGCGACGACGGCATCGCGATGGCGAGCGAGATCAACGGTGTCACCCGCGACGGCGAGATCTGCACGACGTTCGCCGACTGCAAGGAGCTCGTCGCCGCCGGGACCGACATCGACTACGACGGCGCCTCGGGCCCGCTGCAGTTCGCCGGCAACGGCGAGCCGCTGATCGCCAGCTACGGCCTGCTGCAGTTCGGTGACAACAACCGCATCGACCCGACGCTGACCGAGTACATCGCGGCCGAAGGCGGCCCCGAGCTCGACGTGCCGGAGACACCGGTCGAGGGCACCCGCGAAGGCGACGGCACCCTGACGATCGGCACGATCCTGCCGCAGACGGGGTCGTTGGCCTTCCTCGGACCACCCGAGTTCGCCGGGTTCGATCTGGCCATCGCCGAGATCAACGACGCCGGTGGCGTGCTCGAGCAGGATGTCGTCGGGCTGCCCGGCGACTCCGGTGACACGTCGACCAACCAGGCCGACCAGACCGTCGACCGGCTGCTTTCGGAGAACGTCGATGCCATCATCGGCGCCGCCTCGTCCAGCGTCACCCGCACCGTCATCGACAAGATCACCGGTGCCGGCGTGGTGATGTTCTCGCCGGCCAACACCGCCACTGACCTGTCGACGTACGCCGACAAGGGCCTGTACTTCCGGACAGCGCCGCCCGACATCTACCAGGGTGACGTGCTCGGACAGTTCGTCGTCAACGACGGCAACTCGACGGTGGCGATCATGAACCTGAACGACGAGTACGGCAACAGCCTCGCCACTCAGGCCACCGAGACGATCACGGAGTCCGGCGGAGAGGTCGTCATCACCAAGGTGTACGACCCGCAGGCCACCTCGTTCGACAGCGAGGTCGACGAGATCGCGGCGGCCAACCCGGACGCGATCCTCGTCATCGGCTTCAACGAGTCGTCCCGGATCCTGCGCACCATGGTCGAGAAGGGCATCGGCCCTCTCGACAAGAACGTGTACGGCTCCGACGGCAACATCGGCAACGCCCTCGGCGTTGACTTCGACGCCGGCAATTAGCCCACCCAATCACTGACGCAAGGGGGCCCGGGCGCAAGCCCGGGCCCCTTCGCGTTGCCTGCCTGTTGAGCGACCGACGCTGATTGGGCGCCGCAGCGTCGCCGTGTCTCGCGCCGCTCGACCTTCCGCGCCACGCTCGCTGCGGTCGGGGGCCAACGCGGTCACCAACCCGCCTTGATCGGTCAGTCGGGCTACGCCCTGGCCAGCGTGCCCAGGTACAGCTCGATGACCTTGGGGTCGGTGAGCAGGTCGCGTCCCGTCCCGCTGTACGCGTTGCGGCCCTGGTCGAGGACGTAGCCGCGATCGCAGACCTGCAGGCAGCGGCGGGCGTTCTGCTCGACCATCAGGATCGCCACACCGGTGTCGTTGATCAGCTTGCAGCGCAGGAACACCTCGTCCTGCAGCATCGGCGAGAGGCCGGCCGACGGCTCGTCGAGCAGCAGCAGCGTCGGGTCGAGCATCAGCGCCCGTCCCATCGCCACCATCTGCCGCTCACCGCCTGACAGCGAGCCCGCCCGCTGATCGGACCGTTCGGCGAGGCGCGGGAACAGCCCGGTGACCACCTCGTAGCGCTCGTTGAACCGCTTCGGCGTGAGGAAGCACCCCATCTCGAGGTTCTCCCGCACGGTCAGCGTCTGGAAGACGTTCTTGTTCTGTGGCACGAAGCCGACGCCGAGTCGCACCAGGCGGTGGGCGGGCTGTCCCGTGATCTCCTTGCCGTGCAGGCGGATCGAGCCCGAGCGCACGGAGACGAGACCGAGCACCGCCTTGAGGAACGTCGACTTGCCGGCGCCGTTGGGACCGATGATGCCGACGAACTCGCCCGGCGCCACTCGCACGTCGCAGCCGTTGAGGATGTTGACCTCCGGCACGTACCCGGCGACGACCTCGTCGGCCTCGATGACGTTGGCCGTGTTGTTCATCAGTCCATCACTCCATCGCTTCGAGGTGCTTCACCGCGTCGGGATCGATGCCCAGTTCCTCGATCGCTTCGGCGTCGTCCATCGCGCCGATGTCGACGCCGTGATGGGCGCCGAGGTAGGCGTCGATGACGTCCTGGTTGCCGGTGATGTCGGCCGCCGTTCCCTCGGCGATCAGCTGACCCTGGGCCATCACGAGCACCCAGTCACTGATCTCGTGGACCATGTCCATGTCGTGTTCGACGAACAGGACGGTGCGCCCCTCGTCCTTCAGGTTCCTGATGTGTTCGAGCAGGCTCTGCTTGAGCGCGGGGTTGACGCCGGCCATCGGCTCGTCGAGCATGATCAGCGCCGGGTCAGCCATCAGGGCGCGCGCCATCTCGAGCAGCTTGCGCTGGCCGCCGGAAAGGCTCCCGGCGAACTCGTCGCGCATGTGGGTCAGGCGGAAGCGGTCGAGCAGCGCGTCGGCGCGTTCCGTGATCTCGTTCTCCTGGCCTTTCCACAGCCAGCGGAACGGACCCGCCCAGAAGTGCTCACCGCGCTGGCCGCCGGCGCCGAGGCGCATGTTCTCGATGACGGTGAGGCGGGCCAGCGCCTTGGTCAGCTGGAAGGTGCGGACCATGCCGAGACGGGCCAGCCGGTGGGGGGCGACGCCCTCGACCTCCTTTCCGTCGAAGGACCAGGTCCCCGTGTCGGCTTCGTCGAAGCCGGTGAGCAGGTTGAAGAACGTCGTCTTGCCGGCGCCGTTCGGGCCGATCAGCGCCGTGACCTGGTTGCGCTGCAGCTCGGCGTGGTCGACGTCGACGGCCACCAGACCACCGAAGCGCCGCCGCACGGAGTCGGCGACGAGGATCGGGTCGGGCTTGGCGACACCTGGCCCGGTGTCGACCGCCGGCGCGATGGTCGCGTCGACGGCCGCGTCGTCGGCGGTGATGGGGTCAACGGACATCGAACACCTGCTCCCGCCGATCACCGAAGATGCCCTGCGGCCGGTAGACCACGAGGATCGACAGGGCGATGCCGGCGATGATGAACTTGACGACACTGTAGTTGTTCTCGTCGACCAGCCACTCGGGCAACTTGTCGAGGCGCGTCGCCTGGTTGAGGAGGTTGTCGACGAACTGGATGATGAAGAAGAAGATGATCGTGCCGATGATCGGGCCCTTCACCCTGGCCAGACCACCGATGATGATGATCGTGTAGCAGAAGAACGTGAGGGTCGTGGCGAACTGGCCGGGCTGCGCCGATTGCGTCTGGGCGCTCAACATCAGGCCGCCGACGGAGCCGATCAGGCCACCCAAGATGAGGCTCTGCATCTTGTAGGCGAGGACGTTCTTGCCCAGCGCCCTGGCCGCGTTCTCGTCCTCCCGGATGCTCTTCAGCACGCGACCCCACGGGCTGCGCATCAACGCCCACACGAAGAGCGAGAAGACCAGCACCAAGCCCCAGCCGAGCAGCAGCATGAACAGGCGGTAGCCATCGATGACCTGGGCGCCGAGGTGGTACCGGGCGTCGTCGGCGAACGGGTTGATGTCGGAGAAGAACCCCGTCCAACCGTTCTTGCCGTTGCTGCCCCCCGTCAGCCCCGTGAAGCGCGTCGAGTTGAGGAAGAAGCGCACGATCTCGGCCGCCGCGATGGTGACGATGGCGAGGTAGTCGGCGCGCAGGCGCAGCGTCGGCAGGCCGAGCAGCAGGGCGAACAGGACGGAGCCGACGAGCACGACCGGTATCGCCGCCCACCACTCCCAGCCGTACTCCGAGACCGGGACGGCGAAGGCGTAGGCGCCAACGGCAGCAAAGCCGGCCTGGCCGAAGTTGAGCAGTCCGGTGTAGCCGACATGGACGTTGAGGCCGACCGAGATCAAGCAGTAGGCCGCGGCCGCGGCGTTGATGCTCGTGTAGATCGCGTTCCAGAAGATCAGGTCCCAGTTCATCCGACGCGCTCGCGACTTCCAAGGAGGCCCTGCGGCCGGATCAGCAACAAGACGATGAGCGCGACGAGGGCGCCGACCGTCTTGAGGTCGTTGGCGTCCGGCACGATCCACGTCCACAGCTCGACGAAGATGCCGATGACGAGGCTGCCGACGAGTGCCCCGAAGGGGTTGCCCAGCCCGCCGAGCGTGATCGCCGCGAACATCAGCAGCAACAGCGTGAAGCCCATGTCCCAGCGCACGCCGAACTCGAGGCCGTAGAACACGCCGCCGAGCCCGGCCAGGGCACCGCCGATGACCCAGACGATGAGGATCACCCGGTTCGAGTCGATGCCGCTGGAAGAAGCGAGGTCAGGGTTGTCCGACACGGCGCGGATCGCCTTGCCGAAGCGGGCGCGCAGGAGGAACAGCGCGACGGCGACGATGACCGCCGCCGAGAGGCCGATCACCCACAGCGACCGCGGGGCGAGGTCGACCGGGCCGATGCGGACAGGGTCGCGCTGCAACGTGTACTGGCCGTAGGCCTCCGTTGCGCCGCCGTAGATGAAGAGGTAGAAGTACCGGGCGGCCAGAGCGACACCGATCGAGACGATCATCATCGAGGTGAGGCTGGTGCCATGGCGGCGCAGTGGTCGCCAGATGCCGAGTTCCTGCGCCGCGCCGATGACGGCAGTCAGGACGATCGCGATCGCGCCGGCGACGATGATGTGCAACTCATAGGTGCGGTTGAGGTAGAAGGCCACGATGGCGCCGAACGTGACCATTTCGCCGTGGGCGAAGTTGGACAGCCCGGTCGTGCCGTAGATCAGCGACAGCCCGACCGAGGTGATGGCGATGATCATCGCCAGCTTCAAGCCGTTGGCGAGCGTCTGTGGAAGGAGCGCCCACTTACCCTCGACGGTGCGCAGGTCCTCGCCGAGGAAGAAGACCTGGGTCTGGGTGCCGTTGGGCGAGACGGTCTTGGTGAACGAGTCCTCGCCCTCCTCGACGCCGATGCCCTCGGGCAGGGACTCCTGGTCGATGCGCACGACGTAGGTGCCAGGGTCGGCGAGCCCAACCGAGTACGTGCCGTCGGCGTCGGTGACACCTTCGCCGACCAGCTCCCCGGTCTCCGTCTCGACGAGGATCCGCACGTCGGGAACCGGATCGCGGACACGCTCGCCTTCGTCCTCGAACTCGTTGAACACCCACCCCTGGATCTGCTGCGGCGGCTCCTCCTCCTGGGCGGACACCGGGCTGCCCGAGCCGAGCCCGAGGCCGAGCAGGGCGAGCACGGCGATGAGCACCGCCAGACCCAATCGCGCCCGGCCGCTCGCGGGCCTGCCCGCCTGCCCTGTCATGCGGTGGCAGAACCTACAAGACCGCTCGACGCGGCGCGTCCATCCCTCGCCACGGGTGTGGTCGTCGCGCTTGTGGATGTGACCAACCACACGGTGATCGCCCAGAGGGCCGTGGCGCCGGCGACGTGCACTGCGACCAACAGTGCCGGGATCTCGTTGAAGTACTGCGTGTAGCCGATCGCCGCTTGCAGTGCGCCGATGAAGATCCACAGTTCGAGCGGTCGCTGCAGCGCCCGTCGATCGGCACCGTCGCGACGGAGCAGGATGGCGATCGCGAGGCCGAGCAACAGGGTCACGATCACGGTGGCGCCGTGGATCCGCGCCGCCGATGAGATGTCGACGGCGAAGCGTTGCGCTTCCTCGTCGCCGGCGTGGGGCCCTGCCCCGGTGACGACCGTCCCGGTGACGATCGCCAGGGTGGTCCCGGTGGCGAGGGCCCAGGTGAGCCGGCGGGAAGTGGTCGTGACGGTGCTGTGACGCGCTGCGTCGTCCGGTTCGCCGGCCCTTCGGACGAGGATCACGGCGGTCGCGACGAGGACCATCGACAGCAGGAGGTGGCCCTGCACGGCGAGCGGGTGGAGGTCGACGAGGACGGTGAACCCGCCGAGCACGACCTGGGCAACGACACCGGCCACGAGGCCGAGCGAGAGCCAGGTCAGGTCGCGCCGCCGGGGTGGGCGGACGAGCGAGCCGAGCACCGCGGCGATCACCGCGACGGCGACGAGACCGGTGAACAGGCGGTTGACCTGCTCGATCGCGGCGTGCCCGGACGACACGTCGACGAACCGCTCGTCGTTGCAGTTCGGCCAGTCGTCGCACCCGAGCCCCGACCCGGTCAGTCGCACAGCGGCACCGGTGATGACGATGGCGATCAACAACCCAAGCGCCACGACGGTCACCTGCCGGTACCGCGACGGCGAGAGGCGCACCGACGCAGGCTACGACCCGCAGCTCCGGCCGTCCCGCCGGGTGCCGCCGCGTACCAGCGCGATGAGCGATGAGTGGTCCTGCGACGCACATCGCTCACCGCGCCGACGACCGGACCGTGCGCGATGAGCGGTGAGTGGTCTGACGCCACTCATCGCTCATCGCATGTTCCTCGCGCCTTACGTGTGGCGGATGGACATCCCGCCGTCGACGGGGATGATCGCGCCGTTGACGAAGCTGGACGCGGGGAGGCACAGGTTGAGCGTCATGTGGGCAACCTCCTCCGGTTCGCCGTAGCGGCGCAGCGGCACCCGCCGCTTGGCGTACGTCTGCTTGTCGGCATCGCTGATCGACGCCGTCATCCCCGTCGTGATCGGGCCGGGACAGATGCAGTTGACCGTCACGCCATGCCGACCGAGCTCGACGGCGAAGCTCTTCGTCAACCCGACGACCCCCGCCTTTGACGCGGCATAGGCCGCCATCCCCCCGGTCGTCACGATCGCCTCGGTCGAGGCGATGTTGACGATCCGCCCGTCGCCGCTGGCGATCAGCGCCGGCAGGGCGGCGCGGATCAGGTGGGCGTGGGCGGTGAGGTTGACCGCCAACGTGCGGTCCCAGTTGGTCATGAACTCGTCGGGGTCCTGGAACGCGGACGTGATGCTGGCCACGCCGGCGTTGTTGACGAGGAGGTCGAGGCCGCCGAGGCGGTCCACGACGTCGGCGACCAGCCGGTCGATGGCGCCGGCGCTGGCGATGTCGGCGACCAGCCCGATCGCCGCCTCCTCACCGTGCACGGTGACGATCTCCTCGACGACGTCGTCGACGCCGTCCTGGTGCAGGTCGACCACGGCGACTCGACCGCCCTCGTCCGCGAACAGGTGCGCCGTCGCCCGGCCCATGCCGCTGGCCGCGCCGGTCACGAGAGCGCGCTTGCCGGCGATCGACCGTGATCGAGTCGTCAGCCTCACAGGTCGAGCCCTCCCGACCTGGGCGGCGTCAGGACGGCTGACGCCGAACGCCTGGGCATCTCATCAGGGTAGGCCGTGAGCTTCAGCTGTCGGCGGCGCCGAGCCAGGTCGTCACATCGATGGCGGCCGCAACCGGCACGCTTCCCAGCGTCGCGCGGTATGGCAGCGCGGCGACGGTCTCGTCGTACCCCACCGGTCGCCGGCTGCCAATGGCGACGACAACGTCGCAGTCCCGATCATCCCTGAACTCCGTGCCGGGTCTGGTGTAGGCCCGCAGCGCTTCGGACCCGATCGTGCAGACGGAGTACCCACGCTCTCGCGCCGCGTCGACGAGGGCGGCGGCCTCCGGGATGCCAAAATCCCGTACCGGCCACGAGACGGCGGCCATGGGCGGCAGTCGCTAGCACTGCCGGGACGGCCGACCATCGCGCTTTTCGCGACTGCCCAGGCCGCGGCGACAGCGACACCCGGAACGAGCCAGATGAGAAAGCGGGGATAGATGTCACGGGTCCTGAACACCGCCCAGATGGCGATCACGCGACGGCCGGGAGGACGACCATCAGCCAGTCACGACGGCGAGCGATCAGGAACGCCAGGGCGCAGACCCCGAGGACGACGCATGACAGCACGGTTGCGCCGAACACGTCCCAGCCGGCGTCGAAGAGGAACGACGAATCGAACCTGCGGCGCAGATCCGTCGGCAGGATCGTCACGAACGCCACGCCCCCGAGCAACGTCGCCGCCACCCATCGTCCCCGCCGTCCGGCGGGCCGCCGACGCAGATGACAGTGCTGTCGGCGACCTTGAACAGCGGCGGAAGGGTTGGCGTCGCCCGTAGCGTGCCATTTCGCTAGCGACCCCCGTGGACGCCTCCGCCGGGCGTCCGGGCGTCGCAGCGCAGCGATGGACGCCACGCCTCGGGTGACAACGATCGCACCGACGGGTAACGTTCGTTGCGTCGGCCGGTGATGCGGAGTCCGCGTGCTCCCGGTCGGCGCATTCGCTCGACCGAATCGTGTCAGCGTGGTGGAGGCCGGTCCGCAAAGGGCGAGGCGAGGCTCTGTGTCGTCGACCAGTCCGCTTGGTCGCATTCACAACGGGTGTCGATTCACGTCCGGTATCACCGACGCCGCGGGGAGGCTAGACGGCCAGTAGCAGTCGCGCACGCGAGGAGGCCGCGTTGGCGGAGAACAGCTTGCGTCTCACGCTGGAGTCGACGGTGCTGGCCCACGTCGAGCACGTCTGGCCCTTCACGAGTGGCTCGCCGGAGTCACCTGACCGCCAGATCAGAGAGATCTGCTGGTGGTGATCTCCGAGCTGGTCACCAACGCCGTGATCCACACCGGGTCCGGCCCCGACGTCCGAGCGGCGTTTGACGACGGCCGTTTGCGACTCGAAGTGCACGACCAGGATCAGGTCCCACCGGTTGCTCCGTCCGCCAGCGACGGCGACGGGATCGGCGGACGAGGCTTGCGGTTGGTCGCCGCGCTCACCGACCACTGGGGTTGGGACCCGACACCAACCGGCAACGTCATCTGGACCGAGACGCTCTGCTAGCGGATGGGGGTGAACGTCAGTCCGCCACGGCACCCGTCGACGGCATCCCGGCGTCGAACATTTCGGCGACCCCGCTGATCGTCAGACCCGCTCAGCGAACGCTGACGGGTTCACCACCATCAACCGACGGTCGTCCGCATGTAATCGTTGTTGGCCTTCGACAAGCACCTTCAGCGCCGTCGAGTCGAGGAAGGCGACGCGCTCAAGATCGACGACCACGTCGCCTCGACGGCCCGCAGTCACGGTTCGCAGGCGTTCCGCGAGGACCGGCGCGGTCACCAGATCGAGCTCCCCACGTACGTGCAGGGGTCACTGCGCCGACGTCGATACCAAAGAGCTCGAACATGTCAGCATCAGGCACCTCCGGGGTCTGAGAGGTCACGAATCCGATGCTTGTCGCCCCCTGCACTTCCGGGGCGACAGGAGAATACCGCCTTCCTAGTCACCGTCACCCGCCCGCCGACGTCCCTTGACCGTCCGTCAACTCGGCTCGTGGAGCCCAAAGGCAACCCCTTGGTCGTCGCGACACGTGACGAACCGTCCGAAGC